>DATLVO010000338.1:0-34400 GCA_035577485.1 Verrucomicrobiia bacterium
CGAGCCGCGACCGTCGCGCCCATCTCCGTCCCCCTCTCGCCGCGGCCTAGACGCTCACGACCGCCGCGCCGTTCGCCACCTCTTCGATGAAGTTGGCGGCCGTGACGATCTTGGCGCCGGCGATCAGGTCGCCGTCGGTGATGCCGCGCGGCTTCGTGCAGGCGCTGCAGGCCCACACCTGCCCGCCGCTGGCCAGGAGCGAGTCGAGCACCTCGCGAAGCGGCGGCAGTCCCTCATGGTGGATGGTGTCTGCATAGCCCTTCGTCGCGAGCCAGACGCCCTCGATCGTCAGCAGGACGATGGCTTCCTGGTCGGCCGATGCAGCGACGTTGGCGATGATGAACGGCAGCGTCGCTCGCTCCTGATCGTCCTGCCCGTGTGTCGCTTGCGCCATGAACTTCGGCATTCGACTTCTGTCCTCCGGCCTTATTTGCGACGCAGGTAATAGCGGGTCCGCCCCGGACCGTCCTCGACGATCGCCACCAGGGGATTGCCGGTCAGCCTGGACCAGGATGCCAGGCCAGTCCGTGCCGTCGGATCATCGGAGATCACCTCGAGGACCTGCCCGCTGGGCAGCTGGCGCATCCGCGCCGCGATGATCGGTGTCAATGTCGCGCAGTCCTGTCCGACGAGGTCCATCTGAACATCGGGGATCGGGCTGCTCGACGCGTTCATGAATGGGTCCTCCGATTCGTCTGCGATGCTGCCGGGAGGGTATGTCGCCGTTGGACCCACGACAATGGGACGCTCCTTAGTTGCCGGCGGCAGCGTTCCTTACGCGATCCGGTACGCGGTCGCAAATTCCCTCGGCGTGGTCGGATAATCCCTGAGTGACCGCGCGCATCTCGAGCCCCGTCTTCGTCGGCCGCGGAGAAGAGCTGCAACGGCTGCACGCCGTGCTCGACAACGCCAGGGCCGGAACGGTCGGCATGGTCCTCGTCGGTGGCGAGGCGGGAGTGGGGAAGACTCGCCTCCTCGCTGAGTTCCAGGCGGGCGCCGTGTCGACGGCGGCTCGTGTCCTCGCAGGCGGCTGCGTCGACCTCGGCGACGCAGCGCGCCCGTACGACCCCTTCGTCGCCGCCCTCCGCCCGTGGCTGAGGTCACTGCCGTCGACCGAATTCGACCGCATCGTCGGGCCCGCGCGATCCGCGGTCCTGCAGCTCATTCCCGACCTCGAGCCTGACGGAGCCGGCGATGCGCCGGCCGCCGCCTTCGAGTTGGCGACGCAGTCCAGGCTCTACCTCCAGGTGCTCGGGCTGATCGAGCGAATCGCCGCCGATGCCGTCACCGTCATCGCGCTGGAGGACCTTCACTGGTCCGATCGGTCGACCCGCGACCTGCTCCGCTTCCTGGTACGCAACCTCACCCAGGGACGGGTGATGGTGGTCGGGACGTATCGCACCGACGAGCTCAATGAACGCCATCCGTTCCTGACCTTGCTCGCCGAGCTGGGGCGGAGCGGAGAGGTCGAGCGCTTCGAGCTCGCCCCGTTCACCCGGGTCGAGGTACACGATCAGCTGGCGGGCATCCTGGGCCATCCACCGGATCGCCCGCTCGTGGCGCGCCTCCACGACCGCTGTGGCGGCAATGCCTTCTTCACCGAGGAGCTCCTCGCCGTCGCGGAGCGGGGCGAGGAGCGCATCGGTCTCACCCTCCGGGAGACGCTGCTGGCCCGGGTCGGTGCCCTCTCCACGGCGTCCCGAGATCTGTTGCGCGTGGTTGCCGTGGCAGGTCTGTCCGCACGCCACGACGTCCTCGCGGCCGTGACCCGGATGGAGCCGCCCCAGATCGCCGCATCGCTCCGAGAGGCTACCGAGCGCCACCTCCTGCTCGCCGGCGACAACGAGGTCATGCAGTTCCGCCACAACCTGGTGCGCGAGGCGGTCCACGACGAGCTCCTGCCCGGAGAGCGGCTGGCGCTCCATGCCGCGGTCGCAGCTGCCGTTGACGAACTTGACGGCGACGCCGAGATGGACGCGGCGGTCGCGTCCGAGCTCGCTCACCACTGGTACGAGGCGCGCGACGCCGGCCGGGCGCTGCCGGCCATGCTGCGCGCCGGCGGCGCCGCGGAGCGGATGTTCGCGTTCGGCAACGCCTTCGCCCACTACCACCTTGCATTGAGCCTCTGGCCGCCCGGGACGAAGTCGCTCGAGGGGATGACGCGGCGGGAGCTGACGCTGCGTACCGCCGAGGCGGCAGCCCTGACCGGTGCATATGACCGCGCGATCGTGCTGGTGCACGCCGCCATCGACAACGATTCGACCCTCGAGCCGGACGCGATGCGCACCGGCGCCCTGCTCGAGCGCCTTGCCGAGTTTCACCTCGGTGCCGGCAACCCAGACGCCGCGCAGCCGGTCGCCCTTCGTGCCCTGGACCTTCTACCGATCGACCCGCCTTCAGTGGCGCGAGCCCAGGTGCTGGGCATCCTGGCGCACGCGCTTGGGCTGCAGTGCCATTTCAATGAGTCCGACCGCTTCGCCCAGGAAGCGCTCGCAACGGCGCGGCTCGTCGGTTCGGCCGAGGCCGAGATCCGCGCGTTGGGCTGCATCGGCCGCAATGCCGCCGCCGTCGGAGATGCCGAGTCCGGAGTGCGAACCCTGCGCCAGGCGTTGACGCTTGCGCGCTCTGTCGGTGACTTCTCGGGCGCCGCTGAGATCGCCAGCGAGCTGGCGCTCGCACTCCACTGGTCGGGGGATCTTGACGAGGCATGCAAGGTTGCCGATGAGGCGATCGCCGAGAGTGCCCGTTGGGGAACCGAGGGTTTGGGGGTCGCGCTGCGAGCGGTCCGAGGCCTGTCGGCCTTCCTGCTCGGACGCTGGCCCGAGGCGGACGACTGGATCGACGCCGCCCTCGAAGGAGGCGCACTGGGCTTGCCCGGCGTGATGGCGCACGGCGCCAGAGCTCTGCTCGATCTCGGCCGAGGCAGCCTGGACTCCGCTGCCGACCATCTCGAGACCGTGCTGTTGATGTGCCAGAACTTCAGCGCGACCGCCTACGGATGGACCGACCTGTACTCGAGCATCGCCCTGCTTTCGATCGCGCGCGGACGGCCGTCCGAGGCGATTGAGTCTGTGCGCGAGAGCCTGGCGCGCTCCGCCCAGCCGGAGCGGGACGTCCACATGCGCGTCTGCCACCGTCTCGCCATCCGTGCCGCGGCGGACCTCGCCGAGGTGGCTCGCCCGCTCGGCGACTCGGCCGGGTTGGACGAGGCGCTCGTGATCGGACGCGAGTTCGACGCCCGGCTCGACCATCACGCCGCACTGGTCCGCGCGCTGCCCGGTGGCGGCGACGATCACCTTGCCCTCGACGTTGCACTGGGAAAGGCCGAGTTGAGCCGGCTCATCGGTCGCTCGAGCGCCGAGGCATGGGCGAGCGCGGCGATCGCTGCCGACGGGCTGCAGCATCCATACGACGCCGCCTACAGCCGGTTCCGCGAGGCCGAGGCACGCCTGCTCGCGCGCGGACCTCGAACCGCGGCGCAGGCTGCGGCCTCGAGTGCGTACCGGATCGCGCGCGACCTCGGCGCCACTCTCCTCCAGCGCGACATTGAGCGCCTGGCAGCTCGTTCACGGCTGGACCTCGAACGCCGGTCCGCGGCATCCGACGGAAAGCCAGCCGCTTCGCCGGTCGGCTACCCGATCCCGTTCACGCTCACGCGACGCGAACAAGACGTCCTGGATCGCCTCACCCGGGGGCGCACAAACCGGGAGATCGCCACCGACCTATTCATCAGCGAGAAGACGGCCAGCGTCCACGTCTCGAACATCAAGTCGAAGCTGGGAGCGAACGGCCGCGCGGAGATTGCAGCGATCGCGGTACGTCTCGGCCTCGTATCCGAATCGGCCGATGGAGACGAGATGCCAGAACTGAGGGAGGCGGTTGGCGCCGACACAGCCAAGGTCGCGAAAAGCTGACCTCCGCCGCCGGATCACGCGCATCGCGGGTAAGGCGGAGCCACCCAGCCACCATCGCGCTGGCCGGTCGGCCGTGAGCCAACGGCCGGCAGCCCTGATCGGAGCCCTTCTGGCTCCCGCCTCTTGTGTCTCATGCGTCTCTTGGCAGGCGTTTCCGATCGCGGCTGAGACGCATGAGACGGCTCACTGGACGTCCGGTATGCGGTACCAGCCCTCGCCGGTTGGTCACGTCCCGACCCTGGTGACGGGCTCCGGAAGCGGACACCGCCTCGAGGCGCGCGGCGGACGAGTCCCCAGGCGCACAGGTGCGGACAGCACCCTGATCCGTGTTGGTCCGTGCGTTCCGCCGACCTCCAACGTGTACGTAAGTGGAGGTGGCCGCTGGCTGCCGCACAGGAGTCACTGCGATGCGCCTCGTCAAACGCCCCCTCGCGATCCTGAGCCTCGGCCTCTTGGTCCTGATCCCATGGTCGGTGGCCAGCGCGGCAAGTGACCGGGTGACGGTCGAGAACTTGCGCGGGCCGCTCGTCAATGCCTCGTTCTCGTCGATCGATCCGTCGGGCTGTGTCGAGACGGACTCGTTCGTCACGGCCAATCGTCCGACGGACCAGCTCCTTCCCGGCCGAGGGACAACGACCGGGATCGCCGCGGTGAACGTCTTCGAATTCAATGCCTGCACGGGCACGACGCTCCTGCAGGCGGTTGGCGAGACGGACACGCTCGCAGCCGCGGACTTCGAGGTCTCCAATCAGTTCCTCTGGGCGTCGTTGCGGACCACGATCCCGCTCACCAACATCGACACCGGCGACATCTTCGATGTCACCGTGAACGTCAACTGGACCGCAACGAGTGACATCCGGCGCGACCACAGCAATACGAACGACCTCTACGGCGGTGGCTGCCACGTCCTCAACCGCTGGAAGGGCTCCGGCCGCGAAGCGGCTGCTTCGGGCCTGGTCTCGGACGGCATCACCAATTTCACGCCCGCAATCACGCAGTCCGCTGAGATCGGCTTCGTCATCGATGGATTCGAGGTGATCGACTGCCCGTAGGCGGACGTGCTTGCGCCCGCCGCCCGAGAGCGACGTCGTTTCCGTAGACTCCGGGCGTGTCTGACGCGCCCGTCCGTTCGAGGAGTCGACGTCGCCTCGCGATCCTCGCCGAGGGCCAGTTCGGCTTCCACCACGGCAAGACCGCGGTGGGCGTGATCCGCTACGGACCGGACGAGGTCGTGGCGGTCATCGACTCGACCCAGGCCGGCGGCAACGTCTCGTCGATCCTGCCCGGGCGCAACATCCCGATCGTGGCGACCCTCTCGGAGGCGCTCGCCCGCCAGCCACGCCCCGACACGCTCCTGATCGGGATCGCGCCGACGGGCGGGCGGCTGCCGGAGAGCTGGCGGGCGACGATCCTCGCCGCCATCCGGTCGGGCCTCGACGTCCACTCGGGGCTGCACACGTTCCTCGGCGACGACCCGGAGCTCGCGGCCGCGGCAGTGGCGGCGGGAACGCGGATCGTCGACTATCGCCGGCCGCCGGAGCGGATGGAGACGGCCGTCGGGCGCCGGCACGGGCCTGGCAAGCGCGTGATCCTGACGGTGGGCACCGATTGCGCGATCGGCAAGATGTCGGTCGCCCTGGAGCTTCGGGCGGCCGCCCGCGCCGCCGGCCGGTCGGCCGCCTTCGTCCCGACGGGCCAGACCGGGATCATGATCGACGGCTGGGGCGCGGCCGTGGACCGACTCGTGAGCGACTTCGCCCAGGGCACCGTCGAGTGGATGGTCGAGGAAGGCGAGCGTCGCGGCGACTGGGTGCTCGTCGAAGGCCAGGGCTCGCTCGACCACCCCGCGTACTCGTCGGTGACGCTGGCGCTCATCCACGGCGCGACACCCCAGGCGATGATCCTCGTCCACAAGGCGGGCCACACCGAACACGATTTCGACCACCTGCCGGAGGCGTCGTTCCCGATCGCGCGGCTCGGGCCGTTCATCGAGCTCCACGAGCGCGTCGCGGGCCTGGTCGCGCCGTCGAAGATCGTCGCCGTGGCCCTGAACACGTCGGCGATCGCCTCGCCGGCCGATGCCCGCGCGGAGATCGCCCGAGTCGGCGCGGAGACGGGGCTGCCGGTGGACGACCCGGTCCGGTTCGGTGCCGGGCCGCTGTGGGCCGAGATCGAGCGTGCCGTCGACGCGCTGCCCTGGGTCCAGGCGGGCTGAGTGGCGCTCCATCTCGATCGCGAGGTCCTGCACCTCGAGCTCCGCGACCCGTTCCGGATCGCCCGATCGGATCACGGCGCCGGCCACGCGGTGACGACCGTCGTCGTCGAGCTGCGCGACGACCGCCATCCGGGGATCGTCGGGCTCGGCGAAGGCTATCCGGATCGGTTCTACGGCGAGACGTCCGACACGATGGCGGCCGTGCTGCCGCTCCTGCTCGCCGCGACCGGCGAGCCGGAGCTGAGCCCATCCGGGCTCGTCACGGCCGGCAGGGCGATGGCGCAGGCGATCGCCCATCACGGGGCCGCGAAGTGCGCGATCGACATCGCGCTGCACGATCTCGCGGGGAAGGTGCTCGGACTGCCGGTCCACCGTCTCCTCGGACTCTCGGCCACCATCCCGCCGACCGATTTCACGCTCGGGATCGATGCGCCGGCCGTCGTCGCCGAGCGAGCCCGCCGCGCCGGCCGGTTCCCGGCGTTGAAGATCAAGGTCGGCGGGCCGGACGATGTCGCCACCCTCCGGGCAGTCCGCGAGGTGTTCGCCGGCCCGATCCGGATCGACGCGAACACGGGCTGGTCGCGGGAAGACGCGATCGCGATCCTGCCCGATCTCGAGCGACTCGGGGTGGAGCTGATCGAGCAGCCGTTCCCGCGCCACGCGATCCGGGACCTGGCCTGGCTGCAGCAGCGCTCGTCGCTGCCGATCGTCGCCGACGAGAGCGCCGTCACGATCGACGATCTCGAGGGCCTCGTCGGCGTCGTGGCGGGCGTCAACGTCAAGCTGGCGAAATGCGGTGGGGTCGGACCGGCGGCGCGGATGCTGGCCCGAGCCCGGGAGCTCGGCTTCCAGTCGTTCCTCGGCTGCATGGAGGAGACATCGGTGGGGATCGCCGCGTCCGCGGCCGCGGCGTCTCTGGCGGAGTGGGTCGACCTCGATGGCAACCTGCTGCTGGCCGACGACCCCTTCACCGGTCTCGAGCTCGACGCGGCCTGCCGCTGGGTCCTCGGCGACGAGCCCGGCCTCGGCGTCCATCGTCGCGCCGCCTGATTCGATCGGGACGGCCCGCGATCTCGGGTTCTGCAGCCGAGCGAGCGGTCCGGGCCCGGTCTAGGCACGAGGTAGGCCGAACGGGTGATGAACGCCCGTTCGTGTGGACAACTTCGTGGACGAGATGGTGGACAAACCATCTTCAACGCGGACCCCCGCGGCCCTACGATACGGGTCCATCGCGCCGTCGAGAGCTCTCCGGGAGGGACGGACCCCCGGCCGATGGGTCTCCACGGGGCGTCTGCGACCGATTCTGCTTCGTCGGTCGTCGGGCGGCTGGTTCGTGGTGCCGAGCGTTGGAGGAATGGAGGACCGGCCATCGATGGACGGCACGAACGTTGGCGGACGTGCGTTCGCCGCCGCCACCCAAGCCCACGGAGATCCTGAGGCGATCGAGTTCGTTCGCTTCTGCTATCGCCGTCGACGGGTCGGATGGCCGGAGCTCTACGACGAGATGTGCGCGGTCGCCGGTCGCGGGCTGTACCAGGGCTACGGCCCGGAAGAGCTGGCGTCGATCGGGATCGGGTTCGGCCTCTTCCAGATGCCGGCGCTCGCGGTCCTCGTCGCACGGGTCGTGGCCGAGGACGTCGAACGGCGCCGCCGGACCGCTGCCGCGATCCGGGCGTCCCTCGTGGTCGCGGATGCGGAGGCCCACGCCGCCACCCCGACCGATGACGACGTCATCGCCGCCTCGTCGCCCCACGACGCGGTGGCCGACCCGGAGACGAAAGAGGTCGCGACCCCGGGAATCGGAACGATCAGGTTGGCCCTCGCCGGCGCCTGACAGACCTCGGATCTTGTCCGCGTCGTTTATTGGACGCAGGGCCCCCACCGGTCAGGGTGGGGGCCCTTTTTTGGCCGGCGGGGCGGCCAGAGCCGCGTTGAAGCCTGTGCTCCTCGCATCCTCGGGCCGATGGCTCGGCGGAGCGTCGCCTCGGACCTCGGAGGGCCTGCGCTCCGGTGCTCGGCTTCGCCTTGCCCTGACCGCCCGGCCGCGACGAACGCAGTCGCGTGTGACGAATCCAGTCGCGTGCGATCAACGCAGTCGCGTGCGATGAACGCCGTTGCGTGCGATCAACGCAGTCGCGTGGACGATCTACCGCTGAGGAAGTCGTCGCGACCGGGGACTGGTGCGAGCACCGTCGCGACGAACGGGATCGCCGCGAGCATGAGACCGGCGATGGGCCACCGTCTTGACAGTCGTTGCCCTTTGCGGCGTCCCTTCCGTCGAGCAACGGGGATCAGGATTTGCAGGCTACGCGCGGATGCGGCGCCTCGCCATCTCGCCTTCGATCTGGCGCTCGGCCTCGACGTATCGGTCGATCTGCTCGCGGATCTGGTTCGCCTCGGGCGTGTAGAGGTGGAGCTGCTGCTGGAGGATGTACGACAGCCGGCGGCTCGTCATCCGCACGTGATCCAGGTTCTTCATCAGGACCAGCGGATCCATCGACGCGAGGTCCGACGGGTGGTACATCACCTTCATGGCGGCATTCTAGCGGGCCCCCGCGTCACGTCAGTGGCTCCGCCAGCCCCCTCGACGTGGCGCCGGTTCGAGGAACGTGACGAGCAGCCCTGCCGTCGCGAGCGTGACGATCGAGACGGCGATGAGCCACTGGATCGAGCCTGCGACCGTCGAGAGGCCGACGACTCCGACCACGATGCTCGCCGCGTCGGCCGACCGCAGGATCGTGTTGCCTCGACCGACACCGCGGAAGAGGAGCCCGAGGATGACGGCGCCGGCGAGCGGCAGCAGGATCAGCTCGAGCCCGACCAGGCCCATCGTGCCGACGTCGCTCGTCCGGCTCGACATGACGCCCCACATCAGGGCGCTCGCCAGGGCGATCAGCGCGGCGAGCGCGGCATGGAGGAGCGAGACCATCTCCGCCGATCCGGGCCGTCAGAGGGCGCGGAGGCCGCGCGGCGGCCAGTCCCAGTCGATCGGCGTCCCGGAGGCCGCGAGGGCCCGGCGCCGTCCCGACTCGGTCGCGCCGAGCACGAGGATCCGATCGGTCTTCGTTGCGCGGCCTGCCTCGCTTCCCCAGAGCTTGGTCATCTTCCGCTGGGCGGCCACGTCGTCGAGAGCGATCCCAGCGAGACGATAGCCCTCGGGCTCGGCGGCGCTCTCCCAGACGCGCTCGGCCAACCCGACGGCCCCCCGGATCGGCCGGCCACGGTCCGTCTCGACATCGCCGATGACGAGAACGACGATCGCGTCGTCCGCGAGGACCGCGCGCATGTCGGCCAGGACGTCGCGCAGGAACGCGAGGTACGGCTCGCGGTGATGGGCGTCGTCGAGGACGGCATCGATCGCCCGGGCGTCGAAGCCGAGCAGCCAGGTCCGGAGCCAGTTGTAATAGCCGTACTTGACGACGCGGAGATACGGCGGCGACGTCACGACGAGTCGGGCCCGGTCGGGCAGGCCCCGCCCGCGGAGCGCCTCGCGTGTCCGGGCCGCCGCGTCGCGAGCATCCCCCAGGAGCGCGATCCCCGAAGCGGAGGGCAGGGGATCGCGGTAGAGCCGGCCGAGCTTGCGCTCGAGGCCGTTGAAGACGTCCCGGTCGGGTGACGCGAAGGCGGTCCGAGCGGCGAAGTCGCGGACGTACCGCGGCGCCATGCTGAACGTGTTCGGCATCAGCTCCGACAGGTAGGACGCGCTCTTGCCGTGGAGGATGCCGGTCAGAGCCGCGGCGAGGAACCGGTCGGTGCGGTTCGCGAGGCGCAGCGAGGATCGGACGAACAGGAGCTGGGCCAGCGTCCGGCGATGGAACGCGACGGCGACCTCCGCGGGCACCCGTTCGACGGCCGGGCCGTCGGCGCCGCTCCCGGCGGCCGGGACGAGAACGTCACCGGCCGACCCGTCAGTGGCGACGACGCGGCCCGCGAGCTCGAGCCAGCCGGCGCTCGACGCCGCCCAGCCAAGGCGCAGGGCCGCGACACGCGTCGCCGCCTCGGGACGGGTCGCCGGCTCGACCTTGGCGGCGGTCAGGAGATGGGCGAACGGGTTGAGGTCGTTCCCGACGCCGATCCGGCCCTCGGCGCAGGCCTGCAGGGGCGTCGTCCCCCGGCCGGAGAACGGGTCGAGGACGATGTCGCCGCGTCGCGAGTACCGGCCGATGAAGGCATGGCTCAGCGCGGCCGGGAAGCTCGCGAGGTACGAGCACATCGGGTGGAACGCGTGGCCCCAGAGGCGCTGCTGGTCCTTCCACTCGGGCGCGATCGAGAGGACGGGCAGGGCGAGCGGCGACGCGTCGGGACCGACCGGCAACCCGAATTCGAGCTGGGCCGGGCTGACCGTGCTGCGCGTGCTCGCCATCCCTGGGTAGTCGCCTCCTCGCCGACGGGCCGCGGAGCATAGCACGGGGATTCGGGCCGATCGGGGCCGACCGGCCCCGCGATCGTCAGGCCACGATCACCCGGTTGCGGCCGGCTCGCTTGGCCATGACCAGGCCCACGTCGGCGCGGGCAATGATGTCGACGAAGCGGTCGTTGTCCGCGCCCATCGCGGCGCACCCCGCCGAAACGGTTGCCGAAAGCCGACCGCCGTCCTTGCCATTGATGTGGACGAGGGCGAAGGAGGTCCGGATCTCCTCGGCGATCGAGTGGGCCTGGTCGAGCGTCGCCCCGTCGAGCACGGCCAGGAACTCCTCGCCGCCGTACCGGGCCACGACATCGCCGCCGCGGAACCGTTTCCGGATGATGTCGGCGAAGGCACCCAGGACCTGGTCGCCGGTCTGATGACCGTGCTGCTTGTTGAAGGCTCCGAAGTGATCGAGGTCGAAGATCACCACGGCCGCCCGGCCGCGGTCGTCGGGTGCGCGCCGTTGACGCGCGGATTCGAGGCGGGCGATCGTGGCGTCGAGATAGCGCCGGTTGAACAGGCCCGTTAACGAGTCCCGGATCGAGAGCTCGGTCACCTCGGCATGGAGGAACGTGTTCGTCACGGCGAGCGCAACGAGACCGGCGAGGATCGGCACTGCCTCGAGCTCGTCGGGCGCGAACGGCCGCTCCACGTCGAACCGGAGGATCGTCAGCGCACCGACGACGACGTCGTCCCGGATCAGGGGCGCCGCGGCACCCGCCAGCGGGCTGAGGGAACCGCCGCCGGCCCGGACGACGGAGCTCGTGCTGGGATCGAACTGATCGTCGACGACGAGGGCGCGATCGCGGATGGCCCGGCCGGCGAGGCCCTCGCCGTGCTCGATGCGCATGCCGAGGTAGGTCGGGTCGGCCGGCACCAGCGCCCGGATGAGGTACTGCGACGTGGCACGATCGAGAACGGTCAGGACGACCGAGTCGGCCGCCACGACTGATCGGACCTCGTCGACGATCGACTGGTTCAGTCGGTCGGGGTCGAGCGTCCCGTTGATCGCCACGGCGAACGCCGTCAGGCGACGGAACAGCTCGGCCCGGTCGGCCAGCCGCTCCCGCTCGCCGGCCAACGCGAGCGCCGAGGCAAGGCGATCCGCCACGAGGGTCATCGTGTTCACGTCGCTCCGGTCCAGGTCGGCCGTGGCCCGTGCCTCGACATTGACGATCCCGATCAGCTCGCCTTCGACCAGGAGCGGTGCGCTGATCTCGGCCTGGACGTTGCCGGAGGCACTGAGATAGTCGGGGTCCTCGGAGACGTCGGGGACCCAGGCGACGGCCTTCGTCCGCATCACCCGGCCGATGACCCCGGTCGAATTATCGAACTCCTCGATCCAGGTGTCGTAGCCGCCCTGGGCGGCCAGGCGCATCTTCGTCGTCGAGCCGAGATAGACGGAGACGAAGTCGTAGCCGAGGTCCCCGCGAAGCAGGGTCACGATCCGGTCGAGGGTCTCCGACGAGGGTCCGGTCGCCGCCAGCAGCCGACCGACGCTCTCGACGGCCGCGAGCTGCCGTGATCGACGTCGGTCATGGGCGAGGGCGGTCCCGAGCCGGCGGACCGTGACGGTCAGGGCGGACACCGTCCGCCGCGTCCCGATCGACAGGAGGATCGTCGTGGCGCCGAGCGCGATCGCCCGCTGTGTGTTCGTCACGAGGTGCTCCGGCGTGGCGTAGACGATCGGCAGCAGGTAGATCGTGATCGCCGAGACGCCGACGATCACGGCCTGGCGCGTCCCGAGGGCCGCAGCGAGCGCGACGATCGGGATATAGAGCGCGGCGGTCGGGCGGAACGACGCGTCGCCGATCAGGCCCGTCGCGACGGTCACGTACAGGATCGCGAGGCCGAAGCGGCCGGTCGTGATCATCGTCCGCTGGGCGGACGAGGGGTGGAGATAGGGCGCAGAGAGCGCGGCGATCGCCTGGGCGGCGAGGAACAGGATGCTGATCGCGACGAGACGGGTGTCGTCGCGTTTGTCGTCGACCGCGCCGACGAGCAGTGCGCCGACGACGAGCCCGAGGCTGAGCAGGACGAGCGGGTCCGCCGCCAGGCGACGGACGGTCTTGCTCGCGAGCCAGGACCGGGATCGGGCGCGCTGCGTGGACATGGGCAGGCGCAGTGTCGTCATCGCCCACGGACGGTATCCGCTCACCTTCCTCCGCACAGGATGACCTAGGTCCCGAGGCGGATGGTTCATTCGACGTATTCGTGCAGGAACGATCGGCGTGCGGAGGCTCGCTAGACTGCCGGAGGCACGTCCCCGTAGCTCAGTGGACAGAGCAACCGCCTTCTAAGCGGAAGGTCGCAGGTTCGAATCCTGCCGGGGACGCTCTCGCCGGCACGTCGAGGACATCGAGGTTTCATGGGGGAGTCAACGCCGCCGCTGCCGCCTCCGCCGCCCCCCGCTCGCCCGGGCAGGATCGTGGCGGCGCTGGGGATCGTCGCGCTGTCCGGGGTCGTCCTCGTCGGGGTCACGCTGCTCGCCGGTGCGACCGCGACCCGCGATCCGGCCTCGGCCTCGGCCGCGACCACGCCGTCCGCGTCGGCGGTCGTCGCGGACCGACTGGGCTCGCCGCCACCGCGCGCTTCGGCGTCGACCGACCCCGAGCCGCTGCACCGGGTGGGGGAACGAGTCGCGATCGTGGGGCTCGCCGCTCACACCGTCCTGCGGGTCGAGGACTGGGGAGACCCATCGGCGTCGGGTCGGCGCGGGCTCGCGGTCCGCGTCCGCGTCGAGGCGCTGAAGAACGACACGACGTTCGATTTCCAGAACTACCAGATCTTCGATGGAGCCGGCGGCGTGTTCAGCGCGCAGACGCCGGGCAAGCAGCCTGCGCTCGCCTACGGCAGCCTCCGACGCGCCGACGAGGCCGTCGGTTGGGTCACGTTCCAGGTCCCACCCGAGGGACCCTACGTCCTCTCGATCCGGACCCCGCTCGGCTACAACGGCCTCGAGGAGACGATCCGGGTCGCCCTCGACCCGATCGAGCCGGCATCGCCGGACCCGACGCCCGGGCCGACGATCACGCCGCGGCCCCGCTCGACGGCGCCGACGACCCTCGCGAACTACGGCTACCCGACCACGATCGATTCGACGTTCTACTCGGGGTACGGGGCGACGCTCCCGGGCTCGTCGGTCTCGGAGGTCCACGGCGAATGGGTCGAGCCGAAGGCCCGCTGCTCCGGATCGACGGAGCGTGATGCCGGGTTCTGGGTCGGCATCGAGGATCCGACGGGCAACTTCCTGCAGCAGCTCGGCACGTTGGCCCACTGCAACGGTGGCAGCGCACCGACCTACCACGCCTGGTACGAGATGTTCCCGCTGCGAACCGTGCCGATCAAGATGGCGATCCATCCAGGCGACCGAATGCGCGCCACTGTGAGCGTCACGGGATCGGCGTGGCGCCTGGCGATCACGAACGCGACGACCGGCGCCTCGTTCGCGGTCACCAAGCAGCGATCGGCCGAGGCGGCGATTGCGCTCTGGATCGCCGAGGCTCCCTCCACGTCGACAACCGACGTCGGGCAACACGTGCTGCCGCTCGCCGATTACGGCACCGTCACGTTCAGCCACTGCACGGCCGTCGTCGACGGGACGAGCCGCACCCTGACCGACCGGAGCTGGGCTCATTTCCGGTTCGACATGGCCACCGCGTCGGGCGTCGTGAAGGCAGTCACCTCGGTCACGTCCGCCGGCGGCACGTCGTTCCGCTCGACCTGGCGCCACAGCTGAAGGCATACTCGCCGGAGGAGCGCCGCGTGGATCGGGCGAGGATCAGGAGGGGCGATGAGCCGTCCATCACGGGTCGAGACGGTCATCGTCGGCGCCGGCCAGGCCGGCCTGACGATGAGCTGGTTCCTCCGCGAGGCCGGTCGCGAGCACGTCCTGCTCGAGCGCCGGGCGACGCTGGGCGGTGGCTGGCAGGATCGCTGGGACGCGTTCCGGCTTGTTACGCCGAACTGGACCGCGGGCTTCCCCGGCGACCCCTACCGCGGCGACGATCCGCACGGCTTCATGCCCCGCGCCGAGATCGCCGCACGCGTGGCGAACTACGCGGCCACGATCGAGGCGCCGGTCCGGCTCGAAACGGCCGTCGAACGGCTGTCAGCAAGGTCCGGCGGAGGCTTCCGGTTGGAAACGACCGACGGAGCGGTCGATGCCGACCAGGTCGTCGTCGCGGCCGGCAGCTTCCACCGGGCCCGGATGCCGGAGATCGCCGCCGAGCTGCCGGCACGCCTGACCCAGGTCCACAGCCATGAGTACCGGAGCCAGTCTGGGTTGCCGCCGGGCGGGGTCCTCGTCGTCGGCAGCGGCCAATCGGGCGTCCAGATCGCCGAAGAGCTCATGGAGGCCGGTCGATCGGTTCACCTGTCGGTCGGGACGGCGGGCCGGTTCCCGAGACGATACCGCGGTCACGACGTGTTCCGGTGGCTCTACGGCCTGGGGCCGGGCGGTGAGGCCATGGGCGTATCGCTCCCGACCGTCGACAAGCTGCCCGATCCGCGGATGCGCCTGATGGGCAATCCGCATCTGTCCGGTCACGGCGGCGGCCACGACACGAACCTGCGGCAGTTCGCCGCCGCGGGCATGACGCTGATCGGGCGGATCGAAGGCGTCTCCGGCGAGCGCCTGTCCCTTGCGGACGACCTGCGGACGAACCTCAGCCGGGCCGACACGTTCTTCGACGAACGGTTCCGCGACCTGTGCGACCGATACATCGAGGCGTCCAGGATCGACGCGGGACCGGACGAGCGCGTCCCGTTCGCGTTCGATCCGCCGGACGTCCGCGAGCTCGACCTCGCCGCCGCCGGGATCTCGAGCGTCATCTGGACGACCGGCTACCGCCTCGACTATGGCTGGATCGACCTGCCGATCCTCGACGAGCAGGGGTTCCCGCGGCAGCGCCGCGGCGTGTCCGACGTGCCGGGCCTGTACTTCCTGGGGCTTCTGTGGCAGCACAACCAGGTGTCCGCGACGCTCATGGGCCCGGCCAGTGACGCACGGCATCTTGCGGGCGCGATGGGCCTCCCGGACGTCGAGCCCGAACGGCTGGGGCCGCCGCCCGCCTAGGCGGCGACCTGCGGTCAGCCGAGGGTCAGCCGAGGGTCAGCCGAGGGTCAGCCGAGGTCGGCGCCTTCCATCTCGAGCTCGTCCGGATCGTCGAGGACCTCGTCGGCGTAGCACCATCGCCAGGATTCGCCGGGTTGCTGTGTCTTCGCCACCGGGTGCCCGGTCGCCTCGAAATGCCGCGAGGCGTGGCGGTTCTTGCTCTGGTCGCAGCAGCCGACGTTGCCACAGGTGAGGCAGCTCCGGAGGTGGACCCAGGTGTCGCCGGTGGCGAGACACTCCTGGCAGCCGACCGCCGTCGGCGCGACGTCGCGGGACTCGTAGAGATGCTGACAGGAGCTCATCGTCGATCAGTCTCGCGGTTCGGCGACGATCGAGCCAGACCCATCCGCGGCGCAGGCGCGGCATCGGCCGACGACCGTCAGGTGCGACAGGTCGACCTCGAACCCCCGGCCGCCCCGGAACGCGTCGATCGTCGCGGCGGCCTCGTCCGACCCGATCTCCCAGCTGCTGCCGCAGCCGACGCAATGGAGATGGCCGTGCTCGGCGAGCGGCCGGACGTGGAACTCCTCGCGCCCGTCGAGGCCGTGGGCGTGGCGAACGAGCCCGACATCCTCGAGCACCCGCAGGGTCCGGTAGACCGTCGACGGCGTGGTGCCCGGATCGATCGTCCGGCAGCGCTCCACGAGATCGCTGCCCGTGACGTGACCGTCCGTCCGGTCGAGGACCTCGAGGATGAGCCGCCGCTGCGGCGTCCATCGCATCCCGGCCCGGCGGAGGTGCTCCCGAACGTCGGGGAAGCGCGTAACGGGGGGAGATCCAGTCGTGATCATCGCGCGAAGTATAGACATCGGACGCATCTGCAACGTGTTGCGATAAGATGCCGCCGAGACCCGCGAATCTCGCCGGACGCTGCCCCAGGAGTCCTCGCTGCGTGCTCTCGGTCCCTCGATCCACCCGCCCGATCGCCGCGCTCGCCGCTGCGGCTGCCCTGGCCTTCATTGCCACGGCGTGCGCGCCGGCCTCCGGGGGATCGAGTGGGGCTGGATCGGGCGGGTCGCCCGCGGCCGGCGGCGCCCTCCTCGGCTGGTCGGACGTGCTGACCGGGGAGCCGGACAAGCTCGACGTCGCGACGACCGTCGCCCCGATCAGCTCGATCGCCCGGAACATCGGGGGTGACCGCATCCGGCTGCGCGGGTTGATCCCCGACGGGACCAATTCCCACACGTTCGAGCCCGCACCGTCGGACGCGCAGACGCTGGCCAAGGCGGACCTCATCGTCGTCAACGGCCTGCATCTCGAGCAGCCGACGCTGGAGCTCGCGGACGCGTCCAAGCGACCGGAGACGCCGATCCGGCAGCTCGCCGACGACACGATCACGAAGGAGCAGTGGCTCTTCGACTTCAGCTTTCCCGCGTCGGCGGGCGACCCGAACCCGCACCTCTGGATGGACCCGGTATACGCCCGCCGCTACGCCGAGCTCCTGCGCGACTGGTTCAGCCAGGCCGATCCGGCCAACGCGGCGACCTATGCGGCCAACTTCAGCGCGTACGCCGCCCGTCTCGACCAGCTGGACGCCATGATCCGAAAGGCGGTCGCGACCGTCCCGGCGCCGGACCGCAAGCTGCTCACCTACCACGACTCGTGGGCCTACTGGGCGCGCGAGTACGGCTTCACCGTGATCGGGGCGGTCCAGGCGAGCGACTTCTCCGATCCGAGCCCGCAGGAGGTTGCCCGATTGATCCAACAGATCCGGGCCGAGAACGTGCCGGCGGTGTTCGGTTCCGAGGTCTTCCCGAGCCCCGTCCTCGAGCAGATCGCCCGCGAATCAGGGGCGACCTACGTCGACAAGCTCCGCGACGATGAGCCGCCCGGACCCGCCAACTCGGCCGAGCACACGTATCTCGGGATGATGAAGAGCGACATGCAGGTGATCGTGGGTTCGCTCGGCGGCGACCCCTCGATCTTCGAACCGCTCGATCCGTCGGACACGTTCACTCGATGACCGCGACGACCGGTCTGTCGGGTCCGAGCGCCGGCAGGGCCGCCTCGTCGACCGCCGCGGCGCGCGATCGTCCCCTTGTTCAGTTCGCCGGCGTCACGTGCGGCTACGACGGCCGGCCCGTCCTCCGCGACATCGACCTGAGCATCCGGGAGGGCGCGTTCGTCGGCATCGTCGGGCCGAGCGGCGCCGGCAAGACGACGCTCCTGCGGGCGATCGTCGGAGCGGTGCCGCGGATCGACGGCTCGCTCACGTTCGACGGCCATCCGGTCGGCGGCCGGGCCACGAAAGGGATCGGCTGGGTGCCCCAGCTCGAGACGGTCGACTGGAACTTCCCGGCGACGGTTCGCGAGGTCGTTCTCATGGGCCGCTGGTCCGAGCGGCCGTGGCAGGCGTGGGCGTCGCGCGAGGATCGGGCCGCGGTCGATCGGCTGCTCGACCGACTCGGCATCGGCGGGCTCGGCGGCCGTCACATCCGGGAGCTGTCCGGCGGCCAGCAGCAGCGGGTCTTCCTCGCGCGGGCGATGATCGGGGAGCCGCGGCTGCTCCTCCTCGACGAGCCGACCTCCGGCGTCGACCTCAAGACGCGCGACGACATCCTGCATCTCCTCGCCGACCTCAACGGCGAGGGCCGGACGATCGTGATGACGACCCACGAGCTCAACACGGTTGCGGCGCACCTGCCGTGGGTCGTCTGCGTCAACGGCGCGATCGTGGCCGAGGGCGATCCGGACGACATCTTCACGTCGGAGATCCTCGGCCGAACCTACGGCGCCGATCTCCGGGTCGTCCGCCAGGACGGGATCATCCTCGTGGCCGATGCGGCTCCGCACCGACTGCGCGACGCCCTCCGCCATCACCACGAGGGTTTCGAGCACGCCCACCACGAGCACGCCGGGGCCGACCACGTCCACGGGGACAGTGGATGAACCTGATCGTCGACCCCCTCGCGTTCGAGTTCTTCCGGCAGGGCGTCATCGCCTCGCTGCTCGTCGGCGCGCTCTGCGGGATGCTCGGCGTGTACATCGTCCTCCGCCGGATGAGCTACATCGGCCACGGCTTGTCGCACTCGATCTTTGGCGGGGCCGTCATCGCCTACGTGGCGTCGCTCAACTTCTACATCGGCGCCGGGCTCTGGGGGTTCGTCTCGGCCCTCCTGATCAACGCGACCGCGCGCCGGCGGCGCATCGGGGCAGACGCCGCGATCGGGATCATCACGACCGCGAGCTTCGCCGTCGGCGTCGCGCTGATCAGCAAGACCCGGAGCTTCACCCGGAACTTCGAGGCTGCCCTGTTCGGCAACATCCTCGGGGTGACGCCGGCAAGCCTGATCGTGATCGCAGTCGTCACGGTTGGCGTCGCGGCGTTCATCCTCCTCTTCTACAAGCGGCTCCTGTTCATGACCTTCGACCCCGAGGTGGCCGCGATCCAGGGCGTCGAGGTCGGCCGGACCGACAGCCTCTTCGCCCTGGCGATGGCCGCGACGATCGTGGCTTCGATCAACGTCGTCGGAGTGACCCTGATTGCGGCCACGCTCGTGATCCCGTCCACGACCGCCCGCCTCCTGACCGACTCGTTCGGCCGGATGCTCGTCGCCTCGACCGTGATGGGTGCCGTCTCGGGGGTGGTCGGGATGTACCTCAGCTACTGGCTGGACGTCTCGTCGGGAGCGACGATCGTGTTGCTCGAGGCGGGTGTCTTCCTCGCCGTCTTCGCGGCGACGACCGTGTCCCGCCGCCGGACCGGCTGGGCGGACCAGCGGATCCCGGTCCTGGCCACGGATCGCCCGGCCGACGACCTCGGCTGAGGGGCCGGCGCCAGGCGGTCTCAGGCGGCGATCGGAAGCTGCGCGATCGAACGCTGGGTGTGCAGGCTCGCGAAGTCGAGCGTCAGGAGCGACCGGAGGCGGCTTGGCCGATTGACGAGCGCCGAGCACTCGAGCAGCAGCGCGCCCTCACACTCGACGACGACGGTTGGCGCGCCGCACTGGTCGCAGAACGGGGTGAGTCGCTCGGCATCCTCGATCCGCTCGAGCAGCTGTTGATTGGTGAACATGACCTGGCTCCTTGCCATTGATACGGTACGAGCCGTATCGTAACCGACAGATGGTTGCGAGACAAGGAGCCGAAGGTCCCACGTCGGGGTCGAACGTGCCTGCGAGGCCGGGCCATCCGGCACAGCCTCGTGCGCCGGGCCGGCCGCGCAGCGAGGTCGCCCATCGGGCGATCATCGACGCGGCCCGCGAACTCCTCGTCGAGGAAGGCTTCACCCGGCTCCGGCTCGAGCATGTGGCCGCCCGAGCCGGGGTGGGCAAGGGAGCGATCTACCGGCGATGGCCATCGAAGGAGGCGCTCGCGCTCGATCTGCTGCTCGAGCTGGCAGAGCCGCACCTGGCCATCCCAGACAGAGGCGACACCCGTGCGGAGCTCCTGGCCTCGATCGAGAACCCGATCCGGGCGATCACGCGGACGCGGTTCGGCCCCGTGATCCGGGCGATGCTGTCGCAGATCGCCGGCAACCCCGCGATCGGTGATCCGTTCCGCTCATCCGTCGTGGCAGCTCGTCGGGCGGAGATCGCCCGGGTCGTCGAGCGGGGGATCGCCCGTGGCGACCTTCGGGCCGATGCGGATCCATCGGTCGCCACAGAGCTGCTGGCGGGGCCGGTCTACTTCCGGCTCGTGTTCGGCGGCCCGCTGGACGAGGACCTGGCCCGCCGCGTGGTCGACACCCTGTTGAGGGGCCTCTCGGCGAGCTGATCGATGCCGGTGCCGGTCAGGCGACCGACGCCGTCCGTGCCTGGGCTACCAGGTCCGCGGCCTTGTCGATCGGGATGGCGAACCCGAGACCCTCGGCGCTCGAGGCGGTCGCGGTGTTCACCCCGATGACCTCGCCAGCCGCATTCAGCAGCGGGCCGCCGCTGTTGCCTGGGTTGATCGCGGCATCGGTCTGGATCAGGCCGCTGAGCGTGACGGGTCGACCGGTCTGCTCGTCGCGGACCTGGATCTCCCGATCGAGCGCGGAGACGATGCCCTTCGTGACGGTCTCGGTGAACGTTCCAAGCGGGCTGCCGATCGCGATCGCGGTCTGGCCGACCGCGACCGCCGACGACTGGCCCAGCTTCGCCGGGCTCAGGCCGGTCGCATCGACCTTGACGAGCGCCAGGTCCTGATCGGACGAGACCTTCACGACCGTGGCCGGATAGTCCGTGCCATCGGCGAGCGTGACCTTCAACGAGGTCGATCCCTCGACGACGTGGCGGTTCGTCAGGACGAAGCCGTCGGCGGTGATGACGATGCCGGATCCGACGCCCGTCGCGGTCCCGCCACCGAAGCTGCCGCGACCGGTCGCGATCTCCGAGGTGATCGTCACGACCGAGTTGCGGGCCGCGGCGACGACGCCGGTGATGTCGCCCTGCTCGATCGTCGTGGTCGGATTCGACGCCGAGGCGGTGGTGTTGGCATTGGCGGCCGGCGTGGTCGGGATGACGGCCGCGGTTCGAGCGGACTGGGTCAGGCCGACGAGGGCGAGCGTCGAGCCGGACGCGAGGGCGGCCGACAGGATGGCCGCCGCGAAGACCGTCCGGACCGTGCGTGCTCGCGTGCCGGTCTCGGGCGGTCGAACCGGGGTGGCAGCGGGCTGCGGGCTCGCGGCGCCAGCCGGAGACGGCGACGTCGCGACGGGACCGGCCGCGATGTCGTCCCACGATCGATGGGGCGCATCCACCGACGGAGTCGGCCAGGAGCCGGTCGAGGGAGCGGTCTCGGGACGTGGATCGTGGAACATTCGGTGGACTCCGGGCGGGCTGGTGGGTTGCTCCCAGTCAAGTCCCGGCCGGTGAGAAGGTCCTGAGACGGATCCCGGCCGCCGCAGGCGACGATCAGCGATCGGCCGCGATCAGCCGCGATCAGCCGCGATCAGCCACGGTCCGCGGGGGCGATCGCCCGGCGCGTCTCCCCGCGCTCGGGCGTGGCCGGCTGATCCGCCGCCGGAAGCTTGACCAGGAACCGGGCACCGCCCTCGGGACGGTTCGTCACCTCGATGCGGCCCTCGTGGAGATCGACGATCGACTTCGCGATCGCCAGGCCGAGGCCCGTGCCGCCGGTCGCCGAGCCCGGCGCGCGCCAGAAGCGCTCGAAGACGCGGGGCATATCTTCCGGCAGGATCCCCGGACCGTCGTCGTCCACCTCCACGACCGCCTCATGCGCGTCGCCGCGGACCCGCACTCGCACGGAGCCGCCGCGGGGCGTGTGCCGGATCGCGTTGTCGACGAGGATGACCACGAGCTGGCGGAGTCGCGCCGGGTCGCCGCTGACCATCGCCGGCTCGGGGTCCAGCGAGAGGTGGATGCCGCGCTCCCCTGCGGTCTTGACGAGTGCGCCGGCCCCATCCGCGGCGACGTCGCCGAGGTCGACCGTCGTCCGGGCCAGGGTGATCGCTCCGGAATCCGAACGGGCCAGCAGGAGCAGGTCCTCGACGAGGGCCGTGAGGTGGCCGACCTCGGCGTCGATGTCGTCGAGCGCCTCCCGCGTCGGCGGAGCAGGATCACGCTGGCTCCGTCGCAGATGCTCGACCGAGCTACGGATCACCGTGAGGGGCGTCCGCAGCTCGTGGCTTGCGTCGGCCGCGAACTCGCGTTGGCGACGGAGCGCCGCGCGCTGCGAGGTCAACGACTCGCGGATCGGGACGAGGGCCCGCCGAGCGTAGATGGCACCGAACCCGAACGCGACGAGGACGACGATCCCGCCGCCGACCAGCAGGACGCGAAGGATCGCGTCCAGCGTCTGCTGCTCCGCGGTCCGATCCTGGATGACCTGGATGTACACGGTCCCGATGTTCGAATCGGCCTTCTCGGTCCGGACCCGGATCGGCGTGCCGTCAACGACGGTCGTTCGGGTGTCGACCCCGGCGGTCCGCGCGGCGTCGATGCCGGACTCGACCGGGAATCCCTCGGGCATGAAGATGCTGCCACGGCCGACCGGCTGCCCGGAGTCGTCCGCAACGAGGGCGAACGTGCCCGATGAGCCGCCACCGAAGCTGAACCCCTGGCCTGGCCCGCCCCCCGGGTCGGGGTGGATCCGGAACGCGGCGGCACGGTTGTCGATCTGCTTGATCCCGTTGTCCTCGAGGGTCCGGGCGGCGATCACGTAAAGCGCCACGCCGAGGATGGCGAGAATGAGCAGCGTCGTCAGGCCGCTCCACGCGACGAGGCGGAGGCGGACGTTGCGGATCAGCCGCGTATCGCCCGCCGACGCCAGGCGATCGGACGCTTCGCCGCCGCTCTCGGCGATGCCGTCAGGCATCGTTCAATCGATAGCCGACACCCCGGACGGTCTCGATCCGATCCCCCTCGCGGCCGAGCTTCGTCCGCAGGTAGTGGATGTAGGCGTCGACCGCGTTGGGCGTCACAGCGACCCCGAAGGGCCAGGCCTGGTCGAGGAGCTGATCGCGGCTCAGAGCCTGGCCGGGGTGGCGAAGAAGCGACTCGAGCAGGGAGAACTCGCGCGGGCTCAGGTCGACGCGACCGTCGCCGACCGTGACCGTCCGGGTCGCCTCGTCGAGGACGATCGGGCCCGCGGTGAGCTTCGGCTCGGCGAGGCGGGTCGCCTTGTCGGCCCGGCGGGCGAGGGCCCGGAGCCGCGCGGCGAGCTCGTCGTAGGCGAAGGGCTTCACCACGTAGTCGTCGGCACCCGTGTCGAGGCCGGTCACGCGATCGCCGACGGTGTCGCGGGCGGTGAGCATCAGGATCGCGAGGTCGCGCCGATCCCGCCGAATGCGGCGGGCGACCTCGAGCCCGGAGATGTCGGGCAGGCCGATGTCAAGCACGACGACGTCGATGCCGTTCTCGCCGAGGGCGATCTCCAGCCCGGTCTCGCCGTCGCCGGCCACCTCGACGTTGTGGCGGTCCTGCTCGAGGAGCCGCGCCAGCGAGCGACTGAGGCGCTCGTCGTCCTCGACGAGCAGGATCTTCATCGGGGCGTCGTCCTCGTTCGTGTGCGTCGCTGCCGGATCGAGGCCGGCCGCCGGGCCGATGGTATCGGGAGAGTGGTGTCCCGGCCGTGAGTCGGAGGAGGAGGGAGACGACCCACGGCTGGGATCGATGACAACGATCGGTTCGGTCAATGAGAGCGTCATGAGACCGCCAAGGCCCGCGAATCGGCGGTCTCCGTATCCGTCGTGGTACCAGCGGCTAGCCCAAAGTACGGCTTGGCGACCCATCGGCGCGACCCCTACGCTCCGCCCATCAGCGAGCCGCACTCTACCTCTGGCCACCCCACGGGTGCGGACGCCACGAAACGCGCAACAACGCGACCACAGAGAGGCAACGACCATATGGGGTCCATGGCCGTCAACGAACTCGGGCCGATGCTCACGGCGACCGAAGTCGCCGAGATGCTCCACCTGCACGTCAATACCGTGAAGCGGCTCGGGGATCGGGGCGAGCTTCCGTTCTATCGAGTCTGCAAGCGCGGCGATCGTCGCTTCCGGCTCGACGACGTCATGAAGTTCCTCGCCCAGAACCGCTGAACCGCGACGGGTGCGACGCCCGTCCCCCTGACCGAACGATCGTGAGGCGCCCGCCATCCGGCGGGCGTTTCCACGCGCACCCACTCCGTGGTCGTTCCCGTGGGCCGGGAAGCAAGCACGCGAGCGCTTTGTCCGCGCCTCCGCGTCAGACCGTTCGGAGGGCCTCGCCGAAGATCTCGACCGCCTCGCCGATCTCGGCCGACGTGACATTGATGGGGGCGATCCAGCGAACGACCTGGTGGGCAACACCGCACGACAGGACGAGCAGGCCCAGCTCCGCGGATCGCGCGACGAGCGCGGTGGCCAGATCGCCGTCGGGCGCTCGGCTGCCGTCCTTCACGAACTCGACCCCGATCATGAGCCCGGGTCCGCGGATGTCGCCGATCCGATCGTCCTCGGCCTGCAGTCGCGCGAGGCCCGCGGTGAGCTCCTCGCCGCGGCGGGCGGCGTTCTCGATGAGGCCCTCGTCCGCGATCGTCTCGAGGACCGCGATCCCCGCCGCGCACGCGACCGGGTTGCCGCCATACGTCGACCCGTGGGCACTCCGGCCCCAGCGTGCCTGGAGCTCGCGTCGCGTGGCGATCGCCGCCAACGGCAGTCCGTTGGCGATGGCCTTCGCCACCGCCACGACGTCGGGGACGACGCCGGCGTGCTCAACCGCCCACATCCGGCCCGTCCGGCCATAGCCGGTCTGGACCTCGTCGGCGATCAGGAGGATCCCGTTCTCGTCGCAGAGCGCCCGGAGCGCCTGGAGGAACGCGGCCGGGGCCGGGACGTAGCCGCCCTCGCCGAGGACGGGCTCGATGAGGATCGCGGCGACGGACGTCGGGGCGATCACCGTCTCGAACAGCGAGTGGAGGATGGCGAGGCAGGCCGTCGTCGCGCGCTCCTCGTCGCCGTCGAAGTCCTGGTAGACGGCCGGAAACGGCGCGAAGTAGACCCCGGGCAGCAGCGGCTCGTATCCGATCCGGTAGTTGATGTTCGATGTCGTGACGCTGGTCGCCCCGAACGTCCGGCCATGGAACCCGCCTCGGAAGGCCACGATCCCCGGCCGCCCGGTCACGCGCCGGGCGAGCTTCAGCGCGCCGTCGATCGCCTCCGAGCCGGAGTTGAGGAACATCACCGTGTCGATCGGCGCGGGCAAGGTCTCCGCCAGCATCGACGCCAGCCGGACGACGGGCTCCGAGTAGCCGATGGCCCCCGTCGGGCCGATGAGCCGATCCGCCTGCGCGTGGATGGCCGCCGTCACCCGCGGATGAGCATGACCGAGCGTGGTGACGGCGATCCCGTTCGCGAAGTCGAGATACGCGCGGCCCGCGGTGTCATAGAGCCGATGCCCGATTCCGTGGCTCCAGCTGCGCTCGAAGTACCGGCCGAGGACAGGCGAGAGATGGGTCGCCTGGGCGGCGAGATCGGCGACCGACGTGGCGGGCTCGTCCATTATCCGAGTATAGGGTTGGGCGCCGCCCCGGCGGTCCCGGCCGATTAGCATTCGGCCATGGTCGACTTCGAGCTCACCGACGAGAACCGTCTCGTCCGGCAATCCGCCCGCGCCTTCGCCGAGGCCGAGATCCTCCCGAACATCCGGCGCTGGGACGAGGACGGGGGATTCCCGCGCGAGCTGTTCGGGCGCATGGGGGAGCAGGGCTTTCTCGGCGCGCCGATCCCGGAGGCCTACGGCGGCTCGGGCATGGACTACGTCAGCTTCGCGATCCTCTGCGAGGAGCTGGAACGGGCCGATTCGGCGTTCCGGGTCGTCCAGAGCGTCCACGTCGGGCTGAACTCGCTGGCCCTGCTCCAGTGGGCGACCGAGGAGCAGCGCCAGCGCTGGCTCGCGCCGCAGGCCCGGGGCGAGAAGCTGGCGACGTTCGGCCTGACGGAGCCGGGCGTCGGCACCGACGCGGCGAACCTCGCGACAACCGCCCGTCGCGACGGCGATTCCTATCGCCTGAACGGCCAGAAGATCTGGATCAGCCTGGCCGACATCGCCGACCACTTCCTCGTCTTCGCCACGGTCGACCGGTCGAAGGGCTGGCGCGGCGTCACGGCGTTCCTCCTGGAGCGCGGCATGGCGGGGCTCACGACGGGGACCCTCCACGGCAAGCTCGGGATCCGGGCGGGGAACACGGGCCTGATCCACCTCGACGACTGCGTGGTCCCGGTCGAGCACCGGATCGGCGAGGAGGGCGAGGGGTTCCTGGTCGCGATGAGCGCGATCGACCAGGGCCGCTTCACGGTCGCCGCCGGGGCCGTCGGGCTTGCCCAGGCGTGCCTCGACGCATCGGTCAAGTACGCGCACGAGCGCGAGACCTTCGGGCAGGAGATCGGCCGGCACCAGCTCGTCCAGCAGATGATCGCGAAGATGGCCGCCGGCACCGAGATGGGCAGGCTGCTCGTGTGGCGGGCGGCCTGGCTGAAGAACCAGGGCCTCCGCAACACCCGCGAGACGTCCCTTGCCAAGTGGCATGCGACCGAGCACGCGGTCCAATCCGCGCTCGACGCGATCCAGGTCCATGGCGCGAACGGCTACTCGAGCGAGTTCCCGGTCGAGCGCTACCTCCGCAACTCGAAGGCGGCGGTGATCTACGAGGGCACGAGCCAGCTCCACACGATCATCCAGGCCGAGTACGCCCTCGGCTACCGCTCGGATCGCCCGCTCCGATGCGAGCCGTGGCCGGCCCAGGGCTGGGAGCGGCCCGGCACGCCCACCGCCTGAGATGCCGTCACCTCCCCCGTGGTCGGAGTCGGAGCTGGCCACCCTCGCCCAGCTTGGCGACACCTTCGTCCGCGCTGGGGCAATCCGGCGGGCCGGGCTTGCCGCCGACGGGTTGGCCCGGGCGGCCGACCCGGCCCAGCTCCGACAACTCCGTCTCGTCCTCCGTCTGATCCAGTCACGCGTCGTCAACCTGGCCCTGAGCGGTCGTGCAACCTCCTTCCGCGACCTCCCGCCGGCGGACCGCGAGCGCTACCTCCTCGGCTGGGCCGGCTCGCGGGTCCCGCTCCGGCGATCGGGGTTCCAGGCGTTCCGCAAGCTGCTCACGTTCCTCGCCTATGCCGATCCCGGCTCCGACGGAGCGCCGAACCCGCTCCACGCCGCGATCGGCTATGTGCCGGAGCGACCCCCGGTCACGCCGCATCCGACGACCATCCGGCCGCTCGACCTCGGCGACGGCGACGAGCCGGTGACCCTCGACGCCGACGTCGTCATCGTGGGCTCCGGAGCCGGCGGAGGCGTGATCGCCGCCGAGCTGACGAGCTCCGGTCGTTCGGTCGTCGTCGTCGAGGCCGGACCCTTCGTGAACGAAACGACGATGCCGGCGAACGAGCTCGACGCATACGACCGCCTCTACCTCAACCACGGGCTGCTGACGACCTGGGATGGGTCGGTGACGATGCTGGCGGGTACCGGCGTCGGCGGCGGCACGCTCGTCAACTGGATGACGAGCATTGCGGCGCCCGACGACGTGCGGGCGGAGTGGGCCCGCGACCACGGACTTGAGGGGATCGACGGGGCCGAGTTCGAGGCCGACGTCGCCGCGATCGAGGCGGCGCTCGGCGTGACGCCCTCGCGGGTCATTCCTCCGAAGGACCAGGTGATCCTGCGCGGTGCGGCGGCGCTCGGCTGGGAGGCGGCCGCGGTCCGCCGCAACGCCACGGACTGCGGCGACTGCGGCAGCTGCCCGTTCGGCTGTGCGCGTGGTGCCAAGCAGTCGGGGATCCGGGTGCATCTCGCGGCGGCCCACGCCGGCGGCGCCCGGATCGTGGAGCGGGCGCGCGTGACGCGCATCGTCGTGGAGCAGGGTCGAGTCGTCGGCGTGGAGGCGCGCATCGAGGGGCGCGACGACACGGCCGGTGAGCCGCGGCGGCTCGTCGTCCGCGCCCCCCAGGTCGTCGTGGCGGCCGGCGCCCTCCGCTCGCCGGCCGTGCTCCTGTCGTCCGGTCTCGACCATCCGGCGATCGGGCGGCACCTGCGGCTTCATCCGGTGCCGGTCATCGCCGGGATCTTCGATGAACCGATCGACATGTGGCTCGGGACGATGCAGGCGGCTCGTTCCCTCGAGTTCGTCGCCGGCGATGGCGGCCGGAACGGCTACGCGATCGAGTCGGCTCCGGGTCATCCGGGGCTGATCGCCCTCGCCTTGCCCTGGGAGGGAACGGACGCTCACGCCGACCTGCTCGGTCGGATCCGGCATGTTGGACCGTTGATCGCGATCACCCGCGACGGCGGCGAGGGGAGGGTCCGGCCGACGGGCGCGGGCGGCGTCCGGATCGATTACCGGCTCGACGAGCGCGGGGTCGCCACGATGCGGCATGCCCTCGTCTCGATGGCCCGCCTCGCTCGGGCCGCAGGCGCTCGATCGATGCTGGCGGCGGGTACCCCGCCGCGATGGCACGGACGGGAGCCACTCGGGCCCGGCCAGGACGACCGGGCGTTCCTCGCGTTCGAGGACGCGCTTCGTCGCTTCGACTTCGGCCCGAACCGGGGCGCGGTCTTCTCCGCCCACCAGCTGGGCACCGTCCGGATGGGCGCCGACGCGGCCGACCATGCGTGCGACCCAGCGGGCCGCGTCCGCGCCGGACCGAGGCCGCGCGATGGCGTGATCGGCGGGCTCTACGTGGCGGACGGCTCTCTGTTCCCGACCGGCCTCGGTGTCAACCCGCAGATCACGATCATGGCGCTCGCCCGGCGGGTCGCCCGGACCGTCGCGTCCGACGCCCGAACGGGCACGAGCCAGGCCTAGGCGGCAGCGACGCCGTCGTCGGGCGCGGCCGACCGCACCGCGGGAGACCCGGGCGTCTCGCGAAGGCGTGGCCGACGCGCGCCCGAGGCGACGATCAGGCCGACGCCGACGACGATCACCGCGCCGGCGATCACCTGCCGTGGCCCGACCTCCTCGCCGAGGATGAGCCAGCCGAGGAAGACCGCGACGATCGGGTTCACGAAGGCGTAGGTCGAGATCATCGGCAGCGGGGCGTGCCGCAGCACCCAGGCAAACGCCGTGAACGCGACGATGCTCCCGACGACGGTCAGGTAGACGACCGCGAGGAGCGAGTTCGTCGTGACCGACTCCACCCGGAAGGTCCCGAGCTCGCCCGAGACGACCGCGGCGGCGGCCAGCACGGCGGATCCGCCGACCATCTCCATCCCCGTCGTCAGGAACGGGTCGCCGGGGAGGCGCGCCCGATGGGCCGAGAAGAGCGATCCCGCGGCCCAGCTGATCGGCGACAGGATGATCGCCGCGATCCCCGCCGGATCGAGCGATCGATCGACCACGAGCGACGGGCCCACGAGGATCGCAACACCGACCACGCCCGCGCCGATGCCGATCGCGCCGGCACGAGGCACGGTCTGGCCGACGAAGATCCGGCCGAAGACGGCGACCCAGATCGGCATCATCGCGATCAAGAGGGCCGTGATCCCCGACGGGATCGTCTGCTCGCCCCAGGCCACGGCGCCCATGCCGCCGCCGAGCAGAAGCGCGCCGACGATGAAGCTGTCGCGCCACTCCCTGAGGCTCGGGCGGACAAGGGTCCCGCGACGGACGATGAACACGGCGGTGAGCAGGATCGTGCCCGCGATGGCGAAGCGGACGGCGGCCATGACGAAGGGCGGGATCGATGCGACGGCGATCCGGATGCCGAGGTACGTCGATCCCCACGCGAGATACAGGATGAGGATCGCCGAGCCAACGAGGAGGGCGGACGTTCCCCGTCTCCCACGGATCGTTGGCATAGTCGGCTGGTCCAAAGTGGTCGCAGTGTAGGACACCGCGCCGGGATTGTCTCGACCCGAGGCGCGGGGCCCTCCGCGCCCGGATCGAGGACCGGTCAGGCGATCGCGGCGGCCACCGGGCGGCAGTGACGACACGGCCGATAGCCCGCCGCCGCCGCCGCCCCGGCCGAGCGGAACTCCTGCTTGTGCCGCTCGGTGACCCGGCGGGCGTCGTGACAGGTCGGCATGCAGTAGATCCGTGTCGTGTCCGAGCCGATGAACCGGATCCCGGCCCGGGCCAGGCCCTCGAGCTCGTCGGGGTCGAGGCCCTCGGCCGACAGGATCGTCCGCTTGTTCTCCGGCCCGCCGAGCGAGTACTGGCCGATCATCCCGTCGCTCCGCACGACGCGGTGGCACGGCACGATGAGCGGCACGGGGTTGTGGCCGAGCGCGGTCCCAACCGCCCGGACCGCCTTCGGCCGACCGATCTCGGCCGCGATCCAGCCGTACGGCCGGACCTCGCCACGGGGGATCTCGAGCGCCTTCATCCAGACCGCTCGCTCGAACTCGGACGCGGCGCGGAGGTCGAGGTCGATCCGGTTGTGCCGGTCGCCCGCCAGCCGTCGCTCGATCTTGTGGGCGAGATCGGCCGGCAGGGTCGCCCGCCGCTCTGCCCGCCGCCCGGTCCGAGCAAGGAAGCGAGTTTCGAATGCGGAGTCGTCGACCGCCTCTTCGACCGCCGAGACGCCCCGGCCGTTCCAGGCGACGCGGAGCGGTCCGATTGGCGTGTCGATCACCGCGTAGTTGTCGGCCAGGCCGACCGCGACGAGGGTCGAGTGGGCGAGTCCGGCCGGTGCGGTCTCCCGGAGGCCGCCGAGGGCGGCCGATTCGGTCGGCGACAGCTCGGGCTCGAAGGTCGAGAAGCTGGTCATGCGGTGATCTCCTCGCGCCCGTGGCGCTCGGCGGCGACAAGCGCCGCTCGCAGGGCGGCCAGGCCGCGGTGGACATGGGCCTTGACGGTTCCCTCGGGTCGCCCGACCGCCTCGGCGATCTCGGCGTAGGACAGCCCGTCGACATGACGGAGGACGACGGCCGTTCGCTGGGCCGGCGTGAGGCCGGCCAGGAGCCGGGCCCAGGTCTCCCGTTCGTCGCGGCGGGTGAGCGGGTCGGCGGCCGGTTCGGATCCGGGCTCGAAGGCCAGCTCGACCGTTGGAACACGGCGGGCGCGGCTCCGGTTGCGGCCGGCGTTGAGGAGGATCGTCGTCAGCCAGCCGCGCAGACGCAGCTCGCGGACACGGGCCGGCGGGTAGGCGGCCATCGCGCGGTACGCCCGGACGAAGGTGTCCTGGACGAGCTCCTCGGCGTCGTGGCGGTCGCCACCGATCCGGTGCGCAATCGTGAAGAGTCGATCCTGGTGGGCCAGGACAAGCGACTCGAACGTTCCGTCGAGGTCGCTTGCCAGGCAGGCGGCGAGGTGGGCGTCGCCGGGCGCTCGTTCGTCCATCACGTCCATGAAAACACCATCGGAACGCCGCCGGTTGCACCGGGTCGCAAACGACCCCCGGCCGTCGGCCGGGGGTCGTTTGCGCGGGTCCGGGTCCGAGGCTACGTGACCTGGATCGTGCCTTTCATCGTGCTCGGGTGGATCTTGCAGTGATACGGATACGTGCCCGGCGCGCTGAAGACCAGCGACCCCGAGGCACCGCTCGCCAGGGTGTCCGTGCTGCACGAGTTGTCGTCGAGCGTGGCCGTGTGCTGGGCGTTGCCCGTGTTCGTCCAAGCGATCACGTCGCCGACCTTCGCCTGGACCGGCTCCGGCGAGAAGCTGAAGTCCTTGATCGTCACGGTGACCTTGGCCGTGCCGCCGGCAGGGGCCGTCGTGCACGCCGCGGCCGCGGCAGATCCGCCGGTGGAGGCGGCGACCGACGGCGCGGTCGAGGGGCCACTCGCGGCGCTCGAGGAGGGCGACGGGGTCGCGGTTCCACCGCAGGCAGCGAGGGCGAGGGTGGTGATTCCACCCACCAGGATCAGGCCGAGGCGTCGAAACATCATTGGTCCTCCGAGTGAGCGAGGACGGCGGAGAAGGGCCGCCCCGGGGAGATGCTGAACTGTACGACGCGCGCCACGTCGCCGGTTCTGGCGGCTATCGTTCGCGGCCATGACAGCGGCCCCCGATCCCATCCGACCGGACGAGCCTCGCGGCCGGCTCCGGGCGAGGCCGACCGACCTGACGGCGGCGGACGTCCGCTGGCTCGCCTGGCACGAGGCGCGGGCGCACGCGCTGCTCGGTCGCGAGGTCCGCGACCTCGGCGATGCCGTCCTTCTTCACGATCCGACCGATCGCGAGCCGTTCTGGAACCGGGTCGCGGGGATCGACTGGCCGACCGAGGCCCGCGCCTTCGATCGGCGGCTCACCGAGATGTTCGCGCTCTTCGCCGGGATCGATCGGATCCCGCACGTCTGGCCACTGCCGCCGTTCGACGAGCCGGCGGACCTCGTCGCTCGATTGCTCGCGAACGGCTTCGAGGACCACGGCCGCGGGCTGCTGATGCTGCTCCGACCCGAGCGCATCGCCCTGAGCCTCGACCCGCCCGGCGCGCCGGGGGAGGTCACGATCGAGCGCCTGCACCGGCTCGGGGGCGACGCCGCCGCGTCAGCCGCCACCGCGATCGGCGAGGTCCTCGTCGAATCCTTCATGGTCGAGCCCGAGCGGCGGGTCTCGATCGAGCTCGAGGCGCTCCAGGGCCTCCAGCTCGACACGTACCACGCGGTCCTCGTTCGCGTCGGGGGCCAGCCGGCCGCCGTCGCGCGGCGGACGACGTTCGCGGGCGCGAGCTACCTGTCGTCGATCGGGACGCATCCGGTGTTCCGTGGCCGGGGCCTCGGACGGCTCGCGACCTCGATCGCGACGAGCGATGCCCTGGCCGCGGACAGCGGCCTGGTCTACCTCGGCGTGTTCGAGGAGAACACCGTCGCGCGGGGGATGTACGAGCGACTCGGTTTCGCCGTCGTGGGCGACCCTGGTCCCGACCTTCTGCTGCGCGGATGACGCGCCCGGCCGATCCGCTCGACGTCCTGGCCGCGCCGGCCCGGGCGCTGGCCGGGCCGGACGGCGTCGAGCTCGCGACGATCTGGGCGACCGTCGACCTCGAGCGGGCGCTTCGCGAGCTGGGGGTGACCGGCGAGGACGCCACGCGAGCCGTCGTCGCCGCCGACCGCTCGCCGGACGTCCTTCTCGGGGCCCGCGTCGTCCACGTCCCCGCCCGCGACGGTCGTCCGTCACTCGCGGTCGCCGAGCCGACCACCGAGGGTCGACTCGCCGCCACGCTCGCCCGCCACGACGAAGGGCCCGCCGGCCGGTACGTCGCTGTCGGAGACGGTCTGGCAGCAGCCCGGGACCGGGCCGCCCGGGCGGGGATCGCCGTCACCCGGGTGGAGAGCGGGCCGTTCGGGCCATCGATCCTCGTTCTGCTCGGTCCCGTGACCGGACCGCACCTGATCCTGTGCGAGCCCACGGCGGTACCATCGGGCTCATGATCGACCGCCAGACCATCACCCTTCGGCCGGCGAACGATGGCGACGCCGAGCGGATCGCGAGCCTGTTCACGGACGAGGGCTATCCCTCGGGGCCGTCCGACATCGTCGAGCGGCTCGAGCGGTTCGCCTCCGAGCACTCCCGCGTGATCGTGGCCGACAACGGCGGCGAGGTCCTCGGGTTCGTCGCGATCCACGCTCTCCCGCGGTTCGAGCACTCGGATCGCGTCCTCCGGGTGATGGCCCTCGTCGTGGACGCGGGCGTCCGCGAGCGGGGCGTCGGCCGGATGCTCATGGAGGAGGCGGAGCGGCTCGGGCGCGAGGTCGGTGCCGCCTTCGCCGAGGTGACCGCGGGTCATCACCGCCCCGACGCTCGTCGGCTGTACGAGGACCTCGGGTACGACGGATCGGTCGCGGCCTACTTCCGGAAGCGCCTCTGAGCGCGGCCCCCGGCCGGCCGGCGTCCACGCGAACCCGAGAGATGTCCCAGTTCCCCCACCTCCGCCTGCGCGATCCGGCGATCGACCTCGTCGACCTGCCGTGGGAGCTGCCGCTGGCGGACTGGCCGGCCGATCGCCTCGCCTTCCGTCACGTGCCGGTCGGCCCGTCGCGGCATCTCGTCCGGTTCCTCCTGTCCGACGGCGTCCTCTACGCCCTGAAGGAGCTGCCGCTCGTCGTCGCCCGCCGGGAATACGCGGTACTCCTGCACCTCGAGGGCTTGAGCCTGCCGGCCGTGGAGGTGTCCGGGATCGCCGAGGCGCCGTCCCGCGACGGCGGCGTCCTCGTCACGAAGTTCCTGCCCCACTCGCTCCAGTACCGGCGACTGATGATGCGGCTGCCGGCCGGTCCGGGCCCGCACCGCGACCGGCTCCTCGACGCGATGGCGTTTCTCCTCATCGATCTCCACCGGAGCGGCGTGTTCTGGGGCGACTGCTCGCTCGCCAACACGCTCTTCCGGCGGGACGGCGACCGGATCCAGGCATATCTCGTCGACGCCGGGACGAGCGAGGTCCAC
>DATLVO010000339.1:0-4130 GCA_035577485.1 Verrucomicrobiia bacterium
GACTCCGACTGGGCGGCCCGCCGTGCGCGGCGCCCGGGCCCGGCCCGCATCGCCGACGACGCGTCCGGGTCGGCCGACTCCGCCATTTCGGCCGCCGACGACGAGCGAGAGGAGACCGCGATCGGCGCGGGCGGTGGGCCACTCGGAGGCCGGCGATGACCTCGGAGGGTCCCGGCGCGGATGCGGCGAGGAGCGACGTCCGCGAACTGATCGTCGCCAAGGGTCACGTGGTCGACAACGCCCGGGCGGCGGTCGCCCGGCTCGACGCGGCGTTCGCCTCGGGCGACCTCCAGCGGACGTCGGCCCTGATGCTGTTCCTCGACGATCTCGCGCGGGCGCTCGAGCAGGACGACGGCCAGAAGCTCGGCGGCAAGAGCGCCGAAGCGGCCCGGTTCATCCTCCGGGCGATCGACCGGGAGCTGGACCGGGCCTAGCGACACGCGGCTCGGCGCGCAGCCGGCGGAGCCACCTACGGAGCGGCTGACGGCCCGTCCGACGGGACCGCGTCCGACGGCGCGTCCGACGGGCCCGCGGAAAGAGCCGGCGACGGGGAGGCGGACGGGTCCTGCGTGGAGCTCGCGCTGGCGAGAGGGTCCGGCGTCGAGCTCGGGGTCGACTCGGGCGTCGAATCCGGGGCCGAGGACGGTGACGGATCGGGCGGCGGCGTATCCGCCGGCGGGGTGGGTGTCGGGGTTGGGGTGGGCGACGGCGTGGGGGTCGGGGTCGGGGTGGCTTCCGGCAGGCCGTCACGGATCGGGACGATCAGGACCCACCGCCGATACCACTCGGACGTCGTCGATCGGACCGAGCTGCGCCGCCAGCCAACCGTGTAGGGATCGTCGAGCGGACTGTCGACCTCGCGATAGGTCTGGAAGCGGTACGTCAGGTCGCCCGACTTCAGCGACAGCCAGTTGATGTACCGGTTGACGATCCCGTTGGACCGCAGCGGGTCGGTCAGCCACAGGCCGTTCACGACGAAGTTGTCCGAGGTGGCCGGGTCCTCGCCGGTGGCGACGTAGCCCGTCGCGATCTGCGCGTGGCCACCGGCCCACGCCAGCACGCCGACCGGCTTGTGGAAGCGGGCGATGGCAACCACGGCCGCCTTGAGCGCCCCGTCGAACGAGCCGTACGCGCGGTCGTCATAGATCCGCATCTCCGGATCCGTCATGGCCGACCAGCCCCATCCGTAGTAATTCAGCGCGTTGCGCCAGCCGTGGGCGTCGCTCCCCGGCCGGCCCGAAGCGAGCGTGTCGTGGGTCCGTTCGAACCAGAGGATCGAGGTCATGTCGCGGACGACGGATCGATCCGGGCTGTTCTTCGTCCGGAAGACGGTCCAGCGGAACCCGGCGCCGCCGGTGTCGGCCAGGTCCGTGATGTTGAGCATCGTCATGACCGCGGCCGCCGTGCAAGCCGTGTAGTACGGGTCCTGGGAGACGTAGCTGCCGCTGCGATAGAGGTTGAACCGCCAGATCGTCGCCGCGCTCGCGGACAGGGGAATCATGCCGGCGACGAGCAGCAGGGCGGCGGCGAGGACGAACGCAGGTCTGGCGCGGTTCACGGGGGCCCAGCGTGCGCGATCGGGCGCGTTCCACCAACCCGACGATCGTACCGAAGTCGACGGCTCATCCGAGCCGGCGCGGCGCCGCACCGCCGTTCGCGCGACCGCTCGATCACGCCGGAGCCCTGGGGTTACGTCAGGCGTTGATCCGCCACGACGTGGCCGCCCCTGGCAACGACGACCGGCCGCTCGAGGACGGTGACATCGGACAGCGGGTCACCATCCACGGCGACGACGTCGGCGAAGCGCCCGACCGCGAGGCTGCCCACCCGGTCCGACCAACCCATGAGCTCGGCGGCGGTCGTCGTGGCCGTCCGGATCGCGGCGAGCGGCGTCATCCCGAGCCGGACGTAGCTCGCGAATTGCCGTGCGTTGAGCCCGTGCGGGTAGACGCCGCTGTCAGTGCCGAACGCGATCCGGACGCCGCGGTCGATTGCCTTGATCGCCACGGTCTCGGCCGCGACCTGCGATTCGCGGAGCTTGCGCATCGTCTCGGCCGGCCAGTCGCTCGGCCCGTCCGGGCCGAGTGCCCATTCGCCGTCGTAGATGTCGACGCTGAAGAACGTGCCCGTGTCCACCAGCATCGCGATCGCCTCGTCGTCGAGGTACGAGCCGTGCTCGACCGACCGCGCCCCGGCGCGGATCGCGCGCTTCGCGCCCTCGGCGCCGTGGGCGTGGACGGCGACGTGGGTGTCGTACCAGCGAGCCTCATCGACAGCAGCCCGGATCTCGGCCTCGGACAGCTCCGGCGCGCCCGGCACCCCGCCGCGAGTCAGGACGGCGCCGGTCCCGATGCACTTGATCATGTCGCCGCCGCCGATCAGGAGTCGTCGGACGCGCTCGCGGACATCGTCCACGGAGCGCACGACGCCGAAGCGGAGCTCCTCGGGGAGCGCGATGTCGCGGGCGAGGCCGACGACGTCGCCACCGCCCCACGGCGCGGTGATGAACGCGCCGGCGCACTGCATCCGGGGGCCCGCGACGTCGCCCGCAACGATCGCGTCGCGCAGGGCGCAGTCGGTGAAGGCGCGGAAGCTGCCGAGGTCGCGCACCGTGGTGAAGCCTGCCTCGATCGTGACACGGGCATGGCGGACCCCGATCAGGACGTCCTCGGCCGCCGAGGTCGTTGTCGACGGAACACCGGCCGTCTGGACGTCGCCCACGAGATGGGTGTGGACGTCGATGAGGCCGGGCAGGACGGTCAGCGCGCCGAGATCGAGCTCCACCGCGTCGTCGGAGATGCCGTCGTCGGCGCCGCCGATGCCGGCGATCCGGCCGTCGCCGCCGACGTGCAGGACCCGGCCCTCCTCGAGCGAGCCGCTCTCGACGTCGAGCAGGCGGCCGCAACGGATCGCGATCGGGCGCGCGTCTGCCGGTGTCATCTCACCTCCACCCCGAACGATAGGGATTGGCGGCGGCTGGCGGGACGCGTCCCGGGGCCAGCGGCTCGTGATGGGTCTTGACTCTCGACCTCGCCGAGGGTCCACGATGGCGGTGTGGAATGTCCGGCCGAAGCCACCATCGAGGCGGTTCCGAGAACCGAGCCCACGCACGAGCCGTAGCTCGACGACCGCGAACGAGCGGCCTTGTGGGCCTCGAACCTCCACGGATCGCGATGGCATCGATATCGACGGGCTTTTTCAGGGCCGCGGCGAGGGCGGACGCCGGCGCCCGATCGGTGAGCCGCCGATAGACTTGACGCCCCACGAACGCACGCGGAGGCCCGACCGCACATGACCGATGTCAAGTTCGGAATCCTGCTCTGGAACCAGGCCACGTCCTGGCCCGACTACCTCGCCACGGCCCGCAAGCTCGATGAGCTCGGCTACGAGCACCTCTGGGCGTGGGATCACCTGTACGCGATCTTCGGGGATCCGTACCAGCCGATCTTCGAGGGCTGGGCGAGCCTCGTCGCCGCCGCGATGGCCACGAAGCGGATCCGGCTCGGGTTGCTCGTGGGCGCCAACACGTTCCGCAACCCGGGCCTCGTCGCGAAGACCGCGGCCACGCTCGACCACGTGAGCAACGGCCGGGCGATCCTCGGCATCGGCGGAGCATGGATGGAGCCCGAGCACACGGCCCACGGGATCGAGTTCGGCACCGGGTTCGGCCAACGGCTCGACTGGCTCGACGAGTCGGTCGGCGCGATGCGGGCGGTGCTCGACGGCAAGGAGGTCACCTCCGCGCCGGGCGGCCATTACGCCTTCGACCACCTTCGCCACCAGCCGGCTCCGATCCAGGCGCACCTGCCGATCATGATCGGCGGCTCGGGCGAGAAGAAGACGCTCCGAACGGTCGCCCGCTACGCCGACCTGTGGAATGCAATGGGGCCGCTCGACGTGATGCGCCACAAGGTCGAGGTACTCAGGCGCCACTGCGAGGACGTCGGGCGGGACCCCGCCGAGATCACGTTCACGCTCGGTATCAAGGCCACGATCCGGGATTCCGAGGCCGAGGCCGATCGCGTCTGGAAGGCGGCGATGGAGCACAACCGGACGCCCTTGGCCGATGTCGCCGACGACGACACGTTCTGGAACGGCACGTCCGAGCAGCTGGCCGAGAAGCTCGGCCC
>DATLVO010000340.1:0-2197 GCA_035577485.1 Verrucomicrobiia bacterium
ATCTGGTCGATGTGATCGGCCTGCTTCCGCGCCTCGTCTCGGTTCGCCCGCGAGTCGGCAATGGCCGTGTCCTGCGGGTTGGGGAGGAGGACGAGCGGAACGATCAGCAGACCGGCCATCAGCAGGACGGCCGCCGGTCGATGGGCGAGCCGAGGCCGGAACAGGGACGCCGAGACGATCCGCAGGGCGGCAAGCGCGTCGAGCCGCTGCCGCCGGACGAAGCGTTCGGCCTCCGCCACATCGCCAGCGTCGTCGACCTGGGCGGCGGCCGTGTCTTCGGGCTCGGGCGGCCCGGCGAGCATCGGGAATGCCGATGCCAGCGACAGTGCGCTCGATACGCGGTCGCCCAGACGGCCCTCCGCATCGACGGCGATCGCGGCTTCGCCCAGGCTCGGTCGAGCGCGGGCAGCGGCCACGAGGAACCAACCGGCCGCCGCGACGGCGACGGCGACGACGAGTGATGGAAGCGCCTCGATCGGGACCACCCGGGCGACTGCAAAGAGCGCAGCCTCTGCCGCCGCCCCGGCACCGAGCGCCATCCAGCCCCGCCGGACGATCCGCCGCAGCCAGAGCCGGCGGCGGTGGGGCTGGAGCGCGGACCGGATCGCCTCGAGTGCCGGATCGAGCGGACCCACGACGACGAGCCGTGGATCGGTCGGCACGACCGGCCGCTCCTGCCGCCCAGCCTCGAGCCGCGCGATCAGGCGCCGGACCGGCGCCGTCATCCGGTGGTCCTCCGCATCGGTCGCCGCAGGATCCGCCAGCGCCGCGTGGGTGAGACGAGCTGGATCGAGGCCAGGATGAAGATCACGGACATCACGGCCCACGCCCGGAGGCTCCGCGGCCAGAAGGTGTCGCGCTTCACGCCGAAGGGCTGCGGGTCGGTGGCCGCGAACGGTGCACCCTGGAAGACGCCTCCGCCCGTCGTCGCGCCGCCCGCGGAGCCGTTGACGACGAGCGTCTTGTCCACCGGCTGGTCCGGGGGGATCACGACGCCAGAACCGAAGTTCGTGCCCGGCGTCGGGATGATCGAGCCGCCGGCGCCGCTCGATCCGACGGAGATCGCCCCGTTGGTGATCGTGTTGAGTCGGCTGCACCAGCCGCCGTAGCCGTCCGACGCGCCGCAGATGACGTCGTACTGGGCGGCGAACGGGTTGAACCAGAGGAAGGCCTCCGGAGCGCGGCCCTTGATCGGACCGACGCCCGATCCGTTCGCGAAGAACGACGTGCTGTTCACGCCGGCCATCGTGTTCCAGAACAGCACGCCGAACATCGTCCCGAGCGTCAGGAAGAGGACCATGAAGAACGTGACGACGGTCGCACCCTGGGTCCGTTGCATCGCGGCCGAGATGAACAGCCCGAGCGAGCCGAGACCGAGCGCCGAGACGATCAGCACGGCGTAGGCCCGGATCACGTCGTCCGGCCCCACCCCGCCGAAGACGAACACGATCGCGGTCAGGGGGATCGAGGCGAGGATCAGGAGGAAGACGTACGCGAGGGCGCTCAGGAGCTTGCCGATGACGATCGCGAGCGACGAGATCGGCGTCGCGGCGAGCATGTCGAGCGTCTGCTTCTCGCGTTCGAGGCTGATCGCGCCGGAGGTGAACGCGGGAGCGAGGAACACGACGAGCAGGGTCTCGATCAGGACGAGCGCCCCGAAGACCTCCTGCCCGACGAGCGCCGAGGCGAACGCGGCCGAACCGCCCTGGAGCGTCGTGCTCTGCGCGTAGGCCCGCTCCGCGACGAGCTCCCAGGCCCAGGCGAAGGCCGCGAGGAAGAGCAGGTAGAACGTCAGCACGACGAACGCCCGCCGGCCGCGGACCCGGCCCCGGAGCTCCTTCACGCCGACTGCGACGATCCCCTCGATGCCCCGTCGTGCCGACCGGACGGGATGGTACGAGCGTCGGACCGATGGCCGGGCGCGGCCAGGCTCGCCGCCCTGGACCGGTTGCGTCTTCACGGCAACGGTGGTGTCGACGGTCTCGCCGTCGACCGCGACGGCCGCCTCGAGCCGTTCGCCGGTCATGCGACGAGCTCGCGACCGGGCGACCCGGCGGATGTCACCTGGAGGAACAGCTCCTCGAGATCGCTCGCCGCCCGCGAGAAGGAGGCGACGCGGATTCCGGCGACGATCGCCGCCGCCAGGAGCTGGGCGGCGCCGTCGTCGTCGCCCCGGAACCCGATCTCGATCTCGGCG
>DATLVO010000341.1:0-2535 GCA_035577485.1 Verrucomicrobiia bacterium
CAGGAGCCGACGCCGCTCGGCGCGGTGGAGGTCGCGGGCCCGATTGACGAGGATCCGGCGGAGCCACGGGACGAAGCGCTCGGGATCGCGGAGGCGCGGAAGCTGCTGCCAGGCGGCCAGGAACGCGTCCTGCGTCACGTCCTCGGCCAGCTCCGGGCCAGCCACGACGAGCGCCAGCCGATAGAGATCGGCCACGTGAAGATCGACCAGCTCATTGAATGATTCACGATCGCCCTTGCGTGCTCGCGCGACGAGATCCAGCGGTCCCTCCCTCGTGCTCGCCGGTCCAGACGTCGCCTGGCGACGAATCGTTCGTCCGCCTGGTCGAAGGCGTCGACTCAGGCGTGTTCCCCTTACGGACCACCCTGAAGGGCGTAGTCGAGGTATGCATCCTCGCCCACCCGAACGTAGATGACCGTATGACAGGGAACGTCCTGGGCCACGGGCGTGCACGGGCCGGTCGGGCACGGCGCAAATGGCCCTGGGTCCACGACAACCGGATCGATGCCGTCTCGCCCTCGGATCTCGGCCAAGCTCAGCTTCCGCTCGAGGGCGTCCTTGCTCCAGCTACGTCCGCAGACCCCGATGTGGCCGGGCAGTGCGGCCGCGTCATGGACGCCTTGCGCGCCGCCGAAGACGATCTCGAGACGTGGAGCGACGAAGACGCCAAGGAGGAGAGCAGCGATTGTGAGCGCGGCGACGATCCATCCCGGGCCGATCCTCTTGGACATCCTTCCACTCCCGCGCCTGGACGGCCGATTTCGCTGAGGTCGCCGGTCATGACGCTCCGAACCTGTGATTTGCGATGGCCTCGCGCCTCGGGTTCGAAGCCCTGCGAATCGAGGCAACGGCGGACATGAGGCTGACGTAGGCTGCATGCGGCGCGCCACCCGACCTCGACCGGGCCGGACCATGGATGGCGCGGACGAGAGGGTGCCGATGTCGCTGTTACTGGCCGTGTTCCTGTTCCTGCACGTGATGGGCGCCATTGCGGTGTTCGGCCCGACGTTCGCGTTCCCGGTGATCGTGTCTCAGGCGCGCAAGAGCCCTCAGAACATGCCGTTTGCGGCTGCCCTGAACGAATACATTTCGCGGCGAATCGTGATCCCGGGAGCGATCGTGCAGGGGATCACCGGCGTCGCGTTGATCCTGATCCTCGGCGCCGACCTCACGAGCTCCGCGTATCGCTGGCTCGTCATCGGGATCGTCCTGTACCTGATCGCGATCACGTTCTCGATCTTCGTCCAGGAGAAGAACGCCGAGCGAATGGCCCACGTGCTCGCGAGCATGCCTCCTGGACCTCCGCCCGCGGGGGCGCCCGCAGGTCCGCCCCCGGAGGTCGCCGAGCTCGGCAAGAAGCTCCAGCAGGGCGGCATGTTCCTGACCGTCCTCATCGTCCTGATCGTGATCTTCATGGTGACGAAGCCGACCTTCTGAGCCGTGGACCGGCGAGGGCTACCATTGGGGCATCCGTTCGCCGCCGCGCCAGGAGTCCACGTTCGATGCCCCATATTGCCGAGACCGTCCCCGAGCTGATCTCGCGTCTCGGCTCGGCCGCCCGTCTCGACGGGGATCGCGTCGTCGTTGACGACGAGGCCGCGTTCCGAGGCGACGTGATCCGCGACCTGGCCTGGACGGCCGCATTCGCGCCGGACGGCCCGGTCGTCGGGGCCGCCCAGTGGCTGATCCACGAGGCCGCCCGCGTCCTCGGGGCGCAGAGCGCGAGCATCCACGAGCTGTACATGGCCCGCGGTCGCGGCGAGGTCCATGGGTTCACGGTCCCCGCGATCAACATCCGGGCCCAGACGTTCGACATGGCCCGGACGGTATACGAGACAGCCGCCTCGAACGATGTCGGCGCGGTGATCGTCGAGCTCGCCCGGAGCGAGCAGACGTACACGTACCAGCGCCCGATCGATTACTCGACCGCGGTCCTCGCGGGAGCGATCGCTGCCGGCTGGCGGGGACCGGTGTTCATCCAGGGCGACCACTACCAGTTCAACGCGAAGAAGTACGCCGACGACCCCGAGGCCACGACCGAGGAGATCCGACGCGCGTGCCGGCTGGCGATCGACGCCGGCTACCGCAACATCGACATCGACAGTTCCACGCTCGTCGACCTCTCCAAGTCGACTCGGGACGAGCAGCAGCGCGAGAACTATCTGCGGGCCGCCGAGCTGACCGCACTGATCCGCTCGCTCGAGCCCGATGGGGTGACGATCAGCGTCGGCGGCGAGATCGGTGAGGTCGGCAAGGAGAACTCGAACGAGGAGGAGCTCGTCGCCTACCTCGACGGCTACCGGCGGGAGCTGGACGCCCGATCGCCCGGGGCGATCGGGATCAGCAAGGTCAGCGTCCAGACGGGCACGTCCCACGGCGGCGTGCCGCTGCCGGATGGCTCCGTCGCGGCGGTCAAGCTCGACTTCGACGTGCTCAAGCGGCTCGGGGAGCTGGCTCGCTCGCGCGGGTTGGCGGGCGCGGTCCAGCATGGCGCATCGACGCTGCCCGACGAGCTGTTCCACCGGTTCCCTGCGG
>DATLVO010000342.1:0-8711 GCA_035577485.1 Verrucomicrobiia bacterium
CTCGGGCAAGACCACGTTCGCGCGCGCCCTCGCGACGCGCCTCGGCGTCACCCGGATCGAGCTCGATGCCCTGAATTGGGAGCCCGGCTGGACGACGGCCAACGTCGAGGTCTTCCGCGACCGGGTCCGCGCAGCGACGGCTGCCGAACGATGGGTCTGCGACGGCAACTACTCGGCGGTTCGCTCGATCGTCCTCGAACGGGCCGACACGGTCGTCTGGTTGGATCTGCCCCTCCGGACCTGCCTGTGGCGGATCATTCACCGGACGGTCCGTCGATCGCGGTCGGGCGAGGAGCTGTGGGGCAGCGGGAATCGCGAGACCTGGCGGAAACAGCTGACTCGCGATTCGCTCGTGTGGTGGGTGCTGACCACGCATCGGCGCCGGCGACGGGAGTACGAAGCGCGCTTCGCGGATCCGGCGCTGGGCCATCTGCGCGTCCACCGGTTCCGATCGTCGCGGGCGGCCGAGGCCTGGCTTACGTCGATCGACGTCGGTATCGGCGCTGGCCCTCGGTCATGATCGGACGACCGTCCAAGGCGGACAGTGGACGGACGTCCATGCCGATCCCGCGGCGTGAGCGTCACTCTTGGGCCACGACCTGTTGCCCATCTCGCCCTTCGCCTGCCCCTCCGAAAGGTTTGCCCACCCAATGACCAACGCACCGCGCCTGGTGGCGATGCTCGCCATCGGCGTCCTCATCGCCGCCTGTTCGTCCAGCCCCGCGCCGTCGACGCCGGTCGCCAGCTCAGGCGCGGTTCCGTCCGCGGCTCCCACGGCCAGCCCAACCACCTCGCCCTCGACCCCGGCGGTCTCGACGCCGCCGACCGAGGCCCCGCCGTCGCCGAGCGCCACGCCCGAGCCCGCCATGCCGTTCAACGCTGCGGAGATGGAACTGGTCGGCCAGATCCGAGCCGACTCGCGTATCGACTGCGTCCCGCGCCGGACCGATCTCCCGCCCAAGGCAGTGGCGGGCGTCGAATGCCGCATCGGGACGGCCCTCGTGGATCGCGTCGGCGCCTACAGCTTCGGGACCGCGCCCGCGATCGACGCGTACCTCGCGCGCCTGGCAACGGCCAAGGTCACGCCGGGATCGGGCGACTGCGCCACCGGCAAGGCGGGCGACCACTCCTGGCCCGCGTATCTCCCGGACGAGGGCGACGCGGACGGCGGAATCCGTGAGGAGCGGTCGGGCTGCTTCCTCGACGAGAACGGGATCGCCAACGTCCGGCTGACCTGCTACGGCAACGTCTACATGGGCGTCCTCGGCAAGACGGCCGACATCAGGGCGCTCGATGCCTGGACCTGGAAGATCCAGGCGGGCGACGACACGCATCGGGATCCGCCCGGTCTCTGCTCCGCTCCGGACTGACCTCGCCCATCGGTTGATCGTTCGTCCGATATCGAACGCCCGCGCAGCGTCCGAAATCGGACGGAACGCCGCCTTCGGGTCAGGCGAAGAGGTCGACCCGTGAGGCCGCCCAGTCGTCGAACTCCCCGCGGAGCCGAGCGAGGGTCGACGGATCGGCAAAGGCGACGTCGAGGGCGTGGCGATCGATCGCCCACAGCTCGGCGAGGGTGAGCCCGATCGGGTCGAGCGCCCGCTCGTACTCGTCGGTGAGGGTCAGGTCGCTGACCGTGGTGTCGTCCGTCGAGAGCGTGACCGGAACGCCGAGCCGGTGGAGTCGGGAGAGCGGATGGGCCGCCAGGGACGGGACGACCCCGGCCTGCCAGTTCGAGGTCGGGCACAGGTCGAGGCACACGCCCCGGGCGATGAGCTCGCGACAGAGTTCGGTGTCGTCGATGGCGCCGGGGCCGTGGGCGATCCGCTCCGGATCCAGGTCGAGCGACCGGCGGACCTGGGCGGCGCCGCCCCACTCGCCGGCGTGGACCGTGATCCGGAGGCCGCCGGCTCGGGCGGCGGCGAAGGCGACGGCGTGGAGCTGCGGATCCGGATCGCGCTCCTCCGCCCCGGCGAGGTCCCAGCCGGTCAGGCCCTCCCCCTGAAACCGTCCCGCGATGTCGGCCAGCTCGACGTTCCCGGCCGGATCGTGCGATCGGAGGGCCGTGCAGATCAGCCGGACCTCGGTGCCCGTTCGGGCGGCCGATGCGCGTGCCCCGCGCGATACCGCCGCGATCCCATCCACGAGGGAGAGCCCGCGCGCGACGTGCAATCGCGGGCCCCACCGGATCTCGAGGTAGCGGACGTTCTCGGCGGCCTTCGTCTCGACCAGCTCACCGGCCGCGCGCTCGAGCGCCTCGGCATCCTGGAGGAGGGCGATGGGCAGGTCGAACGCGCGCAACAGCTCGGCCTGGTCGCGGCAGGGCATCGGCGCGACGAGCACGGCCCGCATCCCCTCGCCGTCCCGCGGCGCCTCCACGCCCCGTGTCCGGGCGAGCTCGAGGGCGGTCTCGACCCGCAGCGAGCCGTCGAGGTGGAGGTGGAGCTCGGCCTTCGGCATCGCCGCAAGGAGCGCCCGGCGGGAGCCCGCCGCAGCCGGCTCGGTGGCCCCGGGATCGAACACGACCCGATGCTACGATGCCGGGCGATGATCGGGCACGTCCGTCGCGCGACCCTCGCCGTCGTCTGGCTCCTGATCGTGGCGGTGATCTCGGTCGGGGCCGCGGGCATCGTCGCCGCGATGGCCCACCCACCCGGAGCGGCCAGCCGCCCGGAGCTGACCCTCCAGGGCGACCGCGCCGCCGCCCCCGGCCTGCTCGCCGCCGAGGACCAGCTGATCCAGCTCTCCGCCGACGTCAAGCGCCTCGGCGAGCTCGGCCGGGGCGCGCTCGCGTCGCTCGTGGCGACGGATCTCCCGACGCTCGATACGACCGTGGCCGACGGCCAAACGCTGGCGCGATCCATCGAGGACCAGTCCGCCGCGATCCAGCGCGCGCTCGAGGTCCTCCCCGGCAGCGGCCCGAACGAGGCCGTCAACTGGTCGCCCGACACCCTCGCTCGGCGCGACCTCGCGGTCCAGGCGGCCAAATCGACCGAGGGCCTCGATCTCCTGTGGGCGACGCTGGCCTCGGGGTCGCTGTCCGCGACCCGCCTCACGAAGCTCCTCGTCGACCACGACACGAACACCGGCCAGGCCGCGGCGCTCGGCCGCGAGAAGGCGAACTACGCCGGCGGGCTCAAGGTCCTCGACAAGTCGGACCAGATGATCGCGGACGCCCGCGCGCTGCGCGACGCCCTGGCGAACACGGTCGACGTCTCGACCCTCACCCAGTGGCTCGACCGCAACGCCGAATACGACGCGGCCCTCCGGGAGCTCTTCCAATCCCTCGTCGACTCCAAGGGCAAGGTCACGGCCCGGGTCAAGGCCGCGTTCGTCGCCGAGCGGAAGGCCCAGGGCTTCCTGCCCGCGAACACGAGCGGGCTCGTGATCATCCTCGCCGAGATCGGCCGGGGCGGGCTCAACCAGGCGGTCATCGGGATCGAGGAGGCGCGCGGCAAGCTCGAGGCCGCGGTCGACCAGCTCACGACGCCGCCGGACTCGGGCGCGGGTTCCGGGTCGGGAGCCGGTGGCTCCGCGCCGCCCGACACCCTCGGCCCGACCGACAGCCCGGCGCCCTGAGTCGCGCGGGTACACTGGCCGCCATTGCGTCCGGCGCCCCGCCCGTGGCGCCCACCCGACACAGGAGTCCCCATCCGTGCAGCTGCGCGTCGTCACCGATCAGCCGTGGGACGTCAAGGCCGACGTCCTCGTCATCCCGATCGTCGGCGAGGCGGCCTTCGACGGGCCGCTCGGCGAGCTCGACCGGCGGATGGGCGGTGAGCTCCGATCCCTGGCGACGTTCGGGGAGCTGCGTTCGAAGCGGTTCACGTCGTCGATCGCCGCGCCGGGCGAGCTGGCGGCCAGGCGGGTCCTGACGCTCAGCGCCGGTGAGGCCGACGCCCTCGACCGAGAGACGGTCCTGCACGTCGGGGCCGCCGCGCAGCACCGTCTCGGCGGTCGCCACGCCCGGTCGATGGCGATCTGGCTGAGCCCCCTGGCGGACGTCCTCGCGGGCGGCGCCGATGCCGTCGCCGAGCTCGTGGCCCGTGGCGTCGTCGAGGGCACGTTCGACCCGAAGACCCTGTACCGCGATCGCGACGACCTGAAGACGGCGCCGCCAGAGCTCGACGAGCTGACCCTCATCGCACCGGACGGGGACGCTGGCACCCTGACCCGGGCCGCGGAGCGGGGCGTAATCATCGGCGAGGGCGCGAACCACGCCCGGAGCCTGTCGAATCGCTCAGCCAACGACGTCAGCCCGGAGGTCCTCGCCGAGGAAGCGCGCGCCGTCGCCGAGCAGCACGGGCTGTGGATCGACGTCATCGAGCCGGATCGCGCCCGCGAGCTCGGGATGGGGATGTTCCTGGCCGTCGGCCAGGGCAGCGACAACCCGCCCCGGATGATCGTGATGCGTTCGGGCGGGGAAGGGGAGCGCGACACGCTCGACCGGCACCTGGCGATTGTCGGCAAGGGCGTCTGCTTCGACTCCGGCGGGATCAGCATCAAGCCGGCCGACCGGATGGAAGAGATGAAGATGGACAAGATCGGTGCGTGCACCGTGATCGCGGCCATTGGCACTGTCGCCCGCCTCGCCCCCGGCACCCCGCTCCTCGCCGTCGCGCCGGCGGTCGAGAACATGCCCGGCTCGCATTCGACCCGGCCCGGCGACGTCGTGAAGGCCCTGAACGGCAAGTGGGTCGACATCACGAACACCGACGCCGAGGGACGCCTGATCCTGGGCGACGCGATGACCTACGCCGAGCGGCTCGGCGCGACGCACATCGTCGACGTCGCGACGCTGACCGGCGCCGTCTCGCGTGCGTTCGGCCACCTGATCACGGGGGCGTTCGGGACCCCCCAGCCGTGGTACGACAGCGTCATGGCCGCGGCCGACCGGGCCGCCGAACGCTACTGGCAGATCCCGCTCCTCGACGATTACGTGCCCGACATGGAGAGCTGGTACGGCGATCTCCAGAACTCCGGCTCCGCCGAGGGGTCGCTGATCAAGTCAGGCCTGTTCCTGCGCGAGTTCCGGACGGTGCCGTGGGCCCATCTGGACATCGGCGGCTCGGGCTACTTCCGAAAGACGACGCCGTTCGCCCCGCGCGGCGCGACCGGGGTGACCCACGCGACCCTCGTCGAGCTGGCGCTGGCCGGGGCGAAGGGCTGAACCTCCTCGTCGCCGTCCTGGCGGTCGGCGGGGCCGTCTTCGGGGTCGCCGCCGACCGCCTCGCGGTTCGCTGGCCCGAGCACGACGAGGAGAATCCAGCCGGCCGTCCGATCGGCTGGCGGACGGCCGCCACGGCCGCGATGGGGGCGTTCGCGTTCGGGCTCCTCGCGGCCCGGTTCGCCGATGCCGATGTCTTCGCCCAGGTCCTCTTCGGGGCCTGGTTCGCCAGCCTCGTCGCGGGCTTCGCGATCGACCTCGACCAGCGCCTCCTGCCGGACGAGCTGACGATCCCGGTGGTGCCGCTCGCGCTCCTGCTCGACGTGACGGGGCGCAATCCGCTCGTCGGTGGCAGCCTGCTGCCGACGCTCCTCGTCGCGGTGTTCGTCCCGATCGGGCTGTACGTGGCATCGATCCCGTTCGGGGCCGGGGCGTTCGGCATCGGCGACGTGAAGCTGCTGATCGGCGTCGGGTTGATGACCGGCTTCGTGCGCGCGTTCACGGGCCTGATCGCGGGCCTGCTCGCGGCGGGGCTCGTCCTCGGGCTGCTCCTCGCGATGCGGCGGATCGGCCGGCGAACGTACATCCCCTTCGGACCGTTCCTGATCTTCGGCGCGTTGTGGGGGATCTTCGTCCCCAGTTGATGGTCGGAGGTGGTGCGGTCCGGAGGGGTCCGCGGTGGTTCTGGGACCATCGTCAGGGTGGTCACGGGACCGTCGCCCACCTAGTGTGGACAACCCGAGGTATGATGCCCGGCAGCCGGTCGTCGTCCTGAGGGGTGCCCAATCGGGGCGGCAGGTCGGGCCACGCCGCCACCCGCGCCCGCGCATGCGATGCGCACAGCACTGACGCGACCAACGGAGTTAGCTCGCTTGATGACGACGCCGCTGTGATGCGCCCCAGCGCGCACACGGTCCCATATCCGTCACAGACCAGGCCAGGACGACGGCACGCAGGCCGACGCCGGGGTCTGTCCCTGCTCCTCCTGATCCCGCTTCTTGCCGGTTTGATCGGGAGCTCCGCGACCCCGGTCGGCGCCGACGAGCTGGCCGATGCCCGCGCGAAGCAGGCCGCGCTCGCCCAGCAGATGGCGACGCAGAAGGCGGACATCGCGAAGATCAACGCCCTCCAGGCGGATCTCAACAACGCGATCGCCACGACGAACCGCGAGCTCAATGGGATCAACGCCGACCTCTCCGCGGTCAAGGCATCGATCGCCGGGATGGTCGTCAAGATCAACGTCGTCAAGGCCCACTACAACGACCTCGTCGTGCAGCTCGCCGACCTCGACGCCCAGCTCCTCCAGATCCGGATCGACGAGCTCCACAAGCAGTGGCAGCTGGACGACCGGAAGGCCCTCCTCGCCGAGCGCCTGCGGGTCGCCTACGACACCGACCGGACGTCCCTCCTCGAGACGTTCCTGTCGGGCGAGTCGTTCACCGACGTGCTCTCCGACGTCAGCTACTCGATCGACGTGGGCGAGCAGGACAAGGCGCTCGCCCAGCAGATCGTCACGGACCAGGCGACGCTCGCGGCGATCCACCAGACCGTCCTCGACACCCGCGCCGCGACCGACTCCCTGCGGGTCGAGGTCGCCGCCCAGAAGGCCAGCCTCGACACCCAGCTCAAGGCGTTGAAGTCGGCCCAGGCCCGCCTCAAGGTCCTCGAGCAGCAGACGCAGCGCGCGCTCGCGATCCAGAAGGCGGCCTACGCCAAGCTGCTGCGCAACAAGCACAACCTGGCCAAGGCCCTCGCCGCGACGGCCGCCGCCCGGTCCGCGCTGTCGAACAAGATCGACGACCTCATCGCCCAGCAGTACCAGCTCGGGAACATCCCGTCCCAGTACAACGGCACGCTGATCTGGCCGATGAAGGGCACGGTCACTCAGGAGTTCGGCTGCACCGGCGTCATCTACGAGCCGCCGCTCGGGTCGTGCCCGCACTTCCACCAGGGCATCGACATCGTGTCGCCGCTCGGCTGCGGGGCGCCGATCAGGGCCGCCGGCACGGGCCGGGTCGCCTACATCGGCTGGAACTACGCCGACGGCTCCGACCCGGCCTGGATCGTGATCATCGCCCACTCGTCGAACCTCGCCACCTGGTACGCCCACATGCGGGCCCACACGTACCCGGGCGGGATCACGACCGGGTCGGTGGTGAAACAGGGCCAGCTCATCGGCTACGAGGACACGACGGGTCACTCGACGGGCTGCCACCTCCACTGGATGGTCCAGTCGAACGGCACGTTCGTGAACCCGCGCCTGTTCGTCTAGGCTCTCGCGCCCCCATTCGTTGCGCCCAGGCGTGACGCTCCTGGTATCCGCGCGCCGCGCCAGCCGCTCGCCGTTGGCCACGCTCGACTGACGGCCGAAGCCGTCCCTCGCAGGCAACGGAATCCTGAGCGCAATGGATTCGGCATCGCAGCCGCCATACCAGGCGCCTGGATCCTGAGCGCAACGGATCCGGGTCTGTGAGCGAGATACCAGGTACCTGGATCCTGAGCGCAACGGATCATTGGATTGGGGCGCCGAGGGCGCCTCTCCGGGCGCCCATTCGCAACGAACCGGTCATCGTCCGGTGATGGGCCGGACATCGGTCGGGTGCTAGCATCCCCCCATGAAACGGACCATGGCGGTCATCCTCGCCGGCGGTGAGGGCGAGCGCCTGTCGATCCTCTCATCGGTTCGGGCCAAGCCCGCGGTCCCGTTCGGCGGCAAGTACCGGATCATCGACTTCACCCTGTCGAACTGCGTCAACTCGGACGTCTCCAACGTCGTCGTCCTGACCCAGTACAACCCGCGCTCGCTGAACGACCACATCGGTCTCGGCCGGCCCTGGGACCTCGATCGCAACACCGGCGGCGTGAAGCTCCTCCAGCCGTACATCGCCCGCGGTCGCGTGGCGGAGTGGTACCGCGGAACGGCCGACGCGGTCCTCCAGAACTTCAACGTGATCGAGCACGACGCGGGCGACGTGATCCTGATCCTGGCCGGCGACCACATCTACAAGATGGACTACCAGCCGTTCATCCTGGCCCATCGCCGGAAGCGGGCCGACGTCACGATCGCCGTCCGCCGGGTGCCGCTGGCCGAGGCGACCCGGATGGGGATCCTCGCCCTCGACGACAACGACAAGGTCATCGAGTGGCAGGAGAAGCCGAAGCACCCGAAGAGCGACCTCGCCTCGATGGGCGTCTACGTGTTCTCGAAGCGGGCGCTCCGGAAGTGGCTCAGCGAGGATCGCAACGACTTCGGCCGGGACGTGATCCCGGCGATGCTCGACGGCGGCGCCCGGGTCTACGGCTACCACTTCGACGGCTACTGGCAGGACGTCGGGACGATCCAGTCCTACTGGGAGGCGAACCTCGCCCTCCTCGAGGACCACGCGGCGCTCGACCTGTACGACCGCGACTGGCTGATCCACACGCGGTCCGAGGAGCGCGCGCCGGCCCAGGTCGGGCCGACCGCCCAGGTCCATCGGAGCCTGATCAGCCACGGTTGCGTGATCAACGGAACGGTCGTGAACTCGGTCCTGTCGCCCGGCGT
>DATLVO010000343.1:0-3195 GCA_035577485.1 Verrucomicrobiia bacterium
CGGTCAGCTTCAACTCGGCGGCGAGATCCGCGACGCTCGTCGGACCGTCCGTCTGGAGCAGGCGGCGGGCGATCCGGGCCTGCCGGGTGTCGAGCGGCATCGTGCTCGTCATCGCGACCGAATGCTACGCCCGAGCCATCCAGGCGGGGCACGCGGACGTGCCGCTCAGACGAGCCGGCTTAACAGCTCGTTCGAGAGGAGTCGGCCCCGTGTCGTCAGGACGATGCGGTTGGCCGCGTCGATCGTCAGGAGCTCGGCGGCGAGCGCCCAGCCGAACACGTCCGCGAGCGGCGGCTGCAGGGCCGCCGACCGCGGCAGGCCCCGGTCCGTCCGGAGACCGAGGATCGCCGTCTCGGCCGCGGCCGTCTCGGCGTCGAGCGTCTCGGAGCCGCCGGGTGGCAGCGCCGCCGGATGGCCGGGCCGGGCCGTCAGCGCATCGGCGTAGCGGTCGAGGCGGGCGACCGTCCAGCGGCGCGTGACGCCGTCGAACGCATGGGCGCCGGGTCCGACCGCCTCGTATGGCCGGCGCTCCCAGTAGGCCAGGTTGTGGCGACTCTCGTGCCCCGGCCGCGACCAGTTGCTGATCTCGTAGCCGCGCCAACCGTCAGCGCCGAGGCGATGAACGGCGTGGTGGTACTGGGCGGCGGCCCGGTCCTCGTCCTGTTGCGGGATCGCGAGGTCGCGCCATCGTCGTGCGCCACGGCGCGTCGGCAGGTGATCGCCGTCGGGGCCGGTGAGGCCCTCGGCGTCGGGATCGTCGAGAGTCAGCGCGTACAGCGACAGATGGTCCGACTCCATCGCCAGGGCGGCGTCGAGGGTCTCCATCCAGCTGACCAGCGAGCTGTCGGGCACGTCGTACAGGAGATCGAGGTTGATCGAGCGGATCCCGGCCCCGCGGGCGGTGTCGACGGCGTCGGCGACATGCGCCGGCCGGTGGCGGCGGCCCAGCCGGCGGAGCTCGATCGGGTTGAAGCTCTGGGCGCCGAACGAGATCCGCGTCACGCCCATGCGGACGAATGCGCGGGCGTCGCCTCGCTCATCGGGACCGGGGTTTGCCTCGATCGTGACCTCCGCGCCGTCATCGACGCCGAACCGCAGGCGGATCAGGTCGAGCAGCCGTGTGAGCCGGGCCGGTGGCAGCAGCGACGGCGTCCCGCCGCCCAGGTACACGCTGTCGAGCGCCGGGCGACCCTTGGTCCCCGGCGGCCCGAACCGCTCGTCGAGCGCGTCGGCCCGGAGGCCGATCTCCGTCTCGAGCGCGGCCGCGAACAACGGAATCCGGCTCGACGGTCCGCGCGCGGCCGCGCCCGCGATGACGACGAAGTCGCAGTAGGGACAAAGCGAGACGCAGAACGGGACGTGGACGTACAGCGCCGTCGGGGGCGATGGGACGCCGCCGGTCTCGCGCTGTCCGGCCTCGTCCGACGTGCTCACCGGTCGCGCGAGACCGGCTCCCGGGGACCGATGACCCGCCAGCCCTTCGGTGGCCGACGCGTCTCCTCGATCTCCTCGACCTCGCGGCCACGCGGCGCGAACTGGCCGGCGTGGCCGGTCGCGAGGAACACCGAGAACCGGATCACGGCGTGGCCGAGGAACGCGGCCGCAATGCCGCCGGTGACGGCCGTCACCCAGCCGCCGGCCAGGCCGACGAGGATCGCCATCACGAGCATGTAGCGGTTCCGACCCGGCGCTCCGAGTCGCGTCGCCAGTGCGTAGAGGATCGCCTGGATCGCGTTGGCCGCGTTCGGCTCGAGCCCGGTCAGGAGGAGGACCCCGAAGATCGCGCCCCGGAACGTGACCTCGTCGATCAGCGCGGTCATCACCGCGTTGAGCAGGGCGCCGGGGTACGACCAGACGTCGGGGAACCGGAGGCGCCGGTAGCGGTAGAACGCGACGCCGAGCACGATCGCCGTCCCGGCCGCCGCGTACAGGAACCCGTACGTGATCGCGAGCGGCCGGTCCCCGGAGCCGAGGAACAGGTCGTCCTGCGGTGTCGGATGGACGAGGAAGATGCCGGCGACGAGGACGAGCCCGATCGCATACCAGGCGACCCGCCGCCTGACCGAGGGCGCCCGGCCGTCGATCGTGTCGTCGTACTCGGCGGCGCTGAAGCTCGCGGCCTCGAGCCGGAGCATGACCAGGAGCAGGGCCAGCCCGAGCGCGATCAGCGTCCGCAGGGTCGTCAGCCACTCGTCCAAGCGGTCAGCCCTCGTCCATGCGGAGCATCGCGAGGAACGCCTCCTGGGGAATCTCGACGGAGCCGACCCGCTTCATCCGCTGCTTGCCCTCTTTCTGCTTCTCGAGCAGCTTCCGCTTCCGGGTGATGTCGCCACCGTAGCACTTGGCAAGGACGTTCTTGCGCATTGCCCGCACCGTCTCCCGGGCGATGACGTTCGAGCCGATTGCCGCCTGGATCGGGATCTCGAACATCTGCCGCGGGATCAGCTGCTTGAGCCGCTCCGTGAGGGCCCGCCCGATCGAGGCGGCCTTGTCGCGGTGGACGATCAGCGACAACGCGTCGACGGGCTCGCCGTTCACGAGGATGTCGACCTTGGCCAGGTTCGCCGGCCGGTAGCCGAGCTCCTCGTAGTCCATCGAGGCGTAGCCCTGGCTGCGGCTCTTGAGCTGGTCGAAGTAGTCGACGATCAGCTCCGCGAGCGGCATCTCGAAATGGAGGACGACCCGGGTCGGGTCGAGGTACTCCATGTTCTCGAACGTGCCCCGGCGGTTCGTCGTCAGCTCCATAAGCGGCCCGATGTAGCCGGACGGCGTGACGACGCTGAGCTTGACCCACGGCTCCTCGAGGACGTCGATCTCCGACGGGTTCGGGAGCAGGGCCGGGTTGTCGATCGCCACTTCGCCGCCCCGCAGCAGCTTCACGTGATACTCGACCGACGGCGCGGAGGCGATCAGGTCGAGGTCGAACTCGCGCTCGAGGCGCTCCTGGACGATCTCCATGTGAAGGAGGCCCAGGAACCCGCAGCGGAACCCGAGCCCGAGTGCTTCCGAGTGATCCGGTTCGAACTGGAACGCCGCGTCGTTCAGGTGCAGCCGCTCGAGCGCATCGCGAAGCTCGCCGTATTTGTCGGTGTCGGTCGGGAACACGCCCGCGAACACCATCGGCTTCACTTCCTCGAAGCCCGGCAGGCGCTCCGTAGCGGGCCGCTTGGCGTCGGTGATGGTGTCGCCGACCTT
>DATLVO010000344.1:0-12270 GCA_035577485.1 Verrucomicrobiia bacterium
CCGTGCTGAGTGCGATCGCGACGTTGCTCGTCACCGAGGCCGCGGTGTCGGTGACGACCGACTGGATGCCACCGACGTCGTTCGCGAGGCGGCTCTGGATCTCGCCGGTCTTCGTCTCGGTGAAGAACCGCAGCGGCATCGTCTGGAGGTGGGCATAGAGCGCGGTCCGGAGGTCGTGCATGACACTCTGGCCGATGACGTTGTTGAGATAGCTCTGCCCGACGCCGATCAGGCCCGAGATGATCGGCAGGACGATCATCAGGCCCACGAACAGGTTCAGCAGGCCCCAGTCGCGCTTCGGGATCGCGATGTCGATGAGGAGCTTGAGGAGGATCGGGTTGACGAGGCCGATGAGGCTCGTCAGCAGGATCGCGCCGAGGACGACCGCGATCCGTCGCCGGTAGGGCAGGAAGAAGCCGCCGATCCTGCGGATCGTCCGTCCCCGACGCTCCCTCGGAATCGGCGGCGGCCCGTCCGCCGCGAATGCGCCGCCGAAGCGGCCACCTCTGAACCCCATCCGCCGACGCTATCACGCATCGTCACGGCGGGCCTGTCGCGCGATCGCGCGCCCGGCCCGAAGATATCCCGGTGACCGATTCGCACCTCGAACCGCGGGCGCCCACCCCCGAGTCCGTTGCCGAGCCCGTCGTCGAGCGGGTCGCGGGCGCGATCGAGGGCGCGGTCAAGGCGGCCGTGCGCGCGACGAACCGCCGGTTGGACGAGATGCCCGGCTCCCGCGTCCGGCGACTGCGGCGCCTGGCTCGCGAGCCCCTCTCGTACCTGTACGACGTCCATCCCGAGGCACGCCTGGCCGCGCCACGCGAGCTCGGGACGTTGACGATCGACGTCGACGACATCGCCGGGACCGCGGTCGGCCCGTCCGGCCAGCGGGGCGGGGACTTCCTGCCGATGAAGCCGTTCCGTTCGCTGAACTGGGCCGCCCGATGGCAGCGGATCCGGGCGGCCCACGACCGGCTGGCGATCCTGCCGCCGATCGACGTGATGCGGTCGGGCCGACGCTACTGGGTCGTCGACGGTCACAACCGGGTGGCGGCGGCGCTCTACAACGGCCAGCTCCAGATCGACGCCAACGTCGTGGACCTCGGGCCGCGCGACGACACGGCGCCCGATCCGGCGTCGTCGTTCGCGGCGACCCTCGAGGACCACGAGGACCTCATGGCGGCGCTCAGCCGGCGATCGAACCAGGAACCGGCCGAGCATCCCGGCGGCGAGGACCCGGAGACGGGATCGTCCGGCGCCCCCGACGACAAGCCATCGTGATCCGACGGATGGAGGTCGACTGGCCCGACGCCCGCCCATTCGCCGATCGGGACGGGCGACCGATCCGTCTGCTCGCCGTGTCGGATGTTGCCGACCCGGCCCTCGAGCAGGCGGCCAATCGGGCCGGGATCGGCCCGATCGACGGGATCGTGGGCTGCGGGGACCTCGAGGCGGACTGGCTGACGTTCCTCGGCGACGCGTTCGGCGCGCCGATGGTCCACGTCCGCGGCAACCACGACCGCGGCGGCGCCTGGCGGCACGGCGCCACCCACGCACCGGCGGCCCTCGCGTCCGGTCACATCGACCGTCTCGCCGGGATCGCGATCGGCGGGCTGGGCTGGCCTGGGGTGGACGAGCCCGGCAATCCGCGGCGTCCGTGGCGGGCCTGGCTCGACACGCTCGCCCTGGCCCGCCGCATCGTCCTGAGCCGGCTGGGCGGTCGTCGCGAGCCGATCCTCGTGATCAGCCACGTCCCGCCGGAGGGGCTCGGCGACGTGCCGACGGATCGCTACCACCGCGGCTTCGCCTCGTACCGCTGGCTGCTGGAGCGGCTCCGACCGCCGCTCTGGCTGCACGGCCACACGACGACCGCGTCCGTGGCGGAGCTGACGGTCCAGGCCGGGCGCACGAGCGTCGTCAACGTGACCGGCGCCGTGCTCCTGGAGCTCCGTCCGACGCCCTCGCTGCCCGGCTGATCGCCCCGACGCTCCTTCAGCCGCCGGACGCGCCGCCCAGGGGAGGCGGCAACGCGGCCAGCATCCGTCGCGACAGGGCCGTCGCGAACGGCGTCGTCAGGTGGTGGCTGTCGCGGAAGACGAGGTAGCTGCCGATGACCACCGGGCACGGCTCGCTCGGACAGACCCAGGGCGTCGGGTCGATGAAGGTCGCGCCGGCCGCCTCCGCGTCCGCGAGGTCGCCGGCCGTCCGCTTCGGATCGAGCGACGACGCCGAGGGGGTCGCGCAGGCCAGCGCGTCCCCGAGGTGCTTCGAGAGGCAGACGGGCGGATCGACCTTCGATCGCGGGGTGTCACCGATGAGGACCACGTGGTCCGCGGCGTCGCTGAGGCGCTGGAGGCTCGCGGCGATCCCCGCGTCCCAGAGGTCCGGGCGCTGGGGGACCGTCGCGGTTGCCGAGCCGACGACGAGGGTGTACGTCCGCGACATCGCCATCACGACGAGGGCCGGGTGCAGCGCCGTGATCCGGTCGAAGGCCTTCGCCCGCCAGGCATCGCACTCGGTGTAGGCGCGTTTGAAGGTCGGGTTCCAGACGGTCACGTCAGCCGGGGTGCAGGCCGACTTCGTCAGCGTCACGAGCTTCCAGTGCTCGACGTTCGCGAGGCGGGCGAACGTCGGGAACCACTGCGCCGCGTGCGAGTCGCCGAGGAGCACGACCGTCGTTTGCGATGCTGTGTCGCCGAAGACGCAGCTCTTTGGGTCGATCGACGCCTGGTCCAGATGACAGCCGTCGGAATAGATGATCGGCTCGTCGTCGCGGACGGCGGCCAGCGATGGGTCGAGGTCGGCGGGCACCGGGCCGGCGGCCGTCGGCGGTCGGCCCGAAGCGACCGGGCTGGCCGACGGGCCGCCGCTCCCCGATGCGAGCGGCTCGGTCGACGGCGCCGGGCTGAGGACGGCGAAGGGGTCGACCGGCAGGGCATTCGGGTTGTCCGACGGCCCGGCGGCCCCCGCGGGCAGGGAGGCGTCGGCCGCCGTCCCGACCCCGACCGCGAGCAGGGCGACGATCAGGCTCGTCGTCCCGGCGAGGGCGAGCGTCCGGCCGACCCGGCGACCGACGAAGCGGCCGCCGCGGATCGGCTCCTCGACCCAGCGCTGGCTCGCCGTCGCGGCGGCGATCGACACGACGACGAGGCCGATCCGCGCGAGGAGCGGCAGATTCCCGTCGATCGCGGCGGCCGGCAGGACGAGGATCGGCCAGTGCCAGAGGTACAGGGAGTACGAGATCCGGCCGAGGAAGCGCATCGGGGCGAGCGTGAGCGCCCGCACGGGCAGGGTGCCGGCGCCCGCCGCGCCGCCGGCGATGACGAGCGCGGCACCCGCGGTCGGCAGGAGCGCGGCCGTGCCGGGGAACGGCGTCGACTGCTGGAGGACGAGACCGGCCAGCGTCGCGAGCACGAGGCCCGCGCCGACGAGCGCGCCTCCGACCGCTCGCGGCAACCCCGCGAGGCGTGACGCCCCGAGGGCCAAGATCGCTCCGAGCCCGAGCTCCCATGCCCGGGCCGGGAGCGAGAAGAACGCCCAGGGCTGGGCGATGTCGGTGAGAATCAGTGAGACGACGAACGAGATGCCGGTGACGGCGAGGACCGCGACGATCAGCCTCGTCGTGGCGTCCGGTGCCATGCCCTCCCCGCCGTCGCGCTCGGCCGGCCGCCGGGCCCCGCCGAATCGTCGTCGGAGGCCGACCCCCGCCGTCGCGACGACGAGCAGCAACGCCGGCCAGAACAGGTAGAACTGCTCTTCGACGCCGAGCGACCAGAAGTGGAGCAGGGGCGACGGCGCGAGGTCGCTCGCGAGGTAGTCGGTCGCCTGGAACGCGAACCGCAGGTTCGAGACGTACAGGGACGCCGCGGCCGCGTCGCCGGCTACGTCCGGCACGCGCAACGGCGGCAGGAAGATCACCGACAGGACGAGCGTGCCCGCGAGCGCCACCGCCGCGGCCGGAAGCAGCCGCCGCGCCCGTCGGGCATAGAACTGCGGCAGGTCGATCCGACCGGTGGCCCGCAGCTCGCGAATGATCAGGCCGGTGATCAGGAAGCCGGACAGGACGAAGAAGACGTCGACTCCGACGTAGCCGCCGTGGAACTTCGGGAACCCGGCGTGGTAGACGAGGACGAGCCCGACGGCGACCGCCCGCAGCCCTTCGAGCTCGGGCCGGAACTCGCCACCCGGCGATCGGGGCTCGTCGGGCGAGGCGCCGCTCACGCCGGCAGACCCGCGAGGGCGACCTCGGCGTCCGCAGCGTCCTCGGCGGCGCCGTCATCCGGCGCGGTGGCGCTGACGACGATCGTCGAGCGCCGCGAGGGCCAGCGGGCGGTGAGCAGATCGCCCATTCGACCCAGGAGACGCGTCGGCCGTCGCCGCCGCCAGGCCGAGGCGAGGTGCCCAACGGTCTCGATCCGGATGTCGACGAACCCGGCGGTCCGCAGCGCCTCGTGGATGGCGGTGGGATCGTTGCAGGCCCCGACCAGAGGGTGGGCATCGGCCGCGGTCGCCTTCACGAGCGGCTGGATCCGCCGCCGGACGGCGTCGGGCAGTCCGAGGTACGCGCGGACGAACGGATGACGCCGGTTGACGGTCGAGAGGACGAGCCGGCCACCGGGCCGGAGCCAGCGCTCGAGATGGCGGAACGCCGCGTCGGGATCGGCAAAGTGCTCGACCGTGAAGCTCGAGAGGATGACGTCGAAGGTGGCGGGCGGAAACGCATCTCCGTCGACGCACAGGTCGACCGTCGCGAACTCGTCGAGGTGGGGGAGCGCGCCAGGGGCCGGCGCGTGGATGTCGGCGCCGACGAATCGGGCGATCCGGGATCGATACCGCTTCAGGTGCGAGACCCGGCCGCAGCCCGCGTCGAGGACCGTGATCGCGGGCCGGTCAGCGGCCCCTGCCCGGGTCTCCGCCGCGGCCATCGCGTCGTCGAGGGCGGCGCCGACGAGCGCGGCCGTCGTCGAGGGGACGCCGGGGCGAGGATGGTCCGCGAAGCGCCGTGGCTCCGCCGCCTTCACCATGCCGAGGCGGTCTGGACCTCGGTGATTCCCTGCGATTCGAGCCAGCGCTCGGCGTCGATCGCCGCCTTGCAGCCGTCGCCCGCCGCGGTGACCGCCTGGCGGTAGCGGTGGTCGTGGACGTCGCCGGCGATGAACACGCCCTCGATCTTCGAGCCGGTCTCGTCGCGAACGACGAGATAGCCCTTCGCATCGACCTCCAGCCAGTCGCGGAAGACCTCCGTGTTCGGCCGGTAGCCGATCGCGATGAACAGGCCCTCCATGTCGACGTCGCGGATCTCGTCGGTCGTCGTGTCGCGGAGCCGGAGCCCGGATACCTTCGCGTCGCCGAGGACCTCCTCGACGGCGGTGTTCGTGTGGATCTCGATCTTCGGGTTGTCGACCGCCCGATCGACCATGATCTTCGAGGCCCGGAACGCGTCGCGGCGGTGGAGGAGATGGACCTTCGTCGCGAACCGGGTCAGGTAGGTCGCCTCCTCGAGCGCGGTGTCGCCACCGCCGACGACCGCGATCTCCTTGTCCCGGAAGAAGAAGCCGTCGCACGTCGCGCAGGCGGACACGCCCCGGCCGCGGAGCCGGGTCTCGCTGTCGAGGCCGAGCCACAGCGCCGACGCGCCGGTCGCGACGATGACGGCCTCGGCGCGATATTCGACGCCGCGCGCCCAGATCCGGAAGGGCCGCACCCCGAAGTCGACGCGGTCGACGTCCACGTCGACGATCCGCGTCCCGAAGCGCTCGGCCTGCTCGCGGAACTTCGCCATCAGCTCCGGCCCGAGGATCCCGTCCGGGAAGCCGGGGTAGTTCTCGACGTCGCTCGTGATCATCAGCTGCCCGCCCGGGACGGCCCCGGCGAGGACGATCGGCTCGAGGTTGGCCCGCGCGGCGTAGACGGCGGCGGTCAGACCCGCCGGCCCCGAGCCGATGATCAGGACCTTCGTGTGGGTGCCACCGTCATCGGCGCCCGTCGTCGGCGAACCGTCCGCGGGCCGGCGCGCGACCGGCACAGCCGCGGCCTCCGCGGCGGGCGCCCCGAACGAGATCGGGGCGCCGAACGACGGCGCGGCCCCTGGAGCGTTCTGGGTGGGTTCGGCCGGTCCGCTCGCTCCGCCGCCGAAGTCGATCGAGAAGCCGGCGAACGGATCGTCCGGTGCGGTTCCGTTCGTGTCGGGCCGGCGGTCCTTGTCGTCGCTCATCGGTTCAATCGTAGCACGGTGCCATACCCCCAGGGGGTATCCGGCAGGTGTCCTAGAAGGCCCGGACGTGGGGGATGACGTCGCGGCCGATCGTCTCGAGATTCCGAGGATCCTCGACGCCCGCGAGGCTGAAGATCACGGTCTGGGCGCCCGCGTCGGCCAGCTCGCCGAACCGCTCGACGACCTGGGCGGGCGTCTCGCGACCCAGGTTCACGCCCTGGAGGTTGGACCGCTCGATCTCGTCCGGGTTGCGCCCGATCGCCTCGCAATGCTCGCGGAGGACGGCGTACTTGTGGGCGACCATCTCCGGCCCGCCGAAGACGTTCGTCGCGTCGGCGTACTGGGCGACGAGGCGGAGCGTCTTCCGCTCGCCGCCACCCCCGATCATGATCGGGACGCGCGGGCGCGAGATCGACTGGGGCGAGTTCATCAGCCGTCTCGCGTCGAAATGGCGGCCGTGGAATTCCGCTTCCGAGCCACGCTCGCCCTGCCACATCTCGTGGGCGATCCTGAGCGTCTCCTCGAGCATCTCGAACCGCTCGCCGAGGGGCGGGAACGGGAAGCCCAGGGCGGTCGACTCCAGCTCGTTCCACGCGGCGCCGATCCCGAGCCAGGCCCGGCCACCGGACAGGACGTCGAGCGTCGTGGCCGCCTTGACCCAGAGACCGGGCAGGCGGTAATGGACCCCGCCGACCATCAGGCCGAGGCGCGCGCGCTGGGTGCTCGCGGCGAGGAAGCCGAGGGTCGTCCAGCCCTCGAGCATCGGCTCCTCCGGACGGCCGACGCCGCGGATCTGGAAGAAATGGTCCATGACCCAGATCGAGTCGAAGCCCACTTCGTCCGCCTGGCGGGCGATCCGGCCGAGGGTCGGGCCGATGGCCTCGGCCCCGCCGGGCCAGGTGAACGACGAGATCTGCAAGCCGAGCTTCACCGAGGCGCCTCCGGGGAGGACCGCAGGAGCGCGCGACGGGATCGCCCGCGTCCATCCGGTCGAGTCAGTTGCAAGATGCTACCCGGGATGGTCGGGGCCCGGGTTTGGGCGGTCCTATCGGAATTACGTTGTCTGGATGATGCGCGGCGGGCGCCCGGTGCCGCATCGTCCGTGTCGAGGGGTCGGACCCGATGGGGCCCGACCGCCGGTCCCCGGGGCACAGGGGGCCGGGCCTCGTTCGCGGGATCATTCCACCGTCGTCGATCGCCCGCCGTCGTCACCCGACAACGGCGGGCGCTTCGATTCGTGGCCCCGGCGACGCCGTTCGGGCTGGCGCACAATCGGTCGCGTGAACCTGGTCCTGCGGATCCTGCTGTTGATCTGGATCTGCGGCTACCTGTTCGTCTCCTGCGTCCCGTTGCTCACGGGGCACCTGATCATCGGCGGGATCACGTTCGTGGCCGGGCTGATCTTCTTCGTGCCCTGGCTGATCGGGGTGTTCGTCCTCGCGTTGCTCATCTGGCTGACGAACGAGCACCCGGTCTGATCCGGTCGACGACGGAGGATCAGTAGCCGCTGCCGCTGCCGTTGTTGCAGGCCGCGACGATCGCGGAGATCACGACGAGGAGGAGCGGGAGAAGGGATCGGATGCGGTTCATACCATGGATACGCCAGGGATCGGTCGAACGGTTCCCGTGCGGCGCTTCCTGATCCCGAGACGCGGGATTCGCGTCACGAGACTGGGGCGCTCACGTCGCGAGCGGCCGCGTACGTTCGATCCAGCCAGATCAGGGTGACCGTGAAGAACGAGGCGGCTGCGGCCACGACGGGCGCGAGCAGGCCGCCACCGCCGCCGAACAGGGCGATCCACGCGCTGATCGCCGCGAGCGCGTTGAAGGTGATCGCCGCCAGGTTCTGGAGCCGGATGATCCGGTAGCCGGGCGCCAGCAGGCTCGCGATCCCGGCAGTGGCATACCCGAGGCAGCCCGCTCCGGCGAGCCGGAGGACCCACGTGTCGGTGCCCGCGAGACCGAACAGGCTCGCAAATGGCCCCGGGGCCACGAGCGGCAGCAGCCCGAAGGTCCCGGCCGACAGCGTCGCGAGCCCCAGGATGACGCGGGCCGGCGTGTCAAGTGGCCGCCCGGGATCCATGTCGGGCGACTCGTCGCGCCACAGCCAGTACCCCGCGATCACGGTGAACAGGGCTCCGGCGAAGACGACGAACGGGATCACCGGTTGCTTCGCGCCACCTGTGAGCTCCCACGCGCTGGCGATGAAGGCACCGGCCGTGAAGGTCAGCGTCGCGAGCGCCGGGATCCGGATCTGCCGCCAGCAGGTTCGGGTGGCGAGAGCAATGATCGGTGCGACGAAGTAGCCGGCCGTCGCTGCGCCACCGAGGCGGTAGCCGAGCTGGTCGTCGCCGCTGAACCCGAGCGCCGCGGCGTACGCCGCGGTCGCCAGCAGGGGAGCCAGCCCGAACACCAGGGCGGCGGCCGCCTGGGCGGCGAGGGTGAGCTTGAACGCCATCTGCTGGGCCTGGTCCATCGTCGTCCCTCTTGATCGAACGTCCATCGGCTCGTCGCTTGATCTTGCGCTTCGACGGGCGTTTCGGATGAGCCTCGTCGTGACCGATGACCCGCGACCTAGCCCTCGACGCGCAACGTTCGCTCGACGCCGTCTTCCGTGAGGTCGATCAGGTAACCGCGCAGGACGCCGTGGTTCGCCTCCGAGCCGGCGTTCACGCAGACCGTCGAGCCGATCCGTCGCTCGCCGCCCGACTCGTGGATGTGACCGTGGACGCCGAGGACCGGCTGGAACGCCTCGATCGCCTTGCGCACCCCGATCGATCCGACCGGCCCGCGCAGGACGTCGCCGGCCGATGCCGTCGGCTGGAGCGTCGGTGAGAGCAGCGGCGCCGTGTCGAGCCCGGAGTCGTGCGGCGGGACGTGGGTCATCATCACCGTCCGCCGCGGATCGCGGACGTCCTTGAGCAGCACCGACAGGCGATCGAGGAACTCCTCCTCGGGCAGCTCCCGCGGCGTCGACCAGGGCGTCGGCGACGACCAGCCCATGCTGACGAGCTGGTGCCACGGCGTGAGCTCGATCACCTGCTCGTTCACGTTGCGGGCGTAGGTGCTCTCGGCCAGGATCGGGTCGATCGCGAAGTCGTCGTCGTTCCCCGGCATCAGGAGGAGCGGCGTGCCGGAGCCGTCGAGCCGCTCCGCGGCAAGGGCCATCCACTCACGGACCCGCCGGACGATCTGCTCCTCGAAGTGCCGTCGCACCAGGGCCGGGTCCGTCTCCATCGCGGCTCGCTCGTCCGCCGTGACCCGGACGCCGTAGTAGCCGATGTCGGCGATCGCCCGTTCGAGCTCGACCAGCTCCGCCTCGGATCGCGCCACCTTGCGCGAGCCGAGGAGCATCGCCGACCAGCTCCCGTCGGGCGCCTCCACGATCGGAACGAGTGCCTTGCCGGTCAGGTCGCCGGCGATCAGGACCGCGTCGGCCTGGTAGACGTTCGCCTTGGTCGCGTTCAGCAGCTTCCGCCAGGCCCGCTCGCTCGCATGGAGGTCCGAGCAGATGTAGAGACGGAACGGCTTCGCCACCGCCGCAGTGTAGGTCGAGCCCGAGCGGAGGCCCGAGCCCAAGCGGAGGCCCGAGCCCAAGCGGAGGCCCGAGCCCGAGCGGAGGCCCGAGCCCGAGCGGAGGCCCGAGCCCCCGGATTGGTCCGAAATCGAACGCCAGCCGGGTCGACACCCGTGTTCCCGCCGTTGGTTCGAAATCGGAGTCCGAAATCGGAATCGGCGGCAGAAAACCGGTGTGACCGCGGGCGGCGTCCGAGATCGGACGATCGAGCGCGCCCGCGATCAGTCCGGTGGCAGCTCCCGGTACATGAGGCCCGTGTCGATGCCACGGGCGCGGTTCCGCGCCCACTGGATCGCGTACACGACGATGCCGGCCCCGAAGATCAGCAGCGTGAACGTGACACCGGTCCGGTTCAGGTAATCGAGCTGGGTCTCATTCTCGCCGCGGCCCACGAAGTTGAGGATCGGGCTCAGACCGGCGAACCAGTACAGGACCAGCATGATCACCGTCCACACGACGCCCAGGATCGGGAGCCACGTCGCGAACGGGGCGTCTCGAACGAGGTCGGGCCGGGTCCAGCGGACGAGCAGGGCGTTGATGCCGGGCATGATCCAGGTCAGGCCGGCCGCGAGGATGCTGAACCAGAGCGTCGCGACGAGGTTCAGCTTGCCGTCGGTCGGCGCCAGGAAGCCGAGTCCGATCGCCTTCAGGATCGGGAAGTTCTGCAGCAGGGCGAAGACCCCGGCGGCGACGAGCGCGGCGAGGATCGCGTTGGCCGGGGCCCGGAGCCGCTCCGACACGGCGCCGAACCATTCGGGGACCTGGCGGTCGAGGCTCCAGGCCAGCTGCATCCGGCTCAGGAAGTTGATGTACACCGGGCAGAGCAGGAACGGGAACAGCGTCACGGACAACGAGACGAGCGTCCAGATCGGCCACAGCCCGGGAGAGGCGATCGTCGCCGTCAATGGCAGTGAGTTCGGCTGCCCGAGCGGCAAATCCGGCGAACCGAGCCAGTACAGGACGCCCCAGCCGGTCTGGCCGTTGACGCCGAGGCGGTTGCTCAGGAAGTCGGTGTAGACCGAGTTCATGAACACCGCGACAACGAGAGCACCCAGGACCGCGACGAGGATGCCGCGCCGGACGTTGCCCCGGATCTCACCGGAGATGTACGCCGAGTACTGGAAGCCGATGTAGTTGAGCAGGACGATGCCGGCGACGAACGAGAATGTCGCCGGGTCGAGGCTGAAATCGCCGATAACGAGGTTGTCGGTGCCGGCCTTGACGAGCGAGTCGATCGTCGTCCCCGGGGCATACGTCGGGAGGTTCGCGGCGAAGTTCTCGGGCGTGATCGCGATCATCCCGACGACGAACATCAGGACCATCCCGAGTAGGCCGAGGACCGCGAGCATCGAGACGATCCGGTGGAAGCGGCGCGTCGGCTGGAAGGTGACGAGGGCGATCAGGAGCAGGACGCCGACGGCGGCGATGAACCCGGGCACCCCCGTGACCGCACCGGTCTCGTCGGTGAACCAAGAGTTCGCGCCGGCGAAGAACGAGCTGCCCGTGCCGAGCCCGATGATCCGCCCGGTGATCTGGAGGTTGCGGATGAAGACCGGGACCTCGAACGCGATGATCGCGACCGAGGCGAACGCGAGCGTCCAGCTCTCCAGCCAGCCGAGGAACGGCCCGATCCGTGGCACGATCCGGCTCGTGAAGACGTAGTCGCCGCCGGACCGGGGCATGACCGACGTGAGTGACGCGAAGATCAGGGACAGCAGGATGCAGGCGAGCCCGATGAGGATCGCCGCGACCCCGTACGTCGTGAACGCCCCGGCGGTCCCGATCGCGACGAACGCGAGCGAGTAGAACGTCGGGTACCAGCCGACACCCACGCCGATGAACGCGGCGGTGTTGAAGAGGAGGGCGTTGGTGACGCTGACCTCGCGGACGAGCCCCGAGGACTGTCTCGTGAAGAGCGCCCGACCACCCGATGACGCAGCCATCCGACGCAAGCCCTCCAGTCAGAGCTCGCGACCGTGGCCACCGCCCATCGCCGTCGTCACGGTCGCCGGGGCCTCGGTCCGCCGCCTCCCCACCCAGCGCGGACGAGCCTTCGATTGTCGAAGGCGGCGAAAGTATACTGACCGCCACTTCCCCTGGGAGCGGCGAATCGACCTTCCGTATCGGCTGGGAACGAGGCGATGACGGCGGCAGACACAACCGGGACCGGCGCCGCCGGCCGAACCCTCGACGACCCGCTGGCCGAAGCCCTCCGGATCATCGACCTGGCCGACCAGCGTCGGCTCGTCGTACGGCTGATGGGCGGGCTCGCGTTCCACGCCCAGGCGCCAACGTGGACCCGGCGGGTCGACCGCGCGGGGCGGGACATCGACCTCGCCACGCGCTCCGACGACCGCAAGGGGTTGAGCGAGTTGCTGATCGGCGAGGGCTACACGCCCGACCGCCAGTACAACGCCCTGTACGGGCACAAGCAGCTCTACTTCGTCGACGAGTCGAAGGGCCGACCGGTCGACGTCCT
>DATLVO010000345.1:0-4905 GCA_035577485.1 Verrucomicrobiia bacterium
CAGATCCAGCCGTGGTCCCGCGATGCCAGGACGCCCAGCCCTGAGCGCAACGGATCCGGCCGGCCCACCGAGATACCAGGATTCAGAGTCCTGGACGCAACGAACGGGCCGCGCACGAGACGCTCGACGCGCGGTGACGACGCGCACCGGAACCGGTCGCAAACCGTGCGATATTCGCACGCCTAACTCGGTTTACGGATCGAATCTCGTGACACGAGTGAGATAATGGAGGTGCATCCGTCACGACGCCGGGTGTGGTTCCGACGTCGCGCTCCGAGTGCCAGCTCGCCAAAGGAGCGTGCTCCATGCCTGCAGCCCTGCAGGTTCTCGTGCCCATCGTGGTCGTCCTGGCCGTCGCGGCCGCCGTCGCGATCGCCGTGTGGTCGACCCGGTCCGTCCGCTACATCTCGAACCATCGCGTCGGCGTGGTGGAGAAGCTCTGGAGCCGGAGTGGCTCCGTGCCCAGTGGCCTGATCGCGCTTCGAGGCGAAGCCGGCTTCCAGCCGGACGTCCTCCGCGGCGGTCTCCATGTCTTCCGGCCGTTCCAGTACCGGATCCACAGCCTGCCGCTCGTCACGATCCCGCAGGGGCAGATCGGCTACGTATTTGCCCGCGACGGCGTCCCGCTGCCGCCGACCCAGACCCTCGCCCGGACGCCGGACGGGATCGACTTCGGCGATGTCCGCGCCTTCCTCGTCGGTGGCGGCCAGCGCGGTCCGCAGCGGCGGATCCTCCGCGAAGGCACCTATGCCATCAACCTCGCCCAGTTCGTGGTGATCACGGCGGCGGGCGTGTACGGCCTCGCCCTCGAGCGGACCGACCAGGCCCTGCTCGACGAGATGATGACGATGATCGAGGCTCGCCAGGGCTTCGAGCCGGTCGTCATCACCGGCCACGACGACGTGCTCGGCGTCGTCACGATCCATGACGGGCCGTCGCTTGGGCCCGGCGAGATCATCGCCCCGACGGTAGGCGACGACCCCGCGGCGCCGGCCACGTACCACAACAGCTACCAGGAGCCCGAACGGTTCCTCGCCGCCGGCGGCCGTCGCGGTCGCCAGCTGCAGGTGATCGTCGAGGGCACCTACTACCTCAACCGCCTCTTCGCGACCGTCGAGCTCGTGCCGAAGGCCGTCGTCGAGGTCGGGACCGTCGGAGTTGTCGTGTCGTACACCGGCGAGACGGGGACCGACCTCTCGGGCGACGCCTATGGTCACGGCGAGCTCGTCGAGCAGGGCGAGCGCGGCGTCTGGGCGACGCCCCTCCTGCCGGGCAAGTACGCGTTCAACACGTACGCCGGCAAAGTCGTGATGGTCCCGACGACGAACTTCATCCTGAAGTGGCAGGCGTCGGCGACCGGCTCCCACAAATTCGACGAGAACCTGTCCGAGGTCGACTTGATCACGAAGGACGCCTTCGAGCCGAGCCTGCCCCTGTCGGTCGTCGTGCACATCGACTACCGCAAGGCGCCCCTCGTGGTCCAGCGGTTCGGCGACGTCAAGCGACTCGTCGAGCAGACGCTCGACCCGATGGTGAGCGCCTACTTCAAGAACGTCGCACAGACCCGGACGCTGATCCAGCTGCTCCAGGACCGGGCCGAGATCCAGGACCAGTCGAGCATCGAGATGCGCGGTCGGTTCGACCGCTACAACCTCGAGCTCCAGGAGGTCCTGATCGGGACGCCGACCGAAGGGCGCGGCGGCTCGAAGCTCGAGGAGATCCTCACCCAGCTCCGCTCGCGCCAGGTGGCGATGGAGCAGGTCGAGACGTACCGCCGGCAGCAGGACGCGGCCGTTCAGGAGCGCGAGCTCCGTGAGGCCGAAGCGCGGGCTCGCCAGCAGCAGAGCATCACGGAGTCGGAGCTGTCGATCGCGATCCAGGCCAACCAGGGCAAGGCCGACCTGGCTCGCGCCCAGCAGCAGTCGGCGCAGATCCAGGCACTGGCCGGGGCCGAGGGCGAGAAGGTCCGCCTCCTCGGCGTCGGCGAGGCCGCCCGGATCTCCGCCCTTGCCTCGGCCGAGGCCGAGCGGGCAGCCCGAGTCGGGATCGCCCAGGCCCTCGCGATCGAGGAGCAGGTCCGGGCCTACGGCGGGCCGCGCTACCAACTCACCCAGCAGGTGATGTCGCGCTTCGCCGAGGCAGTCGAACGGGCCGGTATCGACATCGTCCCGAAGGTCGTCATCGGCGACCGCCGTGGCGACGGATCCGGCGACGGCACGACCGGCGCCGGGCCGATGGGCGGCGGCACCGTCCTCGAATCGCTGCTCGCGCTGCTCCTGTCGGAGCGGATGGGGGTGGATGTCGCCGGCACGACCGCGCCGAGCCCGGCGGCCGTGGCGGTTCGCGAGGAGCTCCAGCGCCGCCTGGCCGCCGGAGATCCGGGTCAGGCCGCCTGACGCCAGTGGCTCGACCAATCAGCGGTCGAACGAAGGCCCGGCGCGGATCGCGCCGGGCCCTTTCGTTCGTGTCGCGAGCCTGCGCGCTCAGCCGCAGGCGTCGGGCGCCAGGGTGAACGTGACGTCGAGCACTTCGACGCCGAAGTCCGGTGTCGTGATCTGCGTTTCGAGGCTGTGTGGGCCGTCGGCGATCGACCCCGGAGGGATCAACGCGCCGACGCTGATACCGAACTGGCCGTGGATCCCGGTCCCGACGAAGGGCTTGATCGCCGTCCGCATCGTCGGCGACACGGGGACCCCGTCGATGGCGAAGGTCACGTTCGTCGCGGCCAGGTACGTGCCCGCCGCCTGGCGCCCGCCCTCGCCGAGAAGCGTGACGCCGAGGTAGTGCCAGTCGGCCGAGCAGTAGGTCCGGTCCGAGAAGAAGCTGATCCGGCCGTCCTGGATCCCGCGGACGGGCGCCGCGACCGTTCGGCCGCGAAGGAGGTTCAGGTAGCCGCCGGTGGTTCGCGCCTGGAAGGCCGACGTGACGGCGCCCTTCGTGATCCGGCCGTGAGCCGGCGTCGCCGCCGCAACCGACATCGGGACGATCGTCAGGATGGTCAGCGCGGTGAGGATGGCCGAGAAGATCGTGGCGCTCGACCGGAACCAGGATCTGGACATGCGATCGTCCCTCAGTGTCCGCCCGGTGGCCGGGGCTGCGCGCCGGCCGAGGATCGGGATCGGTTGTCGGAACGACGCCGCGGCGTGGGTGCTGTGACGGGGGTGTCGGCGAGCCGACGCACGGAATGCACGGATGGACTTGCCATCGATCGAGGGCCCGGCGCGACGCGCCGGGCCCTTTTGGGCGATGAGGTCGACCGACGTTCGCTCGCCGGCCCTGGGATGCTCAGTCCACGACCATCCCGAACGGCGCTCCGCCGCCGTCGATCGCGACCGGTGACCCGGCCAGCTCCGTCAGCGACGTGCCGTTGACGGCGAACGCGCTGACCTTGGCGGCGCCGGCGTCGACGACGTACAGGAAGTCGCCATCCGGGCTGACCGCGGCATCGAACGGTCGCAGTCCCGTCGGGCTCGCGAATGGGGTGCTGCCCGCGAGGCCCAGCGTCCCGTCGCCGGCGACGGCGTACCGCGAGATCGAGGGGACGGCGGTGTTGATCGCGAACAGCGCGGTGCCGTCGGGGCTGATCGCCACCCAGCAGGGCGCGGTCTGGTTGTCGGCGAACGGCGAGCCGGTGATCGCGGTCAGCGACCCGTTCGCCGCGACGTCGTAGACCGAGACGGATCCGGCGTTCGCGCCGTCATGGGCGTTCGACACGAAGAGCTGGTTGCCGTTCGTCGGCGAGAAGGCGCTCCCGAACGGACCGATCCGCTGCGCGGCGAAGGGCGAGCCGGGGGCGGCCGTCAGCCGGCCGTCGGCGCCGATCCGGAACGCATCGAGGAACGAGGGCCCGGAGCTGGGTCCGACCCGCGTGCCGACGAGGCGACGGCCGTCCGGGCTGATCAGGACGGTACCGGGCAGGGCGTTGTCCGGGAGGGCATACGTCGAGCCCGGGATCGGGATCAGCTTGCCGATCGGGTTGAGCCGGAAGCCCGTGTAGTTGCTGCCACCGGCGCCGGTGTTCGCCACGTAGACGAGGCTGCCGCGGGTCGCGATGCTGACCGGGGTTCGGCCGTTCGAGGACGCGACGGAGACGAGCGAGAGCGAGCCGTCGGCCCGGATGCGGAGAACGGAAACCTGGTTGCTGCCCGGGTCGGTCGCGAGGAGGTACCGGCCGTCGGTCGTGCGCTGGAGGCCACCGGCCGAGCCGAACGGTGCACCGGTTCCGGCGCCGCCCGCGTCGAACGGCGAGCCGTCGGTCGTGGTCAGGGAGCCGTCGGCGTGGCGATCGAACCCGGCGACGGAGTTCCGGGTCGCGGTGTTGTTGTTGACGTAGACATGGCCGACGACCGGTGAGCCGGCGGCGGCGACGGTGCCGGCGGTGAGGCCGACCAGCAGGGCGGCGATTGTGCCGCCGAGGGCGAACAGGCGCGTGAAGCGGTTCATCCGGGAGTGCTCCTCCGAGTATCGGGCCGCGTCGGGTGTCGGCCGCTGGGAGCACCTTCGCGTCGCCCGATGTCGCGACCATGACCGGCGTCTGACGGTTGTGTGACAGCCGGGCCGACGGGGCGCACAGCACGCCCGCGCGCGGCCGGCCGGGCCCCCGTTGACATTCGCGGCTGTCACGAACCCGAAAGAAACGGCGTTGCAGACTCCGGGCATGAACGCCACCGCACGACGGAACCCCGCCGACCGCGACCGGGCCGTCGCCCTGGTCAGGACGATCACGATCGGGACCGGCCTCGCGAGCCTGGCGGCCGTCTGCGTCTTCGGCGGCGTCGCGGCTGCGACGTACACGGGCGGCAGCGGCAATGTGATGACCGCGGCCGCGACGACGACCTCGACCTCGACTTCGACGACGTCAACGTCGACCCCGACGACCAATTCGACGACCCAATCGAGCGCCCT
>DATLVO010000346.1:0-5512 GCA_035577485.1 Verrucomicrobiia bacterium
CACCCGAGCTCGCCGCCGCGTTGGACGCCGATCCGGCCGCCCGCCGGACGTTCGACGGCCTGTCGAACAGCAACAAGTCGTGGCACACCTACCAGGTGGACAACGCGAAGACCGACGAGACGCGCCAGCGGCGGATCGCGAAGTCGATCGACGCGCTGCGCGCGAGCCGGCCGCGTTGACCGCATCCGATGGCGCGTGCGACGGACGCACGGATGCTGGGAACATGACGGAACCCGCGACGAGCTGGATGTCGAGATGACCACGCCGGCTCCGACTACGTGGTGAGAGGCGCCCCAAGACGGCGCCCGAAGGAGATCCGATGACGAACGCGACGAACACCCCGACCCTCGAGAGCGTGACCTCCAAGGACGGCACCCGGATCACCTTCGACCGCCAGGGCAGCGGCCCCGCCGTCGTCCTGGTCTCCGGCGGATCGGTCGACCGGGGCTCGAACGCCGGCCTGGCGGCGATCCTCGCCGCCGACTTCACGGTGTTCAACTACGACCGCCGTGGCCGCGGCGAGAGCGGCGACACCCAACCGTACGCGGTCCAGCGCGAAATCGAGGACATCGAGGCCGTGATCGACGCGGCGGGCGGCTCGGCCAACTTGTACGGCTCGTCGTCGGGCGCGGCGCTCGCACTCGAGGCCGCCGCGGCCGGGGCGCACGTGACGAAGCTTGCCCTGTGGGAGCCGCCCTACATCATCGACGAGAACGCGCGACCTCCGAAGGACCAGGTCCAGCAGTACGAGAGGATGATCGCCGAAGGTCGACGGGGCGACGCCGCCGAGTACTTCATGACCCAGGTCGTGCGCCTGCCGGCCGAGTTCGCGGCTTTCGCCAAGACGCAGCCGTGGTGGGCCGGCCAGATGGCGCTGGCGCACACGCTGAAGTACGACGCGATCATCATGGGCGACTACTCGGTGCCCGAGCGCAGCGCGGCGGCCGTGAAGGCGCCGACGGTCGTGATCACCGGGACGGCGAGCATGCCGTTCATGGCGAGCACGGCCGAGGCGCTCTCGAAGGCCCTGCCGAACGGCGAGACCCGCACGCTCGAGGGCCAGGAGCACAACGTCGCGCCGGAGGTCCTCGCTCCGGTCGTGAAGGCGTTCTTCGCCAGCTGAAGCTCGCGGCCGGGTCGGCCCGGCCCACCAACGATCATCCGGCGCCGGCGGTCCGATGGGCCTGCCGGCGCCTCCGCGTGTGGCGCGAGTCCCGCCCGCCAATCGCCGGCCATCGGCGTGCGCGCCGCGGCGAAGAGGCCGCCTCCCTGCAACAGTCCGGCCGCCCCGGGCGGAGCGGTCGCAAGGCGTCGCGCGGCATGCTGGTGCGGGACGAACAGCGCGGAGGAGGACCGTGTCCGAACCGATCAGCCCTCCGCCGCTCACCAGCCTCGAGCCCGATCGGCTGCTCGCCCATCTCGGCAACGGCCACATCGGGCTGCGTGTTGGCCGGATTCCCCTGTTCAACGGCCTCGCGATCGTCAACGGCTTCTGGGGTCGTCACCCGAAGGACGGCATCCCGGCGTTCGCACCCGCGCCATATCCGTTGGCCGGCGACATCGCGGTCGGTGACAGCAGCGCGACGCGCTCGCCGGATCGGGTCGAGTTCCGCTCCCAGCACCACGATTTCGGCACGGGCGAGCTGACCAGCCGGTTCGTCTTCCGCGCCGACGAGGCGACCCTCGAGGCAGAGGTCGTGACCTTCTGCAGCCGGACTCACCCGGCGTTGGTCCTCCAGGAGCTCGTCGTCGCTTGCGACCGCGACGTCGACGTGGTCCTGACGGCGTCGATCGGGACCGCCGGCGTCCCCGGCCAGTGGCTCGACGCCGGCACGATCCCGCGCGGAGAGCCCGAGACGGCGAACGCCTGGCTGACCTGGCAGAGCATGGATGCGCCGAGGCGCTGCGGCCTCGTCATCGCCACGCTGCGGGCCGGGCCGGACGACCACCCCGTGATCCGGATCGAGCCAGAGCAGGGGCTCGTCTCGGTCTCGCACGCGTTGCACGTCCGGGCCGACCGGCCGGCGCGCCTCCGCTCGATCGTGGGCCTCGTGCCCGACCTGGCCCACGACCGTCCCCACCGCCAGGCCGCGCTCCTCGTGGGCCGTGGCCTCAGCCGCGGCTGGGACGATCTGCGCGAGACGAACCGCAGAGCGTGGTCGGAGCTCTGGCGCGGGCGGCCGCTGATCGACGGGCCCGAGGCGTGGCAGCGACGCTCCGATGCGAGCTTCTACTACCTCCACTCGTCGGTCAGCCGCGCGTCGCTGGCGAGCACGGGCGTATTCGGGCTGGCCTACGCGCCCGAGTACCACTACTACCGCGGCCACGTGATGTGGGACGTCGACTCCTTCGCGTTCCCGCCACTCGTCCTGACCAGCCCGGACGCGGCGCGCGCCCTTCTGCGCTTCCGGTCCCGGACGGTCCCGGCGGCTCGCTCCAACGCGGCCCTCCACGGCGCGGCCGGGCTGCAGTTCCCGTGGGAGGCCGACTTCGAGCGCGGCGACGAGGCGGTTCCCCGCTGGAGCAAGACCGACAAGGATCACGTCACGCTCGACGTCGGGTTGGCCTTCGCCCTGTACGCGAACGTGACGGGCGACACGATGTTCACCCGAATCGAGGCGCTCCCCGTGATCGCGGGCGTCGCGGAGTGGCTCCTATCGCGGGTCGAGCCGACCGACCGCGGCCTCGAGATCCGCCACGTCCGCGGGCCGGCCGAGGCGATCGAGCCGGTCGACAACGACGCGTTCGTGAACCTGGCGGCGATCACGTTCCTGCGGCGCGCGGCGGATGTCGTTCGGTCCATGGGCGACGAGCCACCGATCGACTGGGAGACGGCAGCCGATGCCATCGTCGTTCCGCGCGACCGGCGCTCCCGGGCGATCGTGAACCACGACCGGTTCCGGCCCGACGAGCGCCTCGGCGAGACGCCCGAGGCCGCGGCTGCCTTCTTCCCGCTCGGCTACCGCGACCGGCCCGAGGTCGAGGCCGCCACCCTCCGCTACGCGCTCCGTCACCAGGCACCGCGCTACGTCGGGACGCCGATGCTGTCGGCGGCGTTGGGCGTGCACGCGGCGTGGGCGGGGCGCCGGAAGCTCGCATCCGAGCTCTTCGAGCGCGGCTACGCGGCGTTCTTCGACGACCCGTTCGACGCTCCGGACGAGTTCCCCGCCGACGACGATCGGTTCCCGCAGGCAAGCCCAATGCTTGCCAACCTCGGCGCGTTCCTCACGAGCCTGCTGTACGGGTTGCCCGGGATCCTGCCGACCGCCGCCGATCCCCGGACCTGGCCCGAGCGGCGCGTGGTCCTGCCGGCCGGCTGGCGCGCGATCGAGGTCGAGCGACTGTGGGTCCGCGGGCGACCGACCCGGCTGATCGCTGCCCACGGCGCCGAGCGGGCTCGCCTTGAGCCTCGGCGTGGAGGCCGCCTGGGCGCGCGCCGAGGGTCGGGTCTGCGGCCGCTGCCCGCCGCAGGGTCGAATCGCGCTGTCCGGAGCCGAGGTGCAGCGGGCTAATCGGGTTGCCGTCGCGCCGGTGGCCCCCTGCGGCCCCGCGACGCGGAGGGGCGTCGCGGGGCCGATGGATCGAGCAACGTTGGTTGGTTTGGCAGAACCCCGCCGCCGCCTCGTCGAGTCCGATCAGCTGTGGTCCCCGGCCTCGGCCGTTCGATCACTCGGCGATGACATGCGGCGGGGTTCTGCCGCCGGGGCCGCCGCTCACCTGCACCCCCGGCACGGCCCGCCGGCGGATGGTGGTCCGCGGAGACCGATCGTCCCCCGTCTTTCGTGCGGGCACGCACGAAGGAGCCGGACAGCGAGATCCAGAGCGCTGTGCGGAGGCACCGCCAGCCCCGGTTCGCATCGAACGGCATGAGCTCCCTTCGGGGACATGGAATCAGTGTCACCGAGATGGCGACAACGTCATGACGAATCGTCATCTGGCCCGCGGAGCTAGCGACTGGCGCGCTCCCTCGCCTTCGGCCGCTCGGGCCGTGCCGGAGGCTCCTCGTCCTGCTCGTCCGCGGCCCAGCCCTTGCTCGAGAACGTCGGGATGAACCGGTAGCCCTTGCCGGGGACGGTCGCGATGAACCGCGGCTGGCGGTAATCGTTCTGGAGCTTCACCCGGAGACTCCGGACGTGACGGTCGACGAGGTTGCTCTCGGCGACGAAGTCGGTGCCCCACACTCCATCGAGGATCTCGTCGCGCGTGATCACCCGCCCGGCGCGGCTCGCGAGCAGATAGAGGAGGCTCTGCTCGATCCCGCTCAGATGGACCACCGACGAGCCCGCCCGGACCTCCCGCTTGACGATGTCGATCTCCATATCGCCGAGGCGGATCGTCGGGACGATGGGTCGGTCGATGCCCGACGCACGCCGCGTGATGACGATCGAGCGTGCGAGCAGCTCTTCCGGCGAGAAGGGCATCGTGAGGATGTCGTCGACACCGAGGTCGAATGCCCGGAGCTTCGTCGGGAGATCCCCACGGCGGGTCAGGCCCAGGACCGGCGTCGTGCTGGCCGCGAGGCTGTTCGACGCCCCGAGGCGGCGCAGGAGCATCGTGCTGTCGTCGTGGTCCATGTCGACGACCGCCATGTGGGGCCGCCATTCGGCCAGGATCTGCTCGGCAGCGTCGAGATCCTGGGCGGCCCGAACGAGGAAGAGGCCGTGGTTGAGGGTCAGCTCGATCAGGTCGACGACCGTCGGCCGATCGTGGAGGACGAGCGCCCTCCGTGCCTCGTCGGTCGCTGCGCGCTGCTTGGTCGCCATGGCGCTTCCCTGCCCGGTCACTGGTGAGGCGACGGGCCGGCTCGCGACCGGGCTGCGAAGCCGAACCGAGGTGGTCGCGCTCGTGCTCAGCGTACCCCCTTCGGGCAAGTCTGCCCTCGCCGTGATCCATCCGTCAGGCGAGCGCCGCGGCCATCCCATGACCGGGGTCGACCAGAGTAGGGTTGTCCCGTGGACGTTGCGACGGTCCGGCGGAGGGCGGCAAGCACGGTCGGAGCGGGATCGGCGACCCACGGGGGACGTCACCGCGGATGGATCCCGGAGGCAGAGGGAACCGGACGCCGTTCTGAATGATCTCCCCGCGAACCCCGTTGCCCCGGCGTGGCGCGCCTCTGCCGTTCTGCGAACGCTGCGGCAACCTGATCGGTCCGGTGGCCAAGCTGTCCCGGATCGGGCTCTCGATGTGCCCGTCCTGCGGCGTCTTCGCCTGCGATCGGTGCTGGACCCGTGCCGGCGGCCCGTGCCCGGGGTGCGGTGTCGCAGCCGCCGCGCTGGCGGCCGGGGTCGTGCCGCCGCCTGGCTCCGCCGTCCGCCGTCGCCGCCTGTCCCGCCGCGCACCGATCGCGGTCAGCGCCGCCGCCGTCGTCGTGGCGACGCTCGCGTTCGTCATGGGCAGGCCGCTCCAGCCAACGGGCGGGGTCGAGGGGCTGGTCGGGACGCCGGCTCCGCGGTCGGCCTCCTCCGTGACCGGCGGTCAGACGCCGTCGCCGCTCGTCGGTGGCGTGGTGGCC
>DATLVO010000347.1:0-4713 GCA_035577485.1 Verrucomicrobiia bacterium
GTTCGTGCGCGCGGCCGACCGGTTCGCGGCCGAGGTCGCGCCGCTCGTCTGACCGCGACTACCGCGGTCGCGCGGAGCTGATCGAGCCAGCGGAGCGGCCGTCCGGGTCGATCGCGCCGATGTCGGCCGAGGCCGTCGCCAGGACCGTGAGCCGGACCGGACGACCCTGGGCACGGATCCGGCGCAGCCAGAACCATCCGGCAACGCCGACGGCGAGGCTCAGCAGCGCGCCGATCATCAGCGCGAGGGGCACGCCCCAGCTCGAGGCGATCGCGCCCATGAGCAGCCCGCCGGCCGGCACCGAGCCCGCGAACACGGTCGTGTAGACGCTCATCACCCGGCCGCGGAGGTGGTCCGGGACGGCCAGCTGGATCGTGGTGTTCGCGGTGACCGCCATCGCGATCCCGCCGGACCCGGCGATCGCCATCGCCAGCAGCGAGACCGGGAAGGACGTGGACACGGCGAGGAGGATCGAGCCGAGACCGAGCGCGATCGCGCCACCGGCGATGATCTTCGGGCTCGGGCGGCGGCTGAAGGCGATCCACAGGGCGGCGATCGTCGAGCCGACGCCCGACGCGGCCATCAGGAACCCGTAGCCCGACGCGCCGACGTGCAGGATCGAGTCGGCCAGCGGCGGGACGAGGACCTGGAAGTTCATGCCGAATGTCGCGACCAGACCGACGATCGTGACGCCCATCAGCACCATCGGGGTCGTGCGGACGTAGCGCGCGCCTTCGGCGAGGTTTTCGACCACGGCCGACCAGGTCCGCGGTCGGGCGCTCTGGGGCACCGCCCGTAGCTCGCTGTCGCGCATCATCAGGTACGCGACGATCACCGCGATGAAGCTGATCCCGTTGATCAGAAAGGCGACCGAGATATCCGTCGCGCCGATCAGCAGGCCGGCGGCCGCCGGACCCAGCACGCGCGACGCGTTGAAGAGGGCCGAGTTCAGCCCGACCGCGTTGGCCACGTCCTCGCGGCCGACCATCTCGACCGCGAACGACTGCCGGGCGGGCATGTCGAAGGCGTTCGAGATCCCGAGGAGCGCGCCGAGGACCATCACGTGCCAGACCTGGACGAGGTGGGTCGCGGTCAGCGCGAACAGCGCGAAGGCGAGCAGCATCGCCGTCGTCTGGGTCGTCATCAGCGTCCGGCGCTTCGGCAGCTGATCGGCGATCACGCCGCCGAACAGGCCGAAGATGATGACCGGCCCGAACTGGGCGACCGACACGAGACCCAGCCACAACGGATCGTGCGTCAGCTGGAGGACGAGCCAGCCCTGCGCGACCTGCTGCATCCAGGTGCCGACGAGCGAGATCGCCTGGCCCCCGAAGAAGAGCCGGTAGTTGCGGTGGCGGAAGGCGCGGGTCCCCGCGAACGTGATCGTCATCGGCCGGACCGCGCCGGTCGATGCTCGTGCGTCGGCTCGACGCCGGCCTCGAGGTCCGCGATGTGGCTCCGGAGATGCTCGCGCCGTTCCTCGGCCGCCTCGATCATCTCGGCCAGGCGGTCGCTCTTCGCCTGCAGCGAACCGATCTGGCGCTCGACCCGGGCCAGGGCGTCATCGACGATCGCCCGCCGCTCGGCCGGATCCTTCGAGGTCCGGAACCGATCCCGGTTCCGTGTCCGCGCAGCGTCGTCCTCGAGCAGCTGGCCGATCTCAGCGAGGCTGAACCCGGCGTCGTCGCGGAGACCCTTGATGAAGCGCAGCCGCTCGAGGTCGTCGGCGTCGTAGAGGCGGTAGTCACCGTCCGAGCGCCCGGCCGGCTCGAGCAGCCCGAGCTCCTCGTAGTAGCGCAGCGTCCGGGTCGTCAGGCCCAGGGCCGCGCTGACCTCCTGGATCCGCAGGAGCGGGGCAACAGGTGCATCGGGATCGGGGGTGGTGGGGGCGTCGAGGTGGCTCACGGGCAAGTTGGTAGTCTACCGTACCTTGCCGTTAACGTAAAGGTTAGGCTTGATGTGATACGAGACGCGCCGGTCGTGGGATGATCCTCAGCCGATGGAGCTGCTCGCCTTCGTCCTCGGTGTCCTCCTGCTGGCCCTCGTGGGTTGGGACCTGTTCGAGACGGTGGTCGTCCCCCGCCCGACGCCCGGCTGGTTCCGGATCGGCCGGTATATCGTCCGATCCTCGTGGCGCGCGCTCCGGGCGCTGCGCGATGGCAACCCCGAGCGATCCTACGACCGGGTCCTCGGCCTGTTCGCGCCGGCGGCGACGGTGGCCCTCCTCGTCGCCTGGCTGACAGCGCTGATCCTGGCCTACGGCCTGATCATGTACGCCCTCCGTGACGAGCTCCGGCCGATCCCGACGGACCTCGGGACCACCGTGTACTTCGCGGCGACGTCGCTGCTCACGATCGGGTTCGGCGACATCACCGCGGTCGAGCTGCCCGCCCGCGTGATCATCGTGACCGCGGCGGTGTTCGGCCTCGGGGCCGTCGCGCTCGTGGTCACGTTCCTGTTCTCGCTGTACGGCTCGTATCAGCGGCGCGAGGTCCAGGTGGTCGCCCTTCAGGCTGCGGCCGGGGCTCCGCCGTCGGCCGTGGCCCTCCTCGAGACGTACGCTCAGCTCGGGCTCGTCGATCGGCTGCCCGGTCTCTTCGTCGAGTGGCAGCGCTGGGCCGTGGAGGTCCTCGACTCGCACGTGGCCTACCCGCTGCTGGGCTTTTTCCGCTCGAGCCACGACAACCTGTCCTGGATCAGCGGCCTGGGAACGGTTCTCGACGCCGCGAGCCTCGTGCTCACGATCGTCGAAGGCGTGCCGCGCGGCGAGGCCAAGCTGTTCAAGCGGGTCGGCGCGCACCTGGTCGAGGACATCTACAACCTCGGGTTCCGAGCCGGCGAGCCGACCGGCCTGAACCGGGCGGACTTCGAGGCCGCGTGCTCCCGACTCCGGGCGGCCGGCTACACCCTCGCCACGACCGACGACGCGTGGCCCCACTTCGAGGCCGCCCGTGCGACGTATGCCCAACGCCTCGAGGCGATGGCCACCTACTGGGCGACGCCCGCGGCGTCGTGGCTCGGCGATCCCGTCGCCCTCCGGGCTCCCCTCCACCGGGTTGACGATCCCTAGACGGTGCGCGACAGCACCGAATTGATCGCCGGTGAACCGCGGTGCAACGCCGGGTGTATGACCCTTTGCTAAGGTGCGGGTCCGGATCGGCCCGCCGGACGCGGCGCCGGTCCTGATGGAGACCCAGATCGGGTGACACGGCGACCTCGTTTCGGGTGGGTGGCTCTCCTCGCCGCGCTGGCGGTGATGATCGTCGGTGCGGGGCCGGCGGCCGCGCGCGCCGCTGCCGCGGGTCACCTCCCGCCGAAGGTCGTCCTGATCGTCGGCCCTGCGGGGGCCGCCACTCCGTACTACAAGCGCCTCGCCGACGAGGCGGCGGCCGCCGCGGCGTCCTTCACCCCGGACGTGGTCAAGGTCTACTCCCCGGACGCGACCTGGCCGGCCGTCAGGACCGCGCTCCAGGGTGCCTCGATCGTCGTCTATCTCGGCCACGGCAACGGCTGGCCGAGCATCTACCGCGACACTCTCTACCCACCGACCCAGGACGGATTCGGGCTGAATCCGCATGCCGGCGCGGCCGACGCCCACCAGTACTTCGGCGAGGACGTGATCGGCTCCGAGATCAAGCTCGCCCGGAACGCCGTCGTCGTCTTCAGCCACCTCTGCTACGCGAGCGGCAACACGGAGCCGGGGCTCGACGAGGGGACCCTCGACCAGGCCCAGCAGCGCGTCGACAACTACGCCGCGGGCTTCTTCCTGGCGGGCGCGGGCGCCGTGATCGCCGATGCCTATCTCGCTCCGACGTATTACGTCAAGGCCGTTCTCCGCGGCCGTTCGAGCGTCGATGCGATCTGGCGATCGGCTCCGAACCGCAACGACCATTTCCTGCGGTTCGACAGCGTCCGGACGACGGGCGCGATCGCCGAGATGGACCCGGACCAAGTGGATTCCGGGTTCCACCGCTCGATCGTCGTCAAGCCGAGCCTCGCGAGCTCGCAGGTGCTGCGCGACGCGGTCGGCCGCACCGGCGACATCCCGCCGATCGTCGAGCCGTCCCTGGCCGGGCTCGGGATCACCTTCGGCGCGCCGGACCTGACGAGCCCGCCGACCGCCGGGACCAGGACGACGCTCGTCCTGCCATTGCCGAAGGAGGCGGCCGCGGTTCTCCCGTCCGACCTGATGGTCGGCACGCGCTGGGATGCCCTGGAGGCCAGCCCGGCGACGGGGACCGGTGGTACGGGCTCAGCCGGCGCGGGCGGAGCGGTGACCGCGTCCGGCGACCGCGATCCGGGCACGACGGCCACGAAGGATGCCCCCGGGATCGACCTCGTGGTGCCCGAGCGACCCGGTGAGCTGGTGGCGCCGATCGCGGCGAGGCTCGTCAAGGGCGGCGGCCTCGCGGTTCCCGTCCAGCTGCCGGCGACCCCGGGTCTGTACCGCCTCGTCGCGACGATCCACGGATCCGACGGCGTGGCCTTCGACGCGGCGACCCAGGCGCTCATCCCGGCGCTCGTCGTCCGGGTCATCGGCGGCGAGACGGCGGCGTACGGCATGCCGGCGACGGCGAAGGTGGCGGCGGGCGCGGCGTTGCCGTTCACCGTTCGGGTGACGAACCTCGGTCGCACGGCGTGGGGACAGGCGGCGACGATCTTCCGCGTCGACGGCGGCGAGACCGAACCCGCCAGCCGGGCCACGCTCGTGGC
>DATLVO010000348.1:0-10377 GCA_035577485.1 Verrucomicrobiia bacterium
GCTGAAGCGCGTCGAGCCGGACGATCCGGTGCAGCCGCGCGCCGACGGCGGCGAGTCGGTGCACGCGCGGCCGACGATCGATCTCTCCGAGGAGGTCTTCGCCGAGGCGCCGGTGACCGAGGCCCCCGACGAGGTCGACGAGCCGGCCGAGCCGGCCGCGGCCGTGGGAGCCGAGCACGACGACGTCCACGCCTTCGGCTTCGGAGACGGCGACGATCGCCTCGACGGGGTCGCCCTCCCACACGAGATAGGTGGCCTTGGCGCCGGCGACTCGGGCCCGGCTCGCGAGCTGCTGCGCGCCGGCCTCGATCCGGGAGCGCTCCTGGTCGATCCTGCGGAGGAATCGGCCGCCCGGGAGGCGGAGTCGGGTCGGGTCGATCACGCTCAGGATCACGAGCTGCGCGCCGCTGGCGGCGGCCAGGCGGATCGCCTCGTCGGCCGCCCGCTCGGAGACCGCGGTCAGGTCCGTCGCGAACAGGACTCGCCCGATCTCGCGATCGGAGGCGGCGCCGAGAGCGCCCGGCCCAGGGCCGTCCGCACCCGAGATGGGGGCGTCGAGAGGCCCCGTCACATCCGCGCGGGCCACGATCGCGATCGCCTCGCCGGCCGAACCGTCCATGAGCGGATGATTGGCGCCGCAAGGCGATGCCGCACAGTGACGTCCGGCCCCTTCGGCGGGGCCATCCAGCCCCGTCCGGTCCGGGTGACCCCTTGCTATCCTCGGTCGCGATGGCGGAGACGGACGTGGCCCGCGAGGTTGCGCAGGCACAGATCCAGGCCGCCCTGGACGCGGCCGTTCGGGGGATTGCCGGCCTCGCGCCCGTGGACGACGTCCTCCAGGACATCGTCGACCGGGTGCGGCCGCTCGTCGCCGCCCAATACGCGGCTCTCGGGATCGTCGACGCCCGTGGCCGGATCGAACGGTTCATCACGAGCGGCATGGACGACGCGACCCGGACGCGCATCGGGGACCTGCCGGAGGGTCGCGGCCTCCTCGGCCTGATCATCCGCGAGAACCGCTCCTTCCGGATCCCGGACATCAATACCGATCCGCGCCGTTCCGGCTTCCCGCCGAACCATCCCCCGATGACCAGCTTCCTCGGTGTGCCGATCACGGTGAAGGGCGTATCGCTGGGCCGGCTCTACCTGACGAACAAGGTCGGGGCGGCGGAGTTCAGCGAGGAGGATCGCGCGCTGGTCGAGACGTTCGCGCTCCACGCCGGAATCGCGATGGACAACGCCCGACTCCACGAGCAGCTGCGCGGGCTGGCCGTCGTCGGCGAGCGGGAGCGGATCTCCAAGGACCTCCACGACGGGATCATCCAGAACATGTACGCCGTCAGCTTGTCCCTCGAGGACGTCCCCGAGCTGATGACCGACGACCCGACCGAGGCCGCGAACCGTGTGGAGCGGGCGATCGATGCGATCCACCTGGCTATCCAGGACATCCGCAACTTCATCTTCGGGTTGCGGCCGGAGCTGCTGGAGGGCGCGTCGCTCGTCGGCGGGCTGGCGACGCTCGTCGAGGAGTTCCGGCACAACACGATCATCGACCTCGAGCTGCGGGTCTCGGGCGCGGTCGTCGAGCCCGCGCCCGAGGTCACGAGCCACCTGCTCGCGATCGTCAGCGAGACGGTGAGCAACGTCCTGCGTCATTCGCAGGCGACTCGTGCGGAGATCGAGCTGGGGCCGGCCGGACCGGGCGGCGGCCTGGAGCTCCGGATCGAGGACCACGGCGCCGGATTCGATCCGGATCACGTCGGCCGGCTCGGTCATCAGGGGCTCGCGAACATGCGCGAGCGCGCCGTCGACATCGGCGCGACGCTCGAGCTCGACAGCCGGCCGGGCGTCGGCACCGTCGTCATCGTCCGGGTCGCCGCCCCGCGCGACTGACGCTCCGTCGCGACGACCGCTCGAGAGGGTCAGCTCCGGACGATCGGCTCCAACGGCTGCCGGTTGCCGAAGCCCGGTTGGTCGCCCGCCGGGCCGGCCGCCCACCCTGCGGCGTTGGCGATCACCCGCCGGACGTCGGGGTGGAAGTACGTCGGGTGGGTCTCGTGGCCGGGCCGGAAGTAGAAGACCCGGCCCCGGCCGCGGTGGTAGCCGCAGCCGCTCCGGAACACCTCGCCGCCCTGGAACCAGCTGACGAATACGAGCTCGTCGGGGGCGGGGATGTCGAAGAACTCGCCATACATCTCCTCCTCCTCGATGACGAACGATTCGCCGAGTCCCGCCGCGATCGGATGCGCCGGATCGACCACCCACAGCCGCTCCCGCTCCCCGGATTCGCGCCACTTGAGATCGCAGCTCGTTCCCATGAGCCGGCGGAAGACCTTCGAGTGGTGGCCCGAATGGAGGACGATCAGGCCCATCCCGTCGAGCACGCGGCGCTGGACCCGATCGACGATGGCGTCGTCCACCTCGCCATGTGCCACATGTCCCCACCAGGTCAGCACGTCCGTGGCCGCGAGGACCGCGTCGGTCAGCCCATGCTCGGGCTCGTCGAGCGTCGCGACCCGGACGTCGAACCCGGCCTCGCGCAGGGCCTCGGCGATCGGGGTGTGGATGCCGTCGGGATAGACGGCGCTCACCGGGGCGTCGGAGCGCTCCTGGCGGTGCTCGTTCCAGACCGTGACCCGCGTCATCGGCCGGCCGCCACTGCGACGTCGGCCGCCTGCGGCCGCGGCGCGGCGGCGGCTGCTGCAGGCAGGGTCACGACGCCCCCGCCGTTGGCGGTCGATTCACGGATCGCGTCCCAGAGCCGAGCCATCCGCAGGCCGACCTCGGGCGGGCTCGGATTGGCCGTTCGGCCGGCGCGGACGTTCAGGAACTGCTCCCAGACCGGCATCGGTGCCACCGATCGGACCTTGCGGAGGCGAGCCGCGCCGGCACGCTGCAGCTCGAGCATCTCGCCCCAGATCCCGGTCCGGACGATCGCCTGCGTCGTGAAGACCCGGATGTCCGAGTGGCACGACGGGATCGCGCTGCCGCACGCGTTCATCGTGACCAGGGCTCCCGACGCCAGGCGGCCCATGATCACGGCACGGATGTCGACCGGCCGGCCGTCGTCCTCGAGCCATGCCGCGACGTTGGCAAAGTCCTCGCCGGCGAGATCCGAGACCGTGTTGAGCATGTGGGCGCCGGTGTCGAAGAGGAAGCCGCCACCGGACAGCTCCGGCTGCTGTCGCCAGGTTCCCGTGGTCAGGGTGGCCCAGTTCTGCCAGGCGACGGCGCTGATGTTGAGGATGGACCCGAGCTCTCCCGAGCGCAGCAACCGGGCGGCTTCCCGGACCTGCGGCGAAAGGCTGCCCTGGAACGCGACCACGAGCAGGCGACCCGTTCGATCGCGCGTCTCGATGAGCGCCCGCGCCTCGTCGGCGGTCATCACCATCGGCTTCTCGAGGAGCACGTCGAGACCCGCCTCGAGACAGGCCGTCGCCTGGGCGAAGTGGAACGCGTGGGGCGTGATGATGAACATCGCGTCCAGCTGGTCGGCAAAGCGCGCGACGAACCTCGTCCAGTCCGGCTCGTTCGGCGGGACCCGGACCCCGTGCTGGTCGAACAGCTGAGCCGCAGCCGCGTATGCAGCCGGCGACGGCTCACAGAGGGCGACGACCTCCGTGTCCGTTCGCCGGAGGATGTCGCCGAGGTGGCTCCGGGCCATCACCCCCGCACCGATGAACCCGACCCGCGTGGGTGCCGCTTCCGTCATCAGCCGCTCGCCCTCCGTCGATCTCGCCCGCGCGATCGCGCCGCTCGGGCAAACGCTACCCCACCGTCGGCGGTCCGGCCGACGGGACGCTCGAAGGGCGCGTCCGGGTGCGACCGACGCCGACGCGATAGGCTCCGGGCACGCGAATGCAGGCGAGGAGGTGTCGGCGTGGGCAAGGCAGCGGTCACGGGAAGCCCCGGGTTCATCTCGATCGCGGTCAGCGATGTCGGTCGATCGGCCGACTTCTACGAGCGCTACCTCGGTGCCGTTCGCGACCCGTTCGACTTCGGGCCCGACGCCGTGTCGTTCGTCGGCTGGCCGACGTTCGCGATCAGCTCGGTCCGTCGGCCGGGCCAGCCGGGACCGTCACCCGAGACGACGACGATCCAGCTGTGGTGGCGGGCCGCGAACTCTCAGGCTCTGTACGACGAGGTCGTCGCGGCCGGGATCCCGATCCTGCTCGAGCCATTCGACGGGCCCTTCGGGCGGACCTTCGCGATGGCCGATCCCGACGGGTACCGGGTCACGGTCTACGAGAAGGACCAGCCGCTGTTCTGGCCACCCCGGAGCGCCTGATCCTGCGGGATCCGCGATGCCCGCCGGCTCGACAGCCGCGACCAGACCGTTTCGGCTTCACGACCCCGCCGGTAGCGATTGCCAGTCGCCCCATCCGGCGCCGGTGACGAGCACCTGGGCGTGCGAGCCGTCGGTGTTCACGCTCCACAGCGACGGGACGTCGTCCACACCCGCCCAGTAGAGGATCCGATCGCCCTCGGGTGAGAAGCCGACCAGGAACGAGGCGCCGACACCCCGAACGTCGGCAAGCTGCGTGACCTGCCCGCTCGCGACGTCGACGACCCGAAGGTCGAAACGGTCGGGAGCGGTTCTCACGGTGAAGGCGATGCGATCACCGGTCGGTGACCAGCGCGGACCGAACTCCAGGCCGCCCGAGATCAACACGCGGTGCTGCGACCCGTCGCGCGCCGCAACGAAGAGCGATCCGCCGGCGACGTAGGCGACCCGAGCTCCGTCGGGCGCGTAGGCCCATTGGAAGTGCGATCGTGGGTCGTCCGGTCCGAGATGCCGCGGCGTGCTGCCGTCGACCGGCACCTCGCAAGGCACGATCACGACCGAGCTGCCATCGGGCGACCACACCGGGTCGAAGTCGCCCGGCGCCGGGCATCCGGGCGGCACCGTGAGGAGCGCCTGGCGCACGCCATCGACCCCGTAGATGCCGACGGTCCTGCCGAGATCCACCCACGTCGCGATGCGCCGGGAGTCGGGTGACCACGACACGAGCCAGCCTTGGCCCGGGAACGATGCGACGGATTGCCCTTGTGGGTCCACGAGCTCGACGGACCCGCGACAGCCGGACCGATAGGCGAGGTACTGCCCATCCGGCGACCACATCCGCCCTTCCCCCTCGACATCCTGGCACAGGGGTCCGCCGTCCGGCACGCCGTCGACGACCTTGACCGGGTTCGCCCCGTCCCAGTCGGCCAGGTAGAGGTCGCCGTCGACGGCGTAGGCCAGGTGGCCCAGCCGGCCGGTGGGAAGCGGCGTCGGCTGACGCAGCCGGGCGGCGATGAGGATCGCCCCACCCACCAGCGCAGCGACGACCAGGAGCACGACGAGCGCGGTCGACCAGCGCACGTCGAGGCGCGGGAGCGATCGGAGACCGGTCGTCGGCGCGTCCCCGACCCAGCGACTGCCGGCGGCGGCGAGCCACGAAGGGCGCGGCCTTCGCCGGCGCGTGCCGTCGAGGATCCGCTCGAGACCTTCCGCGGGCGCGGGCGCGAGCGCCTCGGACTCGAACCAGGCAGCAAGCGTTCGGTCGAAGTCGTCGTGTCGGTTCATGCCAGGGACTCCGTGGCCGCGGTCGGCGTGCGGTCGTCGGCTTCGATGCCCGCCCGGAGGGCGGCTGAGGCGCGGTGCAGCCGGGACTTGAAGGTGCCGACGGCGATCTCGAGGACGACGGCGGCCTCGGCGTCCGGCAACCCCAGGTAGTGATGGACGACGAGCACGGCGCGCTGCTCGGGAGTCAGGTGGCGGAAGCCGCGCTCGAGCTGATCGCGCATGGCCGTGACGTCCTGGGTGTCGCCCTGGCCACGCCCGTCCGGTGCGGTCATCGGGATCTCGACGACCTCCCGCTGCCGGACCCGCCGCGCCTCCCGATAGCAGGCGTGGACGAGCAGCCGATGGAGCCACGCATCGAAACGGTCGGGGTCGCGGACGGCGCGAATGTGCAGCCACGCGGAGGTGAGCGAGTCCTGGACCGCGTCCGCTGCCCGGTCGTCACTGCGCAGGATCAGTCGCGCGGTTCGATGCAGTCGATCGAACGCTTCCCCGGCGAGCGCCGTGAAGGCGTCGTGGTCGCCGTTCCTTGCGCGGAGAACGAGGTCTCGCTGCATCGGACATCCGGTGTGTGGCAGCCGAGCGGCGGCCCTCACCCATCATTGAGTCGGGTGGCAAGCGAGTCGTTCCATCTGCACCCCGAGGCGCCGGCCGACCGATCCGCCGGCGAAAGATGGAACGACGGCGGCTGCCCCGGACTCATAGCGGGCGGAGGCGCTGGACATGCCCGCGCTCCCGCGGAAGGGTCACGGCGACCCGGATGCCGCAGTGAGACGGCGCGGCCCCACGCGGTCGGCCGGGAGGGCTCCGTCCAGTGAACAGCTCGCTCAGGATCGGCTTCGCGGCTGCGATCGTCGTGTCGCTCGTGGCCTGTGGTCCGGCTGCGGTCGGTCCATCCGTCGTGACGGTCGGTCCATCCGTCGCGTCGGTCGGTCCATCCGTCGCGTCGGTCGCTCCGTCGCCGGTTGCGTCTCCGTCGGTGGTCCAACCGTCGCCGGCGCCGAGCTCCGGCTCGCAGATCGCGCACATGCTGGTTGCGGGGACCGACCTGTCCGGTCCGGCCCTGCGACTCACCGTGCAGATTCCGGCGGATTGGCAGTCGTCCCAATTCGTCGCGGAGCGCGGGACGTCCAGCCCACCCGCTGGCATGGCCTTCGTCGTGAGCATCGTGGACAACACGTTCGCGGATCCCTGCTCGCATCGCCAGCGGAGCCCGAAGGTCGGGCCCACGATCGGCGACCTGGCGAGCGCCCTTGGCAAGGTTCCGAACACGACCGCCACGGCCCCGGTCCAGACGACGATCGCAGGATACGCGACGACGTACATCGAGCTCGCGATCCCCGCCTCGCTGCCGTGCGACCTCGATGAGTTCTACCTGTGGCAGGACTCGCCGGGCGGGTATTGGTGGGTGCAGGGCCTCAACGAGACCGCTCGGGTCTGGATCCTCGAGGTCAGGGGCCAGCGGGTGACGTTCCTCGGCCACTCGTATCCCGGTTCCGGCCCGGATGCCCGGGCCGTGTTCGAGAAGATTCTCAACACGGCCGTATTCGAAGGCGCGTCCTAGCTCCCCTGCGGTGCCCGTTCAGCCGACCTTCCGCCGACGGCCCGGGGTCACAGACCTCGCCCGAGCCATCGCCGAACCACGGGTAGCCACGCCGCCCCACCGGCGACCTGAAGCATCACGAAGAGCACGACGAGGGCAATCGGCACGCCGATGATCAGCCCGGGCACGCCGAAGTCGAACGGGGATCGTCCCTGTCCATCGGGAACGAGCGGGCCGCTCGCCGGCACCGTCGGGTCGCCGGACGGTGCAGCAGACACGAGCGCAATCAGCAGGGTCCCCGAGCCCGCCGGCCCTGGGTCCGATGGGGTCGGAGGAGGTGATCCCGATGGACCACCGGGGCCCGGGGTTGGCAGCAGGCTTCCCGTCGGAAGCAGCGATGGCAGGGGGCTCGGCAGGAAGGAACCGCTCGGCAAGGGGAGCGACGGAGTCGGCACCGGCAGCGTCGGGACCGGCGGCAGCGTTGGCAGCGCCGTCGGCGTGGGGAGCGGTGGCAACGTCGGCACGGGCAGCGGCGGCAGCGTCGGCACCGGGAGCGGCGGCAACGTGGGCACGGGCAGCGAGGGAAGCGGCAGCGACGGTCCCGGCAAACCCGGGACCGCGTCGACACCGGCGACCGGCTGGGCCATCAGCGCCACCACGAGGAGCCCGGTCGCGACGAGCGCGCCAGACCACGTCCGAAACCGCCGGCGCCACCGTCGCATCTCGGCGGCACTCCTCGTTCGCGGCATCACGCGGCCCTCGTGGCCGGCTTCCAGAGAAGGTCCGGGCTTCGGAAGGCGCCGGGTCGTGGGGCATCCGGGTCCTGCTCCATGGCCGCCACGAACGACGCAACGAGCTGGCCATCGAGCTGGGTTCCCGCGACGGCACGGAGCTCGTCGAGCGCGCGCTCGGCCGGGAGGGCCTTTCGATATGGACGGCTGGTCGTCATGGCCGAGAAGGCATCCGCCACGGCCAGGATGCGGGCGATCAACGGGATGTTCTCGCCGGCCAGGCCGACCATGTATCCCTGGCCGTCCCAGCGCTCGTGGTGATAGCGAACGCCTTCGCGGATGTGCTCGACATCGGGAACGTCGCGCACGATCAGGTCGCCCAGCGCGACGTGCTGCTTGACGATCTCGTACTCGTACGGCGTCAGGCGCCCGGGCTTTCGCAGGATGTCGTCCGGGACGCCGATCTTACCAACGTCGTGCAGCAGGGCGGCGATCCGCAGGCTCTTCAGCATCTCGTCCGGAAGTCCAAGACGGCCGGCCAGGAAGAGGGCATATGCGGCGACGTCCTCCGAATGGAGCTTCGTGTAGCGATCCTTCCGGTCGATCGCCAGCACAAGGCCCTGGAGGACATCGAAGGTCGTGTGTGGCGTGCGGGGTTCGCTCGTCCAGGCGTCGGCAATGGAGATCTCGTTGCCCCCGCCTGCCTTTGCCTCGGCGAGGGCCGTGGTTGCGGCCGAGACGAGCTCGGTGACGCTGCCGGCATGGAATGGGAAATAGGCAATGCCGACGCTGACCGTCACGGGCAGGCGTTCGACGCCAGGCAGCTGCAGGTGACCCGACTCGAGCCGGTTTCGGATGCGCTGGGCTGCGGCTGGCAGCTCGCGGGCGACGGCGGTCGGCGCGATCGCCATGAACTCGTCGGGACCGTAGCGCGCCAGGACCGTCCAATGCTCGGCCTCCGCGCGGAAGGCATCGGCAACGAGCGACAAGGCCTGATCCCCGGCCGACGACCCGTGGACATCGTTCAAGAGCCGGAAATTGTCGATATCGACGAGGGCAATGCCGATCGAGCTGCTGTCCTGGCGTGCGACCTCGATCATCTCGGTCAACGCCGCGACCGCGGCTCCGTGATTCAGAAGACCCGTCAGCGGATCTCGTCGGCGGCTCTCGGCGAGCTGGGCCTCCTGCTTCCGCAATCGGCTGTTGGCGGCGCGGAAGATCGCATGGAGGAGTGCAGCGAGGACGACCGCGGCGGACAGGGTCACGATCACGACGTCGCGAAACGCTTCGCCCGCTCGAGCCAGGATCGGGGCCGCGTCGCGCCGGATCTGGAACACGAGAGGCACCTCGCCGCCCCGAACGACGGGGATCGTCTCGACGAGGTCCTGCTGCGGCGTGGCGGCGCGATCGCCAGGGACGACCTGAGCGCCCGAGCGGCCGGTGGAGAGCGCGTTGGTCGTGCCCGGGGAAACCGGCACAGCCGACCCACCGTCGGCGGACGCCGCGAGGGGCTCGACGAGCTGCGACGAGACGACCGCGATGTCGCGGTAGCCATACCGTCGGACGAGATCGGCGAGGAGCGGTTCGAGGACCGCCTGCCGGTCCTTCGAGAGCAGGCCGCCGTCGAGGTCGGTCGCGGTCAGATTCGCCTCGACGAACCCTCGCACGATCGCCTGGTCGTCGCCGACCGCGACATCGATCGCGGCGTTGACCACGTGCTCGCGCCCGAGGATCGCCAGGGACAGCGAGCTCACCGCAACCAGCGTGAGACTGGCCACGTACACCAGTGGGTACAGGAGCTGTCTGCGGGCGTGCGTTCCTTCCGCCATCGTGAACCCCCGAGCGGCCGTTGGTCCACGACATCACGGGGGAACCCAGCGAATCGGTCAATAGGCGTGACGGCCAACCCGTCGATGCCGTTTGGGGGATGCCCTCCTACGTACGCCGCGGCGCAACGACGGGAGGCATCCCGGCGGAGACGTCCGCCATGGCGATCGCAGACGGATGAGCGACGCCGTCTCGGACGGCCACGGAAATGGCGTCATCGATGGAGTGGACATCGAGCTTGCGCAGGATGTTCTGGACGTGCGTTCTGAGGGTCGCCTGGCTGATGCCGAGCAGGTCCGCAATCTCGTCCCGCGGGAGGCCTTTCGTGAAGCATTCGAGGACCTGGCTCTCGCGGCTCGTCAACGGCCGGCCGCTGGCGGGCAGGTCCGCGGATCCCTGGCCGAGCGTTGACGCGATCTGGCCCAACGCGGTCGGTGGCACGAGCACCCGCTCACCGGCGGCGATCCGCATCAGAAGCGATCGAAGGGCGTCGAGACCCTCGTTCGGCGCCAGCCAGGCGTCTGCGCCTTGTCGAACGAGGGTGACGCCCTCGTCGGCCCGGTGCGTCTCCGCGAGCGCGATCACGAGGGACAGCGGCCAGCGACGCCGCGCCGTCCGCACGGCGGCACTGGTCGAGCTGTCGAGCAGGCTTCCGACGATGACCACGACGTCGGGACGACGGGAGCTCCGATGCGCCTGGGTTGGGCCCG
>DATLVO010000349.1:0-4096 GCA_035577485.1 Verrucomicrobiia bacterium
CCTCGAGCGCGTGGTGGAGGATCCCCCGATCGGCCTCGTCGAGCAGCGGCGGGCGTTTCGTCCGCGTGGGACCGGTGCCGGCCGTGCCGTTGGTCGCGCCGGTGCCGTTCGAGGCGTCGCCTACCGGAGCGGCGACGGAACGGGTGCGGCGGCGCGGACGGGTCGTGGCCACGTCTGGAGGATACGACGCGCCCCGACGGGCGGGGATCGACCGCCGGCCGCGTCGCCTACGTCATGTGTCTCGCTCCGGGCCCGTCGGACGACCGCCCGGGACCGGCCGGAGGACGGTCCGCTTCGCCTCCGGACGACGGGCGTCGTTGGAGACACCAGCCGACGGTCGGCCACGCGCCGCCGCGGCGACGATCCGGCCAGACGCCGATGACGTGCGGCGACCAACCCTTCCTCACCGAGGTATTCGCCACGATGACTTCCCGAAGCAGCCTCCGGCCGGTGGACGTGATCATCCGGATCGCGATCGTCGGCCTCGTGCTCGGCACCGCCTACATCCACTCGACGCTCGGCGGGCTCCTGTTCACCCTCAACGCGACCGGCTATGTCGTCGCCGCGATCGCGATCATCGTCCCGCTCGGCCTCGCGATCCGCTTCCGCTGGGTCATCCGCCTCGGCCTGATGGGCTACGCTGCGACCGCGATCGTCGCCTGGGCCGTCCAGGGGCCCTACTACTCGACGGCCTACATCGCCAAGGCCATCGAGGTCGTCCTGATCACGCTGCTCGCGATCGACTTCGCCCGGATGGACGGCAACCCCGTCAAGGTCGTCAAGAGCGAGCTCGCGCTGCTGACCTCGAAGCTCGGCCGCCGCCCAGCGACCGGCCCGGCCGGCGCCTGACCCAGCCCGATCGCGGAACCCGGCCGACCCCGGGTTCCGCACGTCTGTCCACCCCGACTCCTTCGCATCACGGAGCACCGCCCGACATGAAGCGCCTTCTCCTCACGATCGGTCTCGTCGCCCTCGTCGCGATCAGCGCCGCCTGCTCGAGCACCGCCGCCGAGCCCGTCCCGTCCGGCCCGATCGATCCGAACGGCCCCACGATCGTCGCGAAGAACCTGGCGTTCACGACGACCACCGTCGAGATCGCGGCCGGCAAGAACGTGACGCTCCATTTCGACAACCAGGACAGCGCGCCGCACAACGTCGCGATCTACCAGGACTCGAGCGCCTCGAAGAAGATCTCGGTCGGCCAGATCATCACGAGCGCGAAGAGCGACCAGGTCGTTCCGGCGCTCGCGGCCGGCACGTACTTCTTCCGCTGCGACGTCCACACGAACATGACAGGCACGATCGTCGTCAAGTAGGGCGATCGGATCCGCTCCGCGATGCGGTAGGCGCCCCCGGCCCGGATGGGCCGGGGGCGCCCTCACGTCCCGTTGATGTCGGCCAGACTGTGCGAACCGGCCACGACCCAGCCACGGAGTTCAGCACCCGCAGATGCTCGAGATCATCGACCTCGCGAAGCGCTACGGAACGGTCGTCGCCCTCGACGGCGCAAGCTTCGCTGCAACCCCGGGTCGCCTCGTCGGTTTCCTCGGCCCGAACGGCGCGGGCAAGACGACGGCGATGCGCTGCGTCTTCGGCCTCGTCCGGCCGGACCGCGGCGAGACGCGCTGGAACGGCCAGCCGATCGACCGCACGGCGCGACTCCGGTTCGGTTACATGCCCGAGCAGCGCGGGCTCTACCCCCGGATGCGCGTCGCCGACCAGCTGAGCTACTTCGCCCAGCATCACGGGATGACCGCGCGGGACGCCAAGGCCGCGACCGCGCGCTGGCTCGAGCGACTCGGCCTCGCCGATCGGGCGCGATCGAAGCTGGAGGACCTCTCCCACGGCAACCAGCAGCGGGTCCAGCTTGGGGCCGCGCTCGTCCACGATCCCGAGCTGCTCGTCCTCGACGAGCCGTTCTCGGGCCTCGATCCGCTCGGCATCGCGACGATGTCCGAGATCCTCCGCGAGCGGGCGGCCGCGGGCGTCGGCGTGCTCTTCTCGAGTCATCAGCTCGATCTGGTCGAAGACATCTGCGAGGACGTCGTGATCATCGCCCGCGGCAAGATCGTGGCCCACGGGGCGATCGACGAGCTGCGGGCGGCGTCGGCGCGCCGTCACCTCGACGTCGAGGTGGTCGGCGCGGGCGGGAGCTGGCTGGACGGTCGGCGCGACCTGACCGTCGTCGAGCGCAGGGGCGATCTCGTCCGGCTGCTCGTCGGCGCGGACGCGGACCTGGCGGGGATCCTCGCCGCGGCCTCGGCCGCCGGGACGGTCCGGCGGTTCGCGTTCCAACCACCGGCCCTCTCCGAGCTCTTCATGGAGGTGGTCCAGGGATGAGCCGCTGGCGTTCCGTCTGGCTGGTCGCCCGCCGCGAGCTGATCGAGCGCGGTCGCAGCCGAGCCTTCCTCCTCTCCCTGGGGCTCACGATGGGGATCATCCTGGCGGGCATCTTCCTGCCGAGCCTCATCGGCGGCGCGACCGGGACCAACCGGCTCGGGATCGTCGGCAACCCGCCCCCGACCTTCTACGCACAGCTCGGGGTGATCTCGGCGGCCTCGAACGTCAAGATCCAGACCGAGCAGGTCCCCGACGAAGCCACGGGCGAGGGGGACCTGCGAAGCGGTTCACTCGATGGGCTCCTCGTCGTCCCGTCGGACGGCGGCCTGCCGACCTTCGTCGTCAAGGAGCGCAAGAACGGATCGCTCGGCCAGATCGTGGGCGCGAGCCTGTCCAGCGGCCCGAGCCTGACGTTCCGGGAGCTCACCCCGGCCGACCCGAACCGCGACACCTCGTTCCTCTTCGCCAACGTCGGCGTGATCCTCCTCTTCATCTCGATCTTCACGTTCGGGACCTGGGTCCTCACGGGCGTGGTCGAAGAGAAGCAGAGCCGCGTGGTCGAGGTCGTGCTGTCCACGGTCGATGCCCGTGATCTGCTCATGGGCAAGGTCCTCGGGATCGGATTGCTCGGCCTGGTCCAGCTCGTGCTGATGGTCGTCGTCGGGCTCGGCGCGGGCGTCGCCGCCCACCGGTTCACGCTGCCGCCGGCGACGTTCGGAGCCGTCGCGCAGCTGTTCCTGTGGTTCGGGCTCGGCTATGCCCTCTACTCGACGGCGCTCGGGGTGCTGGGCGCGCTCGCGTCGCGGATGGAGGAAGCCTCGAACGCGGCGAGCCCGGTCAGCTTCATCGCGATGGGCGCGTACTTCTTCTCGTTGATCGTCGCCCTCGACGACCCGAGCGGAACGGCCGCCCGGATCGCCACGTTCATCCCGCCCGTTGCGCCGATGGTCGTCCCGCTCCGGACCGCCCTCGGTGCGATCGAGCCGTGGGAGGTCGTAGTGTCGGCCGCGCTGACGGTGGCCACGATCTGGGTCCTCTTCGTGGTGGGCGGCCGCGTCTATTCCGGCGTGATCCTGCGGACGGGTGGGCGGATCGGCCTCCGGGAAGCGTGGCGGATCTCCCGGCAGTAAGGGTCGAGGATTGCTCTGGGTCGCCGCCGGCCAACACCCCTCCGTTCCTGCTGGGTCGCCGCCGGCCAACACCCCCTCCGTTCGTGATGCCGTTCTTGGCATGAGATATGCCCTTCGTTGCGTGCGATGCGTGGGTACGGCATCGAATATGCCCCACGAGGCATCGAGTGATCGGCGATGAAGCGCGGGCAAAGCGGATGCGCAGCGCTTGCGGCCAACCTGATGAGCTGACGTGAACCGCGTCGTGCTTTGCTTCGTCGATGCACGACTTCTACGTTGGCGGTCCGGAGGTCCAGGCCGCGATCGAGGCCATGGGTGCCGAGATCCGCCGGCTCCGGCTTGCCATCCCGGCCACCCAGCGGGAGCTCGAAGAGCTCGCCGGGCTCGACCAGACCACGATCTCGAGAATCGAACGCGGCCGGATGCCGCGGTTGCGGATGTTCAGGTACGCGCGGCTTCGGGCGGCGGTCGAGGGACAGCTCGGCGTGATCCACCATCGACCCCGAAAGCCGCGTCGCCGGATCGACCCTGGGTGGGGCTGAGCGAGGCCGACGAGCCTGATCCTCCGGATGCCAAAAAATGCCGAAACGGGCATGAGATATGCAGCGAACCGCATCAAGAATGGG
>DATLVO010000350.1:0-6903 GCA_035577485.1 Verrucomicrobiia bacterium
GCCCCTGATCGGCTGACCGGACCGTCATCGGCGCGCCCCCGAGTTCAACGCGTTGTGCCGGTGCGCACCACTTCCCGCGCGTTCCCGCTGCAAGAGAATGGCCCATTCGTACTATTCCGCGGTACTCTCGGATGGATATCATCCGGGGGTCGGGTATCCGGCCCAGCATCGGGGAGTCCATTGTGGCGATCGAAGAGCAGCATGTCGCGCTGCCGAAGCTGTACGGAGCGCCGGCCTACGCGCGACCGCTGCGCATCGTCCCGGACGCCGAGCGGCCGTTCGATCCCGACGATCTTCCGATCGAGGCCGTGATGACCGACGAGGAGCGCGAGCTCGCGGCGAATCTGCCGGCCCACGTCTACGCGCCGGGTGGAGCCCACGCCGGTCGCCGCCTCGCGATCGCCGGCGAGGCCGAGCCGACCCTGAGCCCCCGTCCCCTCAGCCTGCGCGCCCTCGCCGGCAGGATCCTCGGCCAGCCCGAAAGCTGAGCCGTTGACGCCGGCCGAACGGCCGACGGGGTAGGATCGCCGCGGGGGAGTAGCTCAATGGTCAGAGCGGCGGGCTTATATCCCGCTGGTTCCAGGTTCGAGTCCTGGCTCCCCTACCATCCCCACCCGCCGTCCTGGGCGTGGGACCGCCCCGCCTATAGGAGCGTGCGGACCTGGTCCACCACGATCTGGCGGCGCTCCTCCGTCAGAGCACGTGATGGCGGCAGCCCGGTGAGCCAGGCCACGATCTGACCCGGCTCGATCACGGCACAGGTCGCCGTCCGGGCAACGGTCGGATCGGTCGTGACCGCCGCGCTGTACACCTTGACGAGAAAGTCACGCTCCTGGGATCCGAACCAGCGGCGGACCCGCTCGCCGTCGCGCGCCGTTCGCTCGACGGGGTGCTCGTAGGGCATCCATCGGCCGTCACGGCCCCGGATCTCCCACGCCATGCCCTGGTGCCGGGTGGCCTTCTGCGGCGGCAGCTCGCTCAGCACCGCCAGCCCGAACGGCCCGATGACCAGGTCGCGAATCAGCCGCCCGTCCGGAAGCCGGACGTCCTCGGCCACGATGTACTCGTCGCCGAGCGCCGCCGAGAGCTGGGTGATCCGCCGCGGGGCGGGTCGGGCGAACACCGCGCGGAGGACGCGCCCGAGGCGCAGGGCACCGACGATCGCGAACGACGGTGGTGCGACGAGCGCGAGTCCCCAGACGACGCCGCCGATGGCGAGCTGGGCGATCCCCGGACGGACCGCGTTCGGCGTGAGGCTCCCGACGACGGGCGTCGCCAGGGCGAGCCAGGCGAGGAAGATGCCGCCGCTCAGCAGCACGATCCCGACCGTGCCTCCGATGACCACGGGAACCAGCGGGGGGCGAGCGGATCGGTGGGACGCGAGGACCTGCATTTGGCGATCGTCACGCCTGGGCGAGCGCACGGGTATGACCAGTTCGGGTCACGCCGGACGCGGCGTCCGGCCCATCGACTGCAGCAGACCGTACCGCACCGCCCACGCGAACCGAAACCCTCGTGCATCCGGCACGGGATGGTCCGGCGTTCCGACCGTGCCGGGTGGGACACCCGTACCATTGCGAGCCCCCACCCGCCCACGCACTCTTGGCTGAGCACCGGCATCCCGTCCGGAGCGGAGGCCTCATCGCGTGCAGCTCGTGCAGGGAAATCGATCCAGGTCCCGGCGCTCGGCGGTCATCCCGCTCGCGGCGCTGTGGGCGGCGATCCTGATCGCCTTCGGCCTGGTCGTCCCCGTGCTCGCGGTCGAGGGCCCGACGAAGCTCTTCGATCCCTCCGTCTCGCCGACCGCCGGCCACCCGACCACGACGATCCACTTCGCCGTCAGCTATCGCAACCGCGAAGGCTCGCCGGCCGACCACGTCGTCGTGATCGTCGACGGCACGCGCCACACGATGATCGCCGACGGAACCACGAACTGGAAGAAGGGCGTCCGACACACCTGGTCGACGACCCTCGCCGTCGGCGTGCACAAGGTCAGCTTCGACGCCCTCAGTCGGGATCGGTTCACCGATGCCATCGCCGGGCCCACGGTCACGATCACCGCGTCGAAGCCGAGCCCCACCCCGAAGCCGGATCCAACACCCGTCCCGACCCCGAAGCCGACGCCGACCTCCGCTCCGGGGGGCGATTCCGTGGCGACGCCAACGCCGACGCCTTCGAGCGACAGCACCGGGTCGGACGGCTCCACGACCGGCGGCACGACCGACGGACCGACGACGCCCGGTGCCGGTACGACGGGGTTCGGCGGCGACGCCGGCACGCCCGGCTCCGGCGACGGCGTCGATGGGACGAGCGGCGCACCCGGATCGGTCATGGACGCCGGGAATCCCGACCGCTCGGAGACCGGCGCCGGCGCGGTTGACAGTGCGTTCGGCAGCCCGAGCGCGACGACGGGCGGCAACGGTACGACGTCCACCGGGAACGGCGATCCGGGCGCGGGCGCGCGTGACCCGGGCCGAGTCGAGACCGGCGGACCGGGCTGGGGCGGCCTCGCGAGCGCCCTCCAGGTGCTCGGCATCGACAAGCCGCCGGCGATCACGTCGATCCCGCTGCTCGTCGGCACGACCGGCGGGGCGGCGATGGCCTTCGCCTTCGCGATCTTCGGCAAGAAGCGGCGTGACGGGCAGCCGCCCGCCCCGGACGAGGTCCTCCACGCCAACGCCGCTCGCGGCCAGGCCGACGTGCCGCGGGGGGACGTCGCGGCCGGCGTGGTGCGGGCACCCACCCTGCTCCCGGTCGATTCCGAGGCCGGCATGCCCCGCTGGCGCCGACCCTCGCTCCTCGAGGCACGCAAGGCCGACCCGACGCGCTACGTCCAGGGAGCGAACCGGATGAGCTTCGACGGCGGCGCGGCCGGCGGCGACGGCAAGGAGCGACGCGTGATCCGATATCGCGTGGTCCGGCTCCTCGACGCGCCGGACGAGCTGCGCTCCGCCGATATCGGCCAGCTCGATCAGGGCGACGAGGTGCAGCTGCTCGAGCGGTCCGGCTCGTATTGGCTGGTGCTCTGCCCGGATGGCCGACAGGGCTGGCTCCACAAGATGACCCTGGGCGAGGTCGTCACCGACAGCGCGGCATCCAGCACGTGGACCGCCGACGTCGACGACGACGTCTTGTCTGCCTTCCTCCAAGCCAGAGCGCGCGCTTAACGATCCCGGGCCGCGATGGCGGCCCGACGCCGCATCGATCGGTGGATCACGGCCAACCGGGGCGATGAGGGCCCGTAGAATGCGGTCATGCCCGCGTCGATGAGCAGCGCGCGCTTTGTCGGCCGTGACGTCGCGTTCGTCCGACTCGCCCCGTCACTCGAGGAGGCGGCCGACGGGGACGCGACGACGGTCCTCGTCCATGGCGCCGGTGGCGTCGGCGTCTCGCGCTTCGTGGACGAGGCGGCTCGCCGCCTGCAGGCGCTCGACGAGCCGTTCGCGATCCTGCGCGCCCGCTCCTACCAGGCGGGTGCCGACGATCCGTACGGGGCCGTGCTCCGGGCCCTCCGCCCGGCGTTCCGTGCCGCATCGGATGTTGAGCTCGCCGAGCTCGTCGGCCCGGCGACCGAGGACATCGTCCGTCTCTTCCCGGACCTCCAGGCGCGCCTCGGGCCCCTCGGGGTTCTTCCCGACCGGCCGACGGTCACCGCGGCCGAGCGTCGCCAGGGCCGCGTCCTCGAGGGACTCCTCGGCGTGGTCGGGCGGCTCTCGGAGCGGCAGCCCGTCCTGCTTGTCCTCGAGGACCTCCACGACGCCGACGCGGCGACCCGGGCGTTCGTCGCGTTCCTGGCGCGGCTCAAGCGCCGCCAGCGCATCTGCCTCGTCGCGACGTACCAGTCCGACGAGCTGACCCGGGACCATCCGCTCACGGCGACGCTCGCCGGCATGCCCCGAACGGCCGGCCGTGTGCCCTCCCAGATCGCGATGCAGCCGCTGAACCGGGCCGAGCTCGCGGAGCTCGTCGAGGCGATCGAGGGCGAGCGCCCAAGTGCATCCGCCCTGGTCCTCGTCTCGGAGCGATCCGGCGGGATGCCGCTCGTCGCCGAGGAGCTCCTGGCCGCGCGGCGCGAGATCTCCGACACGTCGCTGACCGGCTCGTTCGATGCCCTCGTGATCGCCCGCCTCGCGCGCCGCTCGACGGAGAGCCGCCGCGTGATGCGCCTCGTCGCCCTGGCCGGTCGACCGGTCAGTCGCGACGAGCTCGCCGCCGCCGCCGCGGCGTTCGACACGGCGGCCGATCGGCTGCCACCCCGGTCGACGACGCTGCCGCGACGCGGCGAGGGCGCCCTCGACGCCGACCTGATCGCGGGTCTCGACGAGGCGATCGAGGCGGGCATCCTCGTCGTCGAGGACGACGGGATCGCGTTCCGGCATGAGCACATCCGACGGGCCGCCGCCGCGGACCTCCTGCCGCGGATTCGCTACCGCCACCACCTGGCCCTCGGCGCCGGGCTGGTCGGCCATCCCGGCGCGGCCGCCCGCCACTGGGTCGAGGCGCATGTCGCCGACCGCGCCTTCGCCGCGGCCGTCGATGCCGCCGGCCGCGCCGAGGCGATCCATGCCCCGGAGGACGCGTTGATCGAGCTGGAGCTCGCGCTGAGCCTCGTCGAGCCGGCCCGCGATGCGCGAAGCATGGACAGCGACGTCGGGGCCGGTCGCAGCGCCGGCCGAAAGGCGGCCGGAGCGGGTGCCGCTGCGTCCCGCGCCCGGGATTCCGGCTGGGATCCGGAGGTCGCGACGCCGCTCCAGCTCCGAGCGGCGGAGGTGGCGTTCGCAGCCGGCCGCCCGGCCCGAGCTGTCGCCTACATCGAGTCGGTCCTGGGCGGGTTCGACGAGCGACGGGACCGTGTCGCGATCGGGCTCCTGCACGAGCGGCTGGGGCGGTACCGCCGGGCCGCAGGAGATCGGGCCGGTGCGCTCGCCGCGCTCGAGCGGGCCGTCGAGCTCATCCCCGACGAGCCGACGCTCGATCGGGCCTCGGTCCTCGCCGCGCTGGCCCAGGCCAAGATGCTCGATGGGACGTTCGTCGATGCCGAGCGACTGGCCCGAGAGGCCATCCGGATCGCGGCTGCGGCGGGACCTGTGGGGGAGAGCGTGGTCGTGCACGCGACGACGACCCTCGGCGTGTCGCTCTGCTGGGGCGACGACCCGGAGGCGGGCGTCGCCCTCCTCCACCAGGCCCGCGAGCTGGCCGAGCGGGCCGGCGATCACGACGAGCTCTTCCGGGTCTACGCGAACCTCACGACGGTTCTCGACCTGGTCGGACGCCGTGGCGAGGCCGTCGACATCGCCTATGCGGGGATCGAGGCGAGCCGGCGGGCCGGGCTGGAGGCCGTCTACGGCAACTTCCTGCGGGGCAACGCCTCGGACACGCTGTACCTCCTCGGCCGCTGGCCCGAGTCGAGCGCGATGAGCGCGACGGGTCTCGAATGGAGCCCCGCCGGCTTCGCCTTCGCCACCGCCGTCGACAGCCTGGCGATGGTCGAGATCGAGACGCGGGCCGGGGAGACGGCCGGACGCCGCCTCGGGGAGATGCTCCTGGAGCTCGACACCGTCAGCGACGCCCAGCACGCCGTGCCCGTCTACCGCGCCGCCGCCTCGTTCGCGCTCTGGCAAGGTGATCATGCCGATGCCGGTCGCGCCGCCAGTCGCGGCTGGGACCTGGTCCGCGACACCGGGGACTGGAGCCTGATCGCGAAGATGGCCGCGACGGTCGCCGAGGTCGATTCCGCCGCCGCCGCCGACGCGACGATCCGGCGCGACCTTGCCGGCCTGGCCGCAATCCGGACGCGATCCCGGGACGTGGTCGGGGCCGCCCGCAAGGCCGTCCGAGGGTCCGGCGTGCGGGCGACAAACGGCTCCCGGCGCGAGGCCGACGCCTACCTCGCCCTGGCCGCGGCCCATCGCGACCGCCTCGAGGGCCGCGACGATCCCGATGCCTGGGACCGCCTGGCCGCTGCCTGGACGGAACAGGCCAACCCGTACGAGGTTGCGCGGGCGCGCTGGCGCCAGGCCGAGGCGATCCTCGGCAGCGGCGAGGGCCGCTCCGCGCGGATCCGGGCGAAGACGGCGCTCGAGGAGGCCGCCGGGATCGCCACGGGCTTGAAGGCGCGGCCGCTGTTGCGCGAGGTCCGCGAGCTGGCGGGCCGGGCGATGATCGTGCTCCCGGAGGACGTCGATGAGGTCTTGGGAGAGGTCGACGGATCCGCCGCGGCCGCCGCCTCGCTCGCGACCGCCGGCGCGAACGGCCACGACCTGGCGCTCGTCGCGGTTGGTCCCGGCGGCGAGGGCGTCGAGCACGATTCTCCGCCGATCGGCTTCGACGGTGGATCGGGGGAGCGCTCGCGACTCGTTCGGGGCGTCGTCGGGGAGGCGCCGGTGGCCCGCACGGACACCTTCGGGCTGTCGCGTCGCGAGCGCGAGGTGCTGTCCCTCATCGCCGAGGGCCGGACGAACCGCGAGATCGGCGAGCGGCTCTTCATCAGCCAGAAGACCGTCGGCGTCCACGTCGGGAATATCCTGGCGAAGCTTCGGGTCTCCGGTCGGGTCGAGGCGGCCGCGGTCGCGATCCGCCTCGGGCTCGCGGACACCGCCGCGACAGGTTCCCCGCGCGGGCGGTAGATTCGGACGGCGCGATCTCCCCGTCGCGCCCGATCCGAACTCGTCCACGAGCCCGACACCAGAGGTCCTCTGCCGTGATGCGTCGCCCGCCCAATCCTCTCCTGGCGATCCTCGCCGTCGTCGCGAGTGCGGCGATCGCCGCCTGCTCATCCGGAGCGGCGCCGGGTTGGACGTACGCCCCGGCGGCATCGGCCTCGGCTGCCGCGTCAGGCGCCGCGTCCGGCGCGCCGTCGGGCAGTCCGGCCGCATCTGCGTCGATCGCGCCCTCGACCGCTCC
>DATLVO010000351.1:0-4522 GCA_035577485.1 Verrucomicrobiia bacterium
CGCTCGAGCTCGCGGGCGAGGCGATCGTGCTCGCCCCGGAGACGACCGGAGTCGTCCAGCAGGGCCTCGGCGTGCTCTCTGGCTCGCTTGGCGAGCGCGACGTGCTCCCGGTTCTGGAGCGACGCGACCCGCAGTCGCGGCAGCCCCGACTGCGCCAGCCCGAGCACATCGCCCTCGCGACGCAGCTCGAAATCCTTCTCGGCGAGCTCGAAGCCGTCCCGGGTCTTGACGACGGCCTGGAGGCGCGCCCGGGCGGTCTCGTCGGTCGTGTCGCTGACGAGGACGCAGAAGCTCACCGCGGTGCCCCGCCCGACCCGTCCCCGGAGCTGGTGCAGCTGGGCGAGCCCGAACCGATCGGCGCCCTCGATGACCATCATCGTCGCCTCGGGCACGTCGACGCCGACCTCGATCACCGTCGTCCCGACGAGCACGTCGAGCTCACCGTCGCGGAACCGCGTCATCTCCGCGTCCCGGTCGGCCGGCTTCATCCGGCCGTGGACCATCCCCACCCGGGACGGTGCCAGGAGCTGCCGGAGGCGGACCGACTCGGCCTCCGCGGCGGGGGCGGACGAGTCGAAGATCGTGGGCTCGGCGGCGTCGTCGGCGCTCGCCTCGGCCTCGTCGATCAGCGGCACGACGACGAACGTCCGGCGTCCGGCAGCGGCCTCGCTCCGGACCTTTTCCCACGTTGAGGCGAGGTTGTCGGGATGCTTGATCCCCGTCGCGATCGGGAGCCGGCCCTCCGGCGGCGTCCGCAGGTCCGAGACGTCGAGATCGGCGTACAGGACCTGGCCGAGGGTGCGCGGAATCGGGGTGGCGGTCATCAGCAGGACATGCGGCGCGTGGCCGCCGGCCTTCGCCTCGAGCTGGCCGCGCTGCTCGACCCCGAAGCGATGCTGCTCGTCGATGACGACCACGCCGAGCGCGTTGAACCTGACGCGTTCCTGGATCAGGGCGTGCGTCCCGACGACGACGGGGGCCATCCCCGAGGCGATCAGCTCGAGCGTGTTGCGGCTCGTGGCCGCGGTCAGCGAGCCCGTGAGGAGCTCGACGGGCACGCCCGCGTCCTCGAGCAGCGATGCGAGCGTCGCGTGGTGCTGACGGGCGAGGAGGTCCGTCGGGGCGAGGAGGGCACCCTGCTGGCCGCTCCGGGCGGCCGCCGCGAGGGCGTATGCGGCGACCGCCGTCTTGCCCGAGCCGACGTCGCCCTGGAGGAGCCGGAGCATCGGCGTCGGGCGGGCCAGATCGTCGCGGATCGCCTCGATCGAGGAGGCCTGGTCCACCGTGAGCTCGACGGGCCGCTCCAGCTTGCGGCTGAGGGACCCCGTCAATGTGGCCCGAAGGTCCGCATCAAGCGAATGCGCGATCGGGATCGGCCGGGCGGCGTCCCGGCCACGCTGGCGGCGACGCCCCACCATCCCGAGCTGGAGGGCAAGCAGCTCGTCGAACGCAAGCCGACGGAGCGCCGCGTCGCGGCCCTCGAACGACGCCGGATAGTGGGCTTCCTCGAGGGCCCGGACGATCCCGACGAGGTCGTCGTCGCGCACGATCTCGGTCGGGAGGTACTCGGGATACGCCTGTCCCGCCCGATCCAGCGCCTCGCGCATCGCGATCCGGAGCCGCGCGGCGGTGAGGCCGGCCGTGAGGCGGTAGACCGGCACGATCCGACCGACGTGGAGCATCTCGCCCTCCGCGCCGGCAGCCTGGAAGTCCGGGTTGTCGAGCGTCAGCTTCCGGCCGAAGTGCTTCAGCTTGCCCGAGACGATGACGTCGGCACCCGGGAACAGGCGGCGCTCGATGAACCGGCGGCCGAACCAGGTTGCCTCGATCGTGCCGGTCTCGTCCTCGAGCACGGCGATCGTGCGTTGGATCCGGCGCCGGAAGGACGGCTCGACGCGGACGTCGGCGACGTGGACCCGGGCGCTGACGACGGTCCCCTCCTCGACGTAACGCAGATCCCCGAGCTTCCGCATCTCCCGCAGGTCGTCGTAGCGGCGCGGCAGGTGGAAGAGCAGTTCGCGGACCGTCAGGAAGCCCAGCCGCCGGCCGGCCCGCTTCAGGAGGTTCGCCGCCCCGAGGCCCGAGCCCGAGAGGTCGGCGTCGAGCAGCTCGACCGGGTCGGTGGGCGGAGGCGGCGCGGCCGTCCTGGTCGCCCCCGCCGATCGGGGCGGGCGTCGCGTGCTCGGGCCCGCCACTCCCCTACTCGGCCGAGATCAGGTAGCGGTAGTGGGGCTGGCCGCCGTGGACGACCTCGACCTCGGCGCCGAGATGCTCCCCGATCCGGCGGGCGATCGCCTCGGTCTCGGCGAGCGTCGCGTCCTCGCCGTAGTAGATCGTGACGATCTCCGATCCCGGCGAGAAGGTGTCCACGGCATTCAGAACGGCCCGGTCGCGGTCGCCGTCGACCGCCACGAGGCCGTCGTCGGGATCGAGGGCGATCGTCTGGCCTTTCTTCACCTTCTTGCCGCCGATCTTCGCGTCGCGGACGGCCTCGGTGACCTGGATCGTCGCGAGGCCCCGGCCGGCCTCGGTCATCGGACCGGCGTTCGTCGCCGCGTCGGCGTTCGGCTTGTAGGCGAGGATGGCGGCGATGCCCTCCGCGGCGTTCCGGGTGGGGACGACGACGAGCCGACGGTCCTCGCAGATCCGCGCCGCCTGCTCGGCCGCCAGCCGGACGTTCGGGTTGTTCGGCAGCAGGAGCACCTCGCGGGACTTCGCGAGCCGGGCGATCCGGAGCAGCTCGCCCGTGCTGGGGTTGGCGGTCTGACCGCCGCGGACGATGTGCTCGACGCCGAGATCGCGGAACAGCCGCTCGAGACCTTCGCCGGCCACGACCGCGACCAACGCGGGACCGAGGGCCGCGTCGACTTCGACCGGTTGCGGGCCGTGGGCTCCGTTCGTCGACGGCTCGGGGAGGTCGTCTCCGGCGATCGCGGTCGTGCCCGCCTCGACGGCCGGCCGGGTGGCGACGCGCACGCCGGAGGAGGTCCGGTCGGCCTGCGGGTCCGCGGTCGCGGCGGACGCTCCCGGCGTCTGCGCCGCGCCGACGAACGCTCCCGCCCGCGCCTCCCGGACATCGTCGGCCATCGCGTCGAGGTTCTCGACCGAGATCCGGGTCAGGGTTCCGAGCGAAAGTCCGAAGGCGATCACCTCGTCGGGTCGCTCGTTGTGGACGTGGACCTTGACCATCTGCCCATCGCCGCCGACGAGGACCGAGTTGCCCATCGCCTCGAGGCGGCCCTGGATCGCCACGGTGTCGAGGGTCGTGCCCTGGTTGGCCGTGAGGATGAACACGGTCTCGTATCCGAACGCGTCCTCCTCGAGCGCCGCGACGCCGGCCCGGAACGACGGAGCGACGACCCGCCGCTCCTCGCCGTGTGCGGTGCCGGGCGACGCCGCAGAGCTCGTCTCGGCGAGAACGGGCCGGCCCCGGAGGCCGAGAAGCGCGCCCTCGAACAGGCGGAACAGCCCCTGGCCACCGGAATCGACGACACCGGCCTCGCGCAGGATCGCCAGGAGGGACGGCGTCTTCGCGACGGCCTTCTTCGCCCCGTCCACGGTCGCGGCAAGGACCGACTCGATGGCGTCGTCCCGCTCGGCTGCCTCGACCGCGGCGGCCGATGCCTCGCGGATCACGGTCAGGATCGTGCCCTCGACGGGCTTGCTGACCGCCCCGTAGGCGGTCTTCGTTCCGATCGACAGCGCGTTGGCGAGGTCCAGGCCCGAGAACCGCTTCTTGCCGGCGAGGCCCTCGGCGAGCCCGCGCAGGATCTGGCTCGTGATGACGCCGGAGTTTCCTCGCGCCCCCATCAAGGCCCCGTGACTGGCCGCGGCGGCGACCCGATCGGCGGGCGCGTCCCGGCCCACCGCCTCCGCTTCCTCGAGCGCAGCGCGCACCGTCGCCAGCATGTTCGTGCCCGTGTCGCCGTCCGGGACCGGGAACACGTTCAGCGCGTTGATCTCCTCGACGGCCACCTCGAGATTGGCGACGGCGCTCCGCATCGCATCCAGGAGGCCGGCGCCGTCGCACTTCGGTTGGGCCATCAGGCGACGTCCGTCCCGCTGCCGGCGAGGTCGTCCGGCCGAACGCGCGACGGCGCCCCGGCCGACCCGCCATGACCCGATGCCCGCTCGTCGTGGATCTCGAACGGGACGACCCGCAGCCCGTCCACGTGGATCGTCAGGCGCCCGACCTCGCGATCGAGTGCGCGGCCGACCGCGTAGCGAACGGCCGAGTCGACCTGGCGGGCGACCTCGGCGATCGGCAGGCCGTGGCCGACGACCAGGTCCAGCTCGACGCCGATCTCGTCAGCGAGCGTGACACGAATGCCGCGGGGTTCGATTCCCAGACGTTCGGCTAGCCAGCCCAGCGGACCGCCTCCGGCGAAGCCGACGACGCCGTACGAGCCGAGCGTCGCGGCCCGAACGATGTCGACCACGGCCCTCCGCGTGACGAGCGATCGACCGGGGGTCGAGTTCGTCGGATTGCTGGGCACGCCGCGGGCATCCTCCCTCGTGTCGT
>DATLVO010000352.1:0-8923 GCA_035577485.1 Verrucomicrobiia bacterium
TCCAACCCCATGCCCGACTTCCGTCTTGTCGCCCCGTTCGAGCCGACCGGCGATCAGCCGAAGGCGATCGAGCGCCTCGTCGACGGCCTCCAGAAGGGGCTGAAGCACCAGACCCTCCTGGGCGCGACCGGAACTGGGAAGACCTACACCATTGCCAAGGCCATCGAGGCCCACCGCAAGCCCACGCTCGTCCTGGCCCACAACAAGACGCTCGCCGCGCAGCTCTACGCTGAGTTCCGCGAGTTCTTCCCCGAGAACAAGGTCGAGTACTTCGTCAGCTACTTCGACTACTACCAGCCCGAGGCGTATCTGCCCCGGAGCGACACGTACATCGAGAAGGACTCGAGCCGGAACGACGAGATCGACCGGCTCCGCCACGCCGCGACCCATGCCCTCTTCGAGCGACGGGACGTGATCATCGTCGCGTCCGTGTCGTGCATCTACGGCCTGGGCGCGCCCGTCGACTACGGGGCAACGGTCCTCCGCCTGCGACAGGGCGGCTCATACCGCCGCGACGCGGTCCTCCGCCAGCTCGTCGACCTCCAATACCAGCGCAACGACCAGGCCCTCCAGCGAGCGAGGTTCCGGGTCCGCGGCGACACGCTCGAGTTCCAGCCGGCATCGGAGGAGACCCTCGTCCGGGTCGAGTTCTTCGGCGACGAGGTCGAGCGGATCACCGAGCTCGACCCGCTCACCGGCGAGCTCCTCGCCGAACGGAAGGACGTCAACGTCTACCCGGCCAGCCACTACGTCACGCCCCAGGACAAGCTGAAGCTCGCGATCGTCGACATCGAGGCCGAGATGGAGGAGCGGGTCAGCGAGATGGAGGCCGAGGGGCGCGTCCTCGAGGCCGCCCGCCTCCGCCAGCGCACGACCTTCGACCTCGAGATGATGCGCGAGCTCGGGTTCTGCACCGGGATCGAGAACTACTCGCGCCATCTCTCGCGACGCGAGCCCGGCAGCCGGCCGTGGACGCTGCTCGACTACTTCCCGCCGGACTGGCTGCTCGTCGTCGACGAATCGCACATGACGATCCCCCAGGTCGTCGGCATGTACAAGAACGACCGGACCCGCAAGGAGATCCTCGTCGACTTCGGGTTCCGCCTGCCGTCGGCGCTCGACAACCGGCCGCTGACGTTCGAGGAGTTCGAGGGCCACCTCAACCAGGTCGTCCACATGTCCGCCACGCCGGGCCCGTACGAGCACGAGCGGAGCGAACGGATCGTCGAGCAGCTTATCCGGCCGACGGGCGTCGTCGACCCGATCATCGACGTCCGCCAGACCGAGGGCCAGATCGACGACCTGCTCGAGGAGATCCGGCAACGCGTCGAGCGGGGCGAGCGCGCGCTCGTCACGACCCTCACGAAGAAGATGGCCGAGGACCTCGCCGACTACCTCAAGGAGCTCGGGGTCAAGGTCCAGTACCTCCACAGCGAGGTCGACACCCTCGAGCGGGTCGCGATCCTTCGTGACCTGCGGCTCGGCGTGTTCGACGTCCTGGTCGGCATCAACCTCCTCCGCGAGGGGATCGACCTGCCCGAGGTGACGCTCGTCGCGATCCTCGATGCCGACAAGGAAGGCTTCCTGCGGAGCTCGTGGTCGCTGATCCAGATGATCGGCCGGGCGGCCCGGAACATCGGCGGGCGGGTGGTGATGTACGCCGACCGGACGACCGAATCGATGGCCGCCGCGATCGACGAGACGAACCGCCGGCGCGGCGTGCAGGAGGCGTACAACCTCGAGCACGGCATCGAGCCGACGACGATCGTCAAGGAGATCCACGACATCAACGAGCGGCTCCGGACGGTCGCCGAGGGAACGATCGTCTACACCTCCGAGCGGGAGGATCTCGCCGGTCGAGCGCTCACGCTCCAGAACACCGCCGCGATCGAGAAGCTCGTCGCGAAGATGGAAGCGGAGATGCGGAACGCCGCGAAGCAGCTCGAGTTCGAGCGGGCGGCCGCCCTGCGCGATGAGATCCAGAACATCCGGCTGCGCGTCCTCGAGCAGGACGCCTCGCTCACGGTCGGCCGGGCGGCCGAGCAGGCCTCGACGCTGCGGACCGGGCTCATCGGGGCGGCCGATCGGAAGCGGACCGCGCGCAGGGCGGAGTCGGCGGCGGAGGGCCCGTCGTTCGAGGTCATGAGCGTGACCGTCCTGCCGGCCGAGGAAGAGCCGGCCGACACCCTGGACGCGGACCCGTACGGCGACGCCGAGGGCGACGCCGCCGCGGCTCACAACACGGCGTCGGACTGGCTGCCAGGCATCCGCGACGAACACGAGGACACGGGCCGGACCGCGGCGTGGCGCGACCGTCCGACCTGGGATCGGACGGTCACCCCGAACGTCCGGCACCGGACGGGGACGCGGTCGCCCCGACGTCGGCGGTAGACCACCGCGGATTGACACGCCGCCCTTGCGGGGACGATAGCCGCGGCAACGGCGGTACGGGCCGACTTGGACGACAATTCGAGCCATGCCGTTGGCGCTGCTGACGTTGACGATCGCGCAGCTGTTCGACCTCGGGACCTTCGTCCGGATGGTCGAGTGGCACGGCTCGGCCGCCGAGGTCAATCCGCTCGTCCACGGTCTGCTGGTCGACTTCGGCCTGCCGTTCGTCGCGGTGGTCAAGGTCGTCGCCCTGAGCCTCGTCGTCGCGGTGATCGCGGTGCTTGCCGGGCGGGCCCCGACGGGGTTGGGCCGCCTCGCTGGGATCGTCGTCGCGATCGCGATCGTTGGCGGGCTCGTCGGCGGCTGGTCGAACGCCCGGGTCATCCTCTGAGCGGGAGCGGATCGGAGAGCGGGTCGCAGGCCTGACTCCCGGACCCGGTCCCGGCCCGTTCCGACGGACTACACTCGGGCGAGTCCCGATCGGGACGAAACGGGAGGTTCACCGATGGGTTCGATCCAATCTCGACGCGCGCTTGCCCTTGCCCTGGCGGCCGCGCTCGCGATCAGCCTGGCTGCGTGCGGCAGCGGACCCGCCGGCGGCAGCGACCCGTCGGGGTCCGTCCAGGCCGCGATTGCCGCCGTCCAGTCGGGCGGCTTTTCCAAGATGGTCGACTACGTCTGCACGGCGAAGAAGGGCGACCTCACGGATGCGTTCGGCGGCGGCAACCTCGGCGCGCTGACCGCGGCCGGCGTTAAGCCCGAGGACCTCTTCAACGCGATGACCCTCAAGTTCGACAACGTGGCCACGAAAGAAGTCAGCAAGACCGATACCGCCGCGACGGTCCATGTCACCGGCAACATGACCGCGACCTTCGACAAGGACAAGATGCGGGCGATCATGAAGACGGTCCTCGCCGCCCAGGGCGCGCCGACCGATGACGCGACGCTCGACAAGGCGATGACCGCGATGTCGGGCTCGCTGACCCAGACGCAGACGCTCGACCAGGACATGAAGCTGGTCAACGAGAACGGCAAGTGGCTGATCTGCAACTGATCGGCTGACTCCGCGCCTCGGGCTGAGCGTCGAAGCGACGCTCAGCCGTCCCCGTTCCGATCAGGCCGCGTCGAACGAGTCCAGCTGCGCCCGGACCTGGCCACGGGCCCGGCAGAGCAGGGTCCGGGCAGCCATCGCGGTCCGGCCCAGGGCCTGGCCGATCTCGGCCGAGGGATAGCCTTCGGCCGCGAGCACGATCGCCTCGCGCTCGAAGGGGCGCACGCTCTCGAGGGCGCGCCGCACGTGATGGTCCCGCTCCCGGCGGACGACGGCGTCCTCGGTCGAGACCGACACGTCCGACTCGACGAACCGCTCCAGGATCCGGGTCCGCGTCGTCGTCTGGCGGGCGGAGCTCACGAAGCAGTTGTGGGCGACGCGGCGCATCCAGGCGGCCGGGACGTCCGGCATGCGCCCGGAGCGCGCGACCACGAGCAGGCGGATGAACACGTCCTGGCAGATGTCGGCGGCCGCGTCCTCGTCGCGGGTCAGGGAGCGTGCGTATCGCTCGAGTGCCGCCTGGTTGGCAAGGAAGACCGTGGTGACCTCGGCATCGACTGGATGCGTCTGTGCGCCCATCGGATCCCCTCTTGGTATCGGCCGGGTGGCCGTCTTCCAGAGGTATCCGGGCGCCCGTATCCCGAGCGCATGAGGTCGTTGTCCCGGTCGGCCGGGCGAAAGACCGGGCAATCGGTCTCCGGCGGTCCCGATCGCTGTTCGGCAGTCGCCTGCTCAGCGCCCCTTTTCGTCGCGTCCGAGGCCGGCCTCGCGGGCGCGGACGATCGCCTGGGCCCGGTCCGCGACCTGGAGCTTGTTGAACACGTTCGCGACGTGGTTGCGGACCGTCTTGTCGCTGATCCCGAGCTCGCGCGCGATCGCGCCGTTCGAGTGACCGCGGGCGATGCGCTCGAGGATCTCGTCCTCGCGGTTCGTCAGCTCGGGGAACGGGTCGGTGGCCGGGCGGCCGCGGGCCGAACCGAAGAAGGCCTGGAGTCGGGTCGCGATCGACTCGCCGAAGATCACGTCGCCGACGGCGACGGCCCGGATCGCCCGGAGCAGGTCGTCGCTGTCGGAGTCCTTCGGGAGGTAGCCGCGCGCGCCGGCCCGCATCGCGGCGAATAGGGAGTCGTCGTCCTCGGACATCGTGAGGACGAGGATCCGCGCGGACGGCCGCCCGGCGAGGATCTGGCGGGTCGCCTCGATGCCGCTCATCTCCGGCATGCGGAGGTCCATCAGGATCACATCCGGCAAGGTGGACGCCGCCACGGCCACGACCTCGGTCCCGCTTGCGGCCTCGCCGACGAGCAGGAGATCCGGCGAGCGATCGACGAGGAGCCGCAGCCCGTCGCGGTAGACCGGGTGATCGTCGGCGACGACGATCCGGATCGGATCGACGGCCGAGCTCGGCGACCCCGACGGGTCGCTCATCGGGCGGCTCCCTGGTCCATCGCCGGCCCGGACAGGGGCCTCGTCTCGGGAGGGTCGCCCCGCCGCGCCGGCGTGTCGAGACCCGCCGCATCGCCGACCGTCGCCGGCCCGAGCGGCAACGTCGCCTCGACGACGGTGCCGCCGTCCTCGCCGGCCCCGATCATCAGGTCGCCACCGACCTCGGCCGCCCGCTCGTACATCGAGCGCGTCCCCACGCCGGTCGCCCCGCGAATGATCCCGACGCCGTCGTCCGAGATCCGGACCGTGAGCTCACCGTCGGGGTCGATCCGGACCGTGCAATGGGTGGCCCCGCTGTGGCGAACGGCGTTCGTCACCGCCTCGACGACGATCCGATAGGCCGCGACCTCGGTCGCGGCCGGCAGCGGGCCGATCGTCCCGGCGACAAGCTCGATCACCGGCCCGTCGGGGCCCGCGATCGTCCCGACCTGCTGCCGGAGCGCCTCGACGAGTCCGAGTGCATCGAGGCCCGGTGGTCGGAGCTCTCGGGAGAGGGTCCGGATCTGGGCGAGCGCCGCACGGAGATCGGCGCGGATCTCGTCGAGGAGCGGCCCCACGGCGCCGGATTCCGCCGCGGCCTCGGCCCGCGCGCGATCGATCTTCAGCCCGAGCGCCGCGAGGGTCGGCCCTAGGCCGTCGTGGAGCTCGCGGCGGAGACGCAGCCGCTCCTCCTCGCGTGCGGCGATGATCCGCCGCCGGCTCGTCGCGAGGAAATCGACCTGGAACAACCGGTCGCGGACGACGGCGATGGCGAGCGCCCCGATCACCGGGATCGCGAGCAGCGCGACGGCCGTCCGCGGCGCCAGGGGCCGGCCAAGGAGGAGGATCGGCAGGGAGGTCAGGAGGAGCGTCGCGCCGGCGGCGATCGCGAGGGTGATCGCCAGGAGCCGGACCTGGGCGCGGCGCGGCGCCGGCGTCCGGCGATAGCCGGCGGCGATCGACCCGAGGATCGCGACGAGCATGCCCGACACGACCGCCGCCTGGATCGAGCCGAGCCGGTCGAACCAGACGAGGACGTTCGCCGACGTCACGGCCGCTGAGATCGCGAGCGCGCCGAACGCGACGATGGGCCCGGCATAGACGAGGCGGATCCACCTGGGCCGGCGGACCAGCCAGCCGGCCCGGACCGGGTAGACCGACAGGATGTGGACGAGGCACGCCCAGAAGATCAGGTTGGCGATCGCGGCAACCGCGAACGCGTACAGGAACGGCGTTCGTGCGACGAGGTCGCCGGGCTCGAGCCCGGTCTCCCAGGCCACGATGTCGGCGGTGTTGCAGCACACGCCGACGAAGAGGAGGCGGATCGCGGTCGACTGCGGCCGCCGCAGCATCAGGATGAGGGCGACGATCAGGGCACCGCCGCCGAAGACCAGGAGGGCCAGCGGAACTCCGGAGAGGCGCTCGCTCGAGAACGGCGCGACGGCGACCTGGAGATCGAGGAGTTGCCCGTCGCGGCGAACCGTGACGTCGAGGACCGGGCCCATCGGCCGGGGCGCCAGGAACCAGGGCGGGGCGAGGGCGTCGGCCGCCCAGTCGGCCATCGGCCGGCCCGCGATGGCGACGAGCTCGTCATCGGCCTGGATCGGGGAGCTCGAGGTCAGTGGGCGGACGCCCACGCCGTCGGCCGTCCACGGCCAGGTGTCGGTCGGGATGTACGCGCCCATCGACGGCAGTGTCAGGCGAGAGACCGCCATCACGGCTGTTGCTGCGAGCGCGACCCCGCACACGAGCAGGGTCAGCGCTTGCGTCCGGTCGCGGAGACGTCCTCGGATGCTCACGCCGCGAGGATAGGCCCCGCCGATCTCGCCGATATCACGATCCGAGCTGAACGGACCGGCAGCGGCGAGGCGCAAGCGTGTGTCCGTGTCGAGAACGCCTGTTCCATTTGCGTCGAATCGCGTAGACTGGACCCGACATGCCCCTCGACCAGCTCGTCGTTCGCGGTGCCCGCGAACACAACCTGAAGGACGTGACCGTCGCGTTCCCGCGCGACCGCCTCGTCGTGATCACCGGCCTGTCCGGCAGCGGCAAGAGCAGCCTCGCCTTCGACACGATCTACGCCGAGGGCCAGCGCCGCTATGTCGAGAGCCTCAGCGCCTACGCCCGGCAGTTCCTCGGCCAGATGGAGAAGCCGGACGTCGACCAGATCGACGGCCTGAGCCCGGCGATCTCCATCGACCAGAAAGGGGCATCGCGGAACCCGCGATCGACGGTCGGGACGGTAACCGAGATCTACGACTACCTTCGGCTGCTCTTCGCGCGGACAGGTCATCCCCATTGCCCGAACGGCCATCCGATCGAGCGGCAGAGCGTCCAGCAGATCGTCGACCAGGTGCTCGCCCTGCCGGAAGGCACGCGGCTCCTGGTGCTCGGCCCGCTCATCAAGGACCGCAAGACCGAGGGTGACCGCGTCTTCGACGGCGCCCGGCGGCAGGGGTTCGTCCGCGTCCGGGTCGACGGGGAGATGTACGAGCTCTCGGAGGCGCCGACGCTCGACAAGTACAAGCGCCACAGCATCGAGGTCGTCGTCGACCGCTACGTGGTCCGACACGCCGAGGTCCCCGAGGGAGCGAAGATCGGCCCCGACGGCCGGCCGATCGACCCCGAGACCGGCCAGCCGATCCCGGACCCGGACGCGTCCCGGCTTGCCGACTCGATCGAGACCGCACTCCGCCTTGGCGAGGGGGTAGTCCTGATCGCGCCCGCGCCTTCTGCCGGGAGCACCGCCGAGGGTGATGTCGCGCCGCCGACCTTCGAGGAGCGGCGCTACAGCGAGCGGTTCACGTGCCCGTACGACGGCTTCACGATGGACGAGCTGGAGCCGCGCAACTTCTCGTTCAACTCGCCCCACGGCGCCTGCCCGGCGTGCACCGGCCTCGGGACGCGGCTCGAGATCGATCCGGATCTCGTCATCCCGGACCGGAGCAAGAGCCTCCAGCAGGGCGCGCTCGTGCCGTGGGCGAAGATGCCGAACGACGCCTCCTGGCGGCTGAAGATCCTCGAGGCGATCTGCCAGTCGCACGGCTGGGACTTCAAGAAGCCGATCCGGGACCTGCCGGCCGAGGCCGTCGACTACATCCTCCGTGCCGCCAAGGACGAGAAGGTCCTCGTCCGTTACCGCCACGAGCGGGGCGAGAACACGTACAAGGCGACGTTCGAGGGGATCATCACGAACCTCGAGCGACGCTACCGCGAGACCGATTCGGAGTACATCAAGACCGAGCTCGAGAAGTACATGGTCACCCGCCCCTGCCCGACGTGCGGCGGCAAGCGGCTGAAGCCGGAGGTCCTCGCGACCACCGTCGACGATCTCAGCATCTCCGACGTCGCGACGATGTCGATCACGGACGCGCTCGAGTGGGTCGCGAAGCTGCCCAGGAAGCTGACCGATCGCGAGCGGGCGATCGGCTACCAGGTCCTGAAGGAGATCACCGCTCGGCTCGGGTTCCTCGTCGACGTCGGGCTCGACTACCTGACGCTCGACCGGGCATCGGTGACGCTGTCCGGCGGCGAGGCCCAGCGGATTCGGCTGGCGACCCAGATCGGGACGACGCTCATGGGCGTCCTGTACATCCTGGACGAGCCGTCGATCGGGCTGCACCAGCGGGACAACGCCAAGCTGATCGCGACGCTCACGCGACTGCGCGACCTCGGCAACACGGTCCTCGTGGTCGAGCACGACGAGGAGACGATCCGGACCGCCGACTGGGTCGTCGACATCGGCCCCGGGGCCGGCGCGCACGGCGGCGAGATCATCGCGAACGGTCCGCTCGAGGTGCTCCTCGCCGAGCCGCGCTCGATCACCGGCGCGTACCTCCGCGGCGAGCGCTCGGTGCCGATCCCCGCGAAGCGCCGCAAGGGCAGCCTGAAGAAGCTCGTCGTCAAGGGCGCCCGCGAGCACAACCTGCGCGGCATCGACGTGACGGTGCCGCTCGGCACGTTCACCGCCATCACCGGCGTCTCGGGCAGCGGCAAGTCGACGCTCGTCACCGATGTCCTCTACCGGGCGCTCGCCCGGGAGCTGAACGGGTCGCG
>DATLVO010000353.1:0-7487 GCA_035577485.1 Verrucomicrobiia bacterium
TCTGCCGCTGTACGCGCGGGATCGGCCGGGGCCATTTCCATTGCCGTGAGGAAGGTGCACACTCGCCCGATGACGCGAGGTGCGGTGGTCTCCTGGTCGGAGGCGGCCCGGCGCGAGCTGCCGGCAATGGCTCGCGGTCGCCGGCTCGTGGTCGACTACTTCGCGTCGCGCTGTTGCGGCAGCAACGTGTCGATCGGCGACCTCAGCGTGCGGTGGCAACCAACCGACGCTCCGGTCGACCCGGAATTCGTCCCCGTCGAAGCACCAGATGGCCTGCGCGTCCGGGTCCAGGAAGACCTTGTCAGCGTCCTGAAGGCGACCGGCGGTCGCGTCGAGATGCGCGGCTGGGGCCGCTTCCGGCGGCCGGTGATCGAGCTCGGCGACGGGGCGACATGGCTCGACTTCATCGCCCGGCGTCGCGGGCGAAGCCCACTTCGCCACTGATGTGCCGGTGACCGATCGCTTCGTCACCCGCGGGTTCACCGGCCGGCCTCGGACGGCCGGCGCAGGTGCGCCGGGCGACGCCGCCTCGCGAACGCCGCCCGGCCAGTACCTGACGATGGACTTTCCGGTCCTGTCGGCCGGGCCGACGCCGCACACGCCGCTCGATCGCTGGTCGTTCTACCTCGAGGGACTCGTTCGGCAGCCGGTGACCTGGACCTGGGACGAGTTCAAGGCCCTGCCGGCCCGCGACTGGACGGTGGACATCAGTTGCGTCACGAAGTGGACCAAGCTCGACATGCGCTGGCGCGGCGTCAGCGTCGACACGCTCCTCGAGCACGTCGAGCTCCAACCGAGCGCGGCGTTCGCGATCGTCCACGCCGATGGCGGATACACGACGAACCTGCCGATCGGCGACATCCTGAACGGCCAGGCGTTCGTGGCGTGGGAGTACGACGGCCAGCCGCTCGCTCCCGAGCACGGCGGCCCGGCCCGCCTCGTCGTCCCCGCGCGATACTTCTGGAAGAGCGCGAAGTGGGTCCGAGGGATTCGCTTTGTCGACCGCGACGTGCCCGGCTTCTGGGAGAGCTTCGGCTACCACAACCGGGGCGACCAGTGGCTCGAAGAGCGTTACAGCGGCGACTGAGGCGTTCAGCGTGGCCAGCCCCATCGCGTGGCGTCTCGCGACGATCACAGCGGTCCGCCCCGAGACCCCGACTGTCCGATCGTTCACGCTGTCGCTGCCCGACTGGGCCGGCCACCGAGCGGGCCAGCACGTCGACCTGCGACTGACTGCCGAGGACGGGTACAGCGTCGAGCGGAGCTACTCGATCGCGTCCGAGCCGGAGCGGGCTGGCGAGATCGAACTGACCGTGGAACGGATCGAGGACGGCGAGGTGTCCGGGTTCCTCCACGACGTCGCGGCGGTTGGCGACCGGATCGAGGTCCGCGGACCGATCGGCGGCTACTTCGTGTGGGACGCCACGGGCCCGCTGGCAGAGGAGCCGCTGTTCCTCGTCGCCGGCGGCTCCGGCGTCGTGCCGCTGATGGCGATGCTCCGCCATCGGTCCCGGACCGGTCTGCGGAACCCGACCCGACTTCTGTTCTCCTCGCGCCGCGTCGAGGAGGTCGTCTACCGCGACGAGCTCGACGCACTCGCGATGGCCGGCGACGGCCTCGAGGTCGCCCATACGCTGACCCGCTCGCAGCCGCCAGGTTGGATGGGCTATGGCCGACGGATCGACGACCGGATGATCGGCGAGGTCCTCGGCGCGCTCGGCGACCGAGCCCGCTCCTTCATCTGCGGGCCGACCGCCCTCGTCGAGGTCGCCGCGAACAGCCTCGTCCGGCTCGGGCTGCCAGGCGACCGGATCCGGACCGAGCGCTTCGGACCCACGGGCACGTGACGGAGGATCGATCGATGGCAGACGACACGACGGTCGACCCGATCGCCGACCAGGTCCTCGATGGCAACGCCGTCGCCGGCATCCTGGCCGCCGCCTTCGGTGGCGAGATGACCACGGTGCCGGGCGCATGCGCCCACTGCGGCACGGTCAATGTCATCGCCGCGCTGCGCGCCTACGTCCGGGCACCGGGGACCGTGCTCCGGTGCCCGGCCTGTGACGGCGTCGTCCTCCGGATCGTCGAGACCCCGACGGCGACGCTCGTGGACGTGCGCGGCGCGGCCTGGCTCCGGTTCGAGCGACGCTGACGCCCGCGCGGACCGACCGCCCGGGCGCGTCGGCGTTTCGTGCGCCCGATCAGCCTCCGACGGCGAAGCTCCCGACCATGAAGTCGTGGATCGCGCAGCGGAAGCTGTAGGTCCCGGCCCCTGTGGATCCGTTCGTGGCGACGCTCCACGTCTGGACCAACGGGGAGAGGTGGTAGCCGGTCCCCAGGAGGAGGCCCGAGTCGACGATCGCCGTCGGGCTGGTCAGGAGCGTTCCCGGAGGCGAGGTGCCCGGGTCCCCGATCAGCTCCGGCGCGAACGTCTCACCGGTCTCGAAGCAGGGCGGCCCGGTCGGTGGGGTGAACCCGCCGTCGCAGTCGAACCCGAACGGCGAGGTCTCCTCGACCGTCGTCGGGAAGAAGACGGTGTGGACGTTGTGCGTGTCGGCCCAGTCGAAGCGGACCTTGTCACCGGCCGCCAGGGTGGGCGCGCCGCCCGGCACCGTGGCCGGGTTCGGGAACATCTCGTCGATCGCGACGTGGTTCTGGGCCGCGCCGATGCCGACCTTGAAGAGGTACGTCCGCGTTCCGGGAGCCCTGCCCGTGAACGAGACGACGTTGGCCGCCTTCTCGGCTGCGAGCGCCTGGGCCCGATCGGCCACGAACTGGCCGAAGGACTGGTGGTTGATCACGGCCTGGCTGGTCGTCGGCTGGCTGGTCCCGACGACGTTGAGCGTCCCCCGCATGCCCGGATGGATGAAGCAGAGGTACGTGTACCTGCCGGGGGCGGCGTCGATCTTGACGCGCCAGTCGGCCGGCAGCGGACCCGACGGGCCGAAGTTCAGGTTCGGCCCGGCGACTTCGATGTCGTTGCCGCCGCTGAAGACGCAGTCGGGCTCGCCAAGATCGGGTCGGCCGCAGTCCGGCGGTCCGTTCGGCCGGCTGAAGTCGACCTTGGAGAGGTCGCCGCTCGCGGTGCCGTCGACGATCGGGTAGTTGGACGGCCCGAAGGCGATCTTCGGGGCCCCGTTCGGCGCATTGGGATCGTCGGTGTCGAGCGTCGCGACGGGATACGCCGCCTGGGCTTCGGCCGCTGTTCGGGCGAGCCCGACGACGTGGAAGGCCGCGGGGGCCGTCCGGAAGTTGACGACGTCGCCGCGGTGAACGGTGACGGTTCGGCTGAAGAAGTCCGTGTACTCGAACAGGCGACCTTTCGCCGGAACCTGGTTGGCGTCATCGACGTGATCGACGCCGATGGTGACCGTGTGGGACTGGGCGGCGACGGACCCGGCGGCCGCCGGGACCAGCGCAAGGGCAAGTGTCGCGGCCACTCCCACCCGAGCGACGGACGACAACGCACGACCTGACATGGCAACGCTCCTCCTGCCATCCCCGGAAGTGGATTTCGGACGCCTGCGACCCCCTGGTCGGCGCGCGTATCGCGTCGTCGCGTCCGGCCCGAACCGTAGTCGAGCCCGCGGCGCTGGGCAACGATTCGTTGCGACTTCCTAACCTGGCCGGGAGCCGAAGAACCGCCGGAGGGCCTTCGCCACCGGTTCCGGGTGGCCCCGGACGTCGCTGTTCCAGGAAGCGGCATGGTCGAGGCCCTGGAGCTCGACGCGCTGGGCGGCGGGCAGGACCCCGGCCAGGTCCGCGAGCGCCTCTTTGAGGAAGGCCGGGCTCTTGCTCCCGCCCATGAGCAGGACGTCGGCCCGGATCGATCCGTAGTCGGCCAGCCGACCGCTCGACTCGGCGACGATCGCGAAGTCGGCGTGGAGCGTGGGCGCCAGCGCGCGCATCGTCGGGTAGGGCCCGGCCGGCCGCTTCGCCTCCTGGGCCATCCCCATCCCGACGAGTCGGGCGAGCAGCGGCTTCGGCAGGGCGCGCATCCAGCCCGGGCCCATCTCGGCGCCGCGCATCGCGGTGACCATCGCCTCGTTGACCCTTCCGCGGGCCATCTCGTCGTCGAACGTCGCGAGGAAGTCGACGGCGGCCGCACGATCGGGGACCAGCGGCGGCTCGAAGATCCCGACCTTCCGGATCGCGGGCATCGTTCGCGCGGCATGGAGCGCGATGCACGCGCCCGAGCTGAGGCCCCACAGGTTCGTGGCGCCGGTCGCGTCCAGCAGCGCCGCGACGTCTTCCAGCTCCTGGTGGAGCGCGTCGCCGGCCCGGTACGGCCCGCTGAGGCCGCGGCCGCGGCGATCCGGGATGTAGACCGTGAACGCGTCCGACAGGAGCCGGGCGAGCTCCACGTGGTGCGCGCCGGACGACATCGACCCGTGGAGGAGGACGAGGCCCGGTCCCCCGCCCGGATCGCCGCCGAAGCGGCGGTAGCCGATCGTCGTGCCGTCGGCGGAGGTCACGGATCCGAGGACGGGCTCGGCGTGGGCGGCGGCGGCGGCCGATCGGGGAACGGCGCCGACGGACGCTGGTTGGGTCGACATGGCTGGACGGCTCCTGTGCGCGGGCGCTACGATCGCCTTGGTGGCTGATCCGCTTAGTGAGTCAATAACTTAGTTGCTAAGGTAGTTGGATGTCAAGCAAGCGCCGGCAGGCGGCCCTGGATGCGCTGAACCGGGAGGTCCGCGGCTGGCAGGCCGACCAGGAGCTCTTCGACTCGACCGTCATCGAGCTGGCCGGCCTGAACCGGACCGACTGGCGCTGCCTCGACATCCTCGGGACGCGTGGCCCGATGACGGCCGGTCAGCTTGCCGCGGCCGTCCGCCTCACAACCGGCGCGGTCACCGGCGTGCTCGACCGGCTCGAAGCCGCGGGCCTCGTCCGACGGATCCGCGACACCCAGGACCGTCGCCGCGTCATCGTCGAGGTCACCGACGAGCTCGCCCGTCAGGGCGCGCCGGTCTACGGGCCGTTGATCGCCGATGCGGCCGAGGCGCACGCGGTCTTCGACGTCGATGAGCTCGAGGTGATCACCCGGTTCATCCGGATCGAGCGCGAGCTCCTCGCGAAGCACACCGAGCGCATCGCCGCGCTGAAGCCGGGCGACCGTCCCTAGCGCGCGCGGTTGCGATCACGCCCGAGGACGTACCGCTCGGCCTACCCCGCGGCGATCGAGCCCTCCGGCGATCGCGGGCTCTCGTCCCGACGCAGCGTTGCGCCGCCTTCGAACGTCGTCCGCATCCGGACCTCGTGGAGGAACAGCACGAGGATCGCCGCCGCGATCGCGGCCACGATCCCCGCCCAGAACGTGTTCGCGATCGCGATCGAGAACGCCTCGTGGATTCCCGCGACGATGTTGTGGATCTGCGGCTCGACGATCGGCTTGAAGGCGTCCGGGGTCCCCGCCAGGATCTTGGCTCCGAGGTCGCCAGTCCCGGTCAGGTCGAGCTGGGCCCCCGCGCCGCCGCTGCTGAACCCCTGGACGATCTGCGGCGGGACGCCGGCCGCGAGCAGCTGCGTCGGGATCTCCGTCTTGATCCGATCGGCGAACAGCGTCCCGGCGATCGTCAGCCCGACGGTGCCGCCGATCTGCTGGAAGAACGTCAGGCTGCTCGTCGCGACGCCGATCCGATCGGGCGAGACGGCGTTCTGGACGATCAGGGTGAAGACCGCGAACGACGGCCCGATGCCGAGCCCGGCGAGGGCCATCCACAGCCAGAGGATGGGTCGATCGGTCTCCGTGCGCAGGTTCGTCATCAGGAACAGCGCCAGGCCGAGCAGCAGGAGCGAACCGAACATCAGCCACTTGTAGCGCCCGATCCGGGCGACGATCTGGCCCGAGGCAACGGCGCTGATGATCAGCCCGAAGAGCAGGGGCAGGATGTTGAAGCCCGATTCGGTCGCGCTGACACCGGCGACCGACTGGAACCAGCGGGGCAGGAAGATGATCCCGGTCAGGAACCCGAAGCCGGCAAAGAACATCGCCGCGACCGAGATCGTGAACGTCCGCAACCGGAAGAGGCCGAGGGGCACGATCGGGTCGGCCGCCCGCGATTCGACCCAGATGAACACCGGCAGGAACACGAGGCCGAGCAGCATCAGGCCGCCGACCGCGGGATCGGTCCACTCCCCGGTCTGCTTGTTCGACAGCCCGATGAGGAACGGCGCGACGGCGGCGGCGAAGACCGCGGCGCCGAGGTAATCGATGTTCTGCCCGGCCTCCGGTCGGCGGATCGCCGGCAGCAGGCGCCACAGGATGAACAGCGAAATCAGCCCGATCGGGATGTTGATGTAGAAGATCCAGTGCCAACCGAAGTTGTCGGTGATCGTCCCGCCGAGCCACGGGCCGATGAGCGACGACAGCCCGAAGACGGCGCCGAACGAGCCGAGGTACTTGCCACGCTCGGCCGGCGTGTAGAGGTCCGCAACGACCGCCAGGGCGATCGGGAAGATGGCGCCGCCACCGAGCCCCTGGAGGCCGCGGAACAGGATGAACTGCTCCATGGTCTGACTGAGCCCGGACAGAGCGGACGCGACGAGGAACAGGCCGACCGCGAAGATCACGATCGGGCGTCGGCCGTAGAGGTCCGACAGCTTCCCGTAGATCGGGCCGCTGATCGTCGACGTCAGCAAATAGATCGCGACCGACCAGGTGTAGAGCGAGTTCCCGTTGAGGTCGGTGATGATCTTCGGCAAGGCCGTCCCGACGACGGTCTGGTCCAGCGCGAACAGGAACATCGCGAGGAGCATCGCGCCGAGGATCTCGAGCTTGGCGCGCGGCGAGAGGTGGAGCGCGGCCTCCGCGGTCGCGTCGGTCATGGGGGTCCTCCTGGGGCGTGGGCGACCAATGGTGTCATGTGTAGTGACCAGATTTCGACAGGAAAGTCATCGGCCGGTTAGCGGGCGGTTACGGGCGCCGGACTGGAACTCTTTCGTGGCCGCCCGTTAACGGAAGTACGGCCCCCAGGGACACATCCCCGGTCGACAATCGGGCGGTCGCGGCGGTGGCCGAACGCAGGGGGAACGGGACGCCGGCCACCCACGGTCGCGACGCGGCGACGGGCACGTGGAGAAGCCGTCGCCGTCGACCGTTTCCCGGTCCCACCCCACGGCGCTCCGGCTGCGGCCGTCCGGCGTGGGAGGCGCGACGGGAGGCGCGCGCCAGTCGAGACGCCGGCTCGATCCCGGTCCGGCGTGGTTGCTTCCTGCAACGAAGGGGGTTCCGATCCGGTGCATGCCAAACCGCATTTCGTGCGCTTCGGCGCCGTCCTGGCCGCCAGCATCCTCTGGCTGGTCACCGCGATCCCGGCTGCAGCCGCGGACACGCTGACCCCGAGCCCGGTGACCGTGTCCCTGGTCGCCGGCACCTCGACGACTGTCAACAAGACCCTGTCGCTCGACGGCCTCCCGGCCCGGGCCGACATCATCGTCGCGATCGACACCACCGCCAGCATGGGCGTGCCGATCGCCCAGGC
>DATLVO010000354.1:0-2966 GCA_035577485.1 Verrucomicrobiia bacterium
TCGCGACCGCGATCCTGTCCGACGACCCGCGGGCGATCGAGTGCCTGGTCCGGATCGCCGGTGACGGCGCCGCGCACGTCGACGGCGTCATCCGCCTCGCTCCCTCGGCGACCGGGCCGGCCGAGGAATCGACGATGACCCTGACGACCCTCGTCGCCGCGGACGACGTCGACGGTGGCCGAACGCTGGCGATCGGCCGGGTCGGTCCCAATGCCTCCCGGGTCGAGTTCGTCGTCGGTGACGGAAGCACCGTCGTCGCGACCGGTGCCGGCGGCTGGTTCTCCGCCTGGTGGCCGGGGAGTCCGCGCGTGACGGCGATCCGGGCCGTGGACGACTCGGGGACCGCGGTCGCGACCCTGGCGCCGCCGACCGCGGAGATCGATGGGCGCCTCGGGGCGGCGTCGTGGTGGCTCGACCCGGCCTTCCCCAAGCCGAACGGCGACGACGTGACGATCCACGCGATGGTCCTCGAGGAGGCCTGCGCCAGTGGCAAGACACCGGCCGGGCGAATCGAGCCGCCGATGATGGACTTCTCGGACACGGCGGTCACGGTGACGATCGGGATCCGGCCGCTGCCGGGTGACCAGGACTGCCAGGGCAACGCGCCGTTCCCCCTGACCTTCGACCTCGACGAGCCCCTCGCCGGCCGCACGCTGCTCGACGGAGGAGAGGTCCCACCCAGGGACGCGTCGAAGCCGCCAGTCGGCTGAGGTTCGCCGGCCGAGCTAGCGGTCGAAGAGCTTCTGGACCTCGATCAGGCCGGCCGCCAGGGCATCGATGTCGTCACGGGTCGAGTAGACCTGGAACGAGGCACGGGCCGTCGCCGCGAGGTCGAGCCGCTCGTGGAGCGGCATCGTGCAGTGGTGGCCGGCCCGGACGGCGATCCCGAACCGATCGAGGACCTGCGCGACATCGTGGGGGTGGATCCCGGGCAAATTGAACGGGACGACCCCGCCGCGGAGCTCCGCCGTCATCGGCCCGTAGAGCTGGATGCCGGGCACCTCCCGGGGCAGCACCTCGAGGGCGTAGGTCACGAGGTCGCGCTCGTGCTCGCGCACGCCATCCATCCCGATCCCGCCGAGGTAGTCCGCCGCGACCCCGAGCCCGATCGCGTCGCCCACCGCCGGCGTCCCGGCCTCGAACTTCCAGGGGATGTCGTTGAAGTCGCTCCGACGGAGGTGGACCTCGCGGATCATCTCGCCACCGGACAGGAACGGCGGCATCGCCTCCAGGAGCTCGCGCCGCGCCCAGAGCGCCCCGGAGCCCATCGGGCCGAGCATCTTGTGGCCGCTGAACGCGTAGAAGTCCGCGCCGAGCTCCTGGACGTCGACCGGGACGTGGGGCACGGCCTGCGCGCCGTCGACGAGGACGAGCGCGCCCGCCGCGTGGGCCATGTCGACCATCTCCCGGACGGGGTTGATCGTGCCGAGCGTGTTCGAGACGTGGGTGAACGCAACGAGCTTCGGGCGGAGCTTGAGGAGGACCTCGAAGACCTCGAGGCGGAGCACGCCGTCGTCGGTGATCGGGATGAACTCCAGGTCGCCGTCGCGCTCCTGGACGAGGAGCTGCCACGGGACGAGGTTCGCGTGATGCTCCATCTCGGTCAGGACGATGGCATCGCCGCGGTTGATGTTGCGCCGGCCCCACGAGTAGGCGACGAGGTTGATCGCCTCCGTCGCGTTCCGGGTGAAGACGATCTCGTGGGCGTCGGGCGTGTTGATGAACCGGCCGACCTTCGCCCGTGCCCGCTCGTACTCGGCCGTCGCCTTCTCGCCGATCGTGTAGATCCCGCGATGGACGTTCGCGTTGTACTCGCGGTAGTAGGTGTCGATCGCCTCGAGGACGACCCGGGGCTTCTGCGAGGTCGACGCCGAGTCGAGGTAGACGAGCCGGTGGCCGTTGATCTCCTGCTCGAGGATCGGGAAATCGCGCCGAAGCGACGCCGCGTCGAGGGCCGGCGAAGCTCGGCGGGCGGAGGCGGCGGCGCCCGCCTTGGCCTCGGTCTCGATCGCCATCCGCCGGTCCGCCCGCCTAGCGGGCGGCCTCCACCGGCTGGTGGGCCGGCTCGTCGAGGTCGGCGCCGGCAGGCGCCTTCGGGACGAGGAGCGCCTCGTCCGACACGTCCGTCTCGAGTCCGGCCTCGCGGAGAATCGGGCCGTAGCCCTCGTCCTCGAGCCGGAGGGCGAGGTCCTTGCCGCCGCTCTTCACGATGCGCCCCTGGGCGAGCACGTGGACGACGTCGGGCGTGATGTAGTTCAGGAGCCGCTGGTAGTGGGTGATCAGCAGCACGCCGAGCTCCGGGTTGAGCATCGCGTTGACGCCCTCGGCGACGATCCGCAGGGCGTCGATGTCGAGGCCGGAGTCGGTCTCGTCGAGGATCGCGATCTGCGGCTCGATGACGGCCATCTGGAGCATCTCGAGACGCTTCTTCTCGCCGCCCGAGAAGCCCTCGTTGACGTAGCGCGAGGCGAAGCCCTCGTCCATCCGGAGGAGCGCCATCTTCTCCCGCATCTTGTTGCGGAAGTCGCGCATCGAGATGCCGCCCTTCATCGGGTCGGTCGGGTCGACGTCGGTCGTCTTGTCGATGCCCTGGAGCTTCGCGTTGAGCGCGCTCCGGATGAATGAAGCGACACTGAGCCCCGGGATCGCCGTCGGGTACTGGAACGCGAGGAACATCCCGAGCCGGGCCCGCTTGTCGGGCGACAGCTTCAGGACGTCGCGGCCCTTCCAGTGGACCTGGCCGCCGGTCACGATGTAGGCCGGGTGGCCCATCAGGGCGTAGGCGAGGGTCGTCTTGCCCGATCCGTTCGGGCCCATGATCGCGTGGACCTCGCCCTTGCCGACCTCGAGATCGATCCCCTGGAGGATCTCGTTCTCGGGCTTGCCGAGCGGGGCCACGCGGAGGCCACGGACGACGAGACGCTCGTCGTCCAAGCCGCCGGTGGCGGTCACGGGCGTCGTTGGTG
>DATLVO010000355.1:0-3194 GCA_035577485.1 Verrucomicrobiia bacterium
AACCCACCGAGGAGGGCGGCGGCGGCGTTGTCGGGATGGCCCTCGATCGCGGTCGCCAGGCGGAGCAGGTCCGCCGAGGTCAGCGGCTCGCCGAGCAGCGCGTTCCCGGCCACGAGCCCGGCGACCGTCGCCGCCGCGGACGAGCCGAGACCGCGCGCGAGCGGGATCTCGTTGTGCATCTCGATCCGCCAGCCGATCCCCTCGGGCAACGGTCCGCGGACCTCGAGGAGGGCCGCCTCGATCCCCTGGACGCAGCGGTTGCCGCCGTCGGCTGTCAGCTCGCCCTCGCCCTCGCCCTGGACCGAGAGCTCCATCTCGCCGCGGCTCCAGCCGCGGACCTCGACCTCGATCCGGTTCGTCAGCCCGAGGGCGACGCCGATGCAGTCGTAGCCGGCGCCGAGGTTCGCGCTCGACGCGGGCACCTCGACGACGACGCGCCGGCCGTCGAGCTCGGCGAGCCAGTTCGTCACCATCGCGTCGTCACCATTGCGGCGTCACCATCCGAGCGCCACCGCGACCGCCCCGACCGTCGGCTCGGTCGTGACCACGGCGGACCGGCCGGCCTGCGATTCGGCCGTCGTCGGGTCCTTCAATCCGGTGCCCGTGAGCACGGCGACCACGAGCGCCTCGGGGTCGATCCCGCCGGACGCCGCAAGACGGGTGACACCGGCCACGCTCGCCGCTGACGACGGCTCGCAGAAGATGCCCTCCTCGGTCGCGAGCATCCGGTAGGCGCCGAGGATCTCGTCGTCGGTGACGGCCTCGATCCGGCCGCCGCTCTCGTCCCGGGCCGCGATCGCGGAGGCCCAGGAGGCGGGATTGCCGATCCTGATTGCGGTGGCGATCGTCTCCGGCGCATCGATCGGGTGACCGACGACCAGCGGCGCCGCGCCGGCCGCCTGGAATCCGAACATCCGGGGCCGGGTCGAGACGATGCCCGCCCGTCCATATTCTGTGAAGCCGGCCCAGTAGGCGCTGATGTTGCCGGCGTTCCCGACTGGGATCGCCAGGATGTCCGGCGCGCGACCGAGGTCGTCGCACACCTCGAACGCCGCGGTCTTCTGGCCCTGGAGCCGATCCGGGTTGACGGAGTTGACGAGCGCCACGGGATGGTCGTCCTGCTCGGCGAGGGCGCGGACGATCCGCAGCGCGGCGTCGAAGTTGCCGTCGACGGCGATGACCCGGGCCCCGGCGACGAGCGCCTGGAGCAGCTTGCCCATCGCGATCTGGCCGGACGGCAGGACGACGACGACCTCCAGGCCATGGGCGGCGCCGTACGCGGCGGCCGAGGCCGAGGTATTGCCGGTCGACGCGCAGATGATCGAGCGCGCCCCGGCCTCGACCGCCCGGGCAACGGCGACGACCATGCCGCGGTCCTTGAACGAGCCTGTCGGGTTCTGGCCCTCGACCTTGACATGGAGGTTCGTAAGCCCGATCCGGGCGCCCAGACGGCGGAGGTGGACGAGCGGCGTCAAGCCCTCGCCGAGGCTCACCTCCGGCGTCGCGTCGGTGACCGGCAGGAAGGCCCGGTACCGCTCGACGAGCGTCGGCCGGGCGGAGACGGCCCGCGTCGCGGATGCGGCGAGGGCGGGCTCGCGGCTCACCGGACCGCCGCCGCGAGCGCCGGCGGCAGGCCGGCCCACGTGCTGCCGCCCCCGCGGCTGATCGCGATGAGGTCGCCCAGGACCGCGCTCGACGTTGCCCGTCCGCCGGCTCCGGGACCGGAGAAGGCCACCGTCCCGACCGGATCGCCGTCCACCTCGATCCGGTTGAGGACGCCGCCGGTCCGGCCGAGCGGGGTGTCCGCGTCGACGACCCTGGGCAGGACCGAGGCTGTCGGGGTCGGACCGTCCCGTCCACGAGTCGCCTCGGCGATCAGCTTGATCACGCCGCCCGATGCGCGGGCCGCGGCGAGATCCGCGGCGCTGACGCCGGTGATGCCCGGCCGGCCGGCGCCGGGGCCCTCGGCCGGCATGTTTGTCACGTCGGACGGCTCCAGCCAGACGCCGAACGCCAGCCGGGCCAGGATCACGAGCTTGTTCACCGCGTCGAGGCCCTCGACGTCGCCGCTCGGGTCGGCCTCGGCGTAGCCCGCCGCTTGGGCCGCCGCGAGGACCTCGTCGTAGTCGCGGCCCTCGTCGGCCATCGCGGTCAGGATGTAGTTCGTCGTGCCGTTCACGATGCCCCGGACGGCGGTGATCCGGTTGCCGGCGAGCTCGGTCGCGATCGGGCCGAGGACGGGGATCCCGCCACCGACCGCGGCCTCGAACCGCAGCGAAGCGCCCGACCGGCGGGCGAGGGCCTCGAGCTCCGGCCCGTGGTGGGCGATCACGTGCTTGTTTGCGGTCACGACGGCCTTGCCTGCAGCCAGCGCCGCGCCGATGAGGGTCCGGGCCGGCTCGTCGCCGCCCATCAGCTCGACGATGACATCCGTCTCGGCGGAGGCGACGAGATGGGCCGGCGCGTCGCTGAGGAGGTCGGCGGGGAGACCGCGGTCTCGCCCTCGTTCGACTTCCCGGACGGCGATGCCCGCAAGCACGAGGGGCGTGCCGTCGGCCGCCGTCAGATCGTCGCCGCGTTCGATCAGGGCCCGGACGACCTCCCGTCCGACCGTTCCGGCTCCCAGGACCGCGACCCGCAATGGCGCGCCGCTCATCGCCGATGGACTCGTGACGGCAGAGGCATCGCTCGAATGGTAGCCGAGTGCCCGAGCCGAAACGCCGACGATCGAGGTCCGTGGTGTCGAGTGGAACCGCCGGATTCGCGCCGACCCGCCGCCGGCGGGCTCGGCTACACTCGCCGCCCATGACAACCGACCCTTTGGCGGCGCCCGTCCGGGAGACGCTCGGCGCGCGACCGCGACCCCTGATCTTCTCCGGAATCCAGCCGTCGGGCGTCGTCCACCTCGGCAACGACCTGGGCGCCATCCGCAACTATGTCGCGCTCCAGTCCGAGTACGAGGCGATCTACTGCATCGTCGACTACCACGCGCTGACGAGCACCCACGACCCGGAGCTCCTCCGGACGCGGACCCGGGAGATGGCGGCGGGACTGCTTGCGCTCGGCCTCGACCCAGACCGATGCACGCTCTTCGTCCAGAGCCATCGGCCCGAGCACACGGAGCTCACCTGGCTGCTGTGCACGGTCACGCCGGTCAGCTGGCTCGAGCGCACGCCGACCTACAAGGAGAAGGT
>DATLVO010000356.1:0-7310 GCA_035577485.1 Verrucomicrobiia bacterium
TGTCACGACGATCCTGTCCGCGGCGGCCCTGCTCCTCGTGACGAACGTGATGCTCCAGACGAACGGCAACGCCCCGGCCGGTCTGCCGGTCTGGCTGTACTTCTTCGGGGCCGGCGTCGTCGGCCTCGCGACGAGCGTCGCATTCGTCTACATCACCCAGTACTACACCGCTGGCACGTTCCGCCCGGTCCGCGAGATCGCGGAAGCGTCCCGGACCGGCCCAGCGACGAACATCATCTCCGGCGTCGCCGTCGGCTTCGAGACGACGTTCGTCACGGCGATCACGATCGGCATCGCCCTGTTCGCCAGCCACTGGCTCGGCTCCGAGGCGCACATCCAGAACGCGGACGGCAAGGACGTCGGCGGGATCTTCGGCACCGCCGTCGCGACGATGGGCATGCTGATGACCACGGCGTACATCCTCGCGATGGACACGTTCGGCCCGATCACCGACAACGCGGGCGGCATCGCCGAGTTCAGCCGGGCCGAGGCGGGCGCCCGCGAGATCACCGACCGCCTTGACGCAGTCGGCAACACGACGAAGGCCCTGACGAAGGGCTACGCGATCGCCTCCGCGTCGCTCGCCGCGTTCCTCCTGTTCAGCGCCTACATCGACAAGGTCAACCTGATCCACACGAACCGCGGCGAGGCTCTCCTCACCTCGGTCAACCTGGCCAACGTCAATGTCTTCATCGCCGGGTTGATGGGGGCGATGCTCGTGTACTTCTTCTCGTCGCTGGCCATCCGGGCGGTCGGCACGACGGCCCAGGCGATCATCGTCGAGGTCCGCCGCCAGTTCCGGGAGATGCCCGGGATCATGGATTACACCCAGCGCCCGGACTACGCCCGGGTGGTCGACATCACGACCCGCGCAGCCCTCAAGGAGATGATCCTGCCGGGTGTCGTCGCGGTGGCGACCCCGATCATCGTCGGATTGCTGCTCGGCGCCGAGGCGGTCGCGGGAATGCTCATGGTCGGCACGATCGCCGGCGTCCTGCTCGCTACCGTCCTGAACAACGGCGGCGGGGCCTGGGACAACGCGAAGAAGTACATCGAGAGCGGCAACCTCAAGGACGTGGCCGGCAACCTGCTCGGCAAGGGCTCGGACGCCCATGCCGCGGCGGTCGTCGGCGACACGGTCGGCGATCCCTTCAAGGACACGGCCGGCCCGTCACTTCACGTGCTGGTGAAGCTGCTGGCGACCATCACGCTCGTTCTCGCGCCGCTCTTCATCCGCTAGCGTGACCAGCTTCTGCGATCGTCGCGCATGAGGACCCGAGGCCAAGGCGCCGGTGAGCACGCGAGCGAGCGCACTCGAGGGTGCGTAAGCGAGCGTGCGCAGCCGGCAACGCCGGGATCGGGCCTCAGGCGCGACAGCCCATAGATGGACACGCTTCTCGCGGCGGTGATCATGGGGATCGTGCAGGGACTGACCGAGTTCCTGCCGGTCTCCTCGAGCGGCCACCTGATCATCGTCCCGTACCTGCTCAACATCCACGACCCATTCATCCAGTCGCTCGAGTTCAGCGTCATCCTCCACATCGGGACGCTGGTCGCGCTGCTCATATACTTCCGGGCCGACTGGCTGCGGCTCGTGCCGGCCTTCTTCGCCACGCTCCGCGATCGCTCGCTCGAAGGTGACCCCGACCGGCGTCTCGCGATCCTCCTCGCGATTGCCACGGTCCCGGCCGCGATCGTCGGGTTCCTCCTCCACGACCTCGAGGACGCGATCCGCGAGGTCGGCCTCGTCGCGGTGACGCTCGTGATCGGCGCCGGAATCCTGTGGCTGGCGGAGCGCAGTGGCACGCGTCGGAAGCTGGCCCTCGACCTGTCCTTCCGGCAGGCGCTCGCGATCGGGGCGGCCCAGGCGGTCGCCCTCGTGCCGGGGATCAGCCGGTCCGGCATCTCGATCTCGGCCGGGCTGTTCGCCGGGCTCCGCCGCGATGAGGCGGCGCGGTTCAGCTTTCTCCTGGCGATGCCGATCACGGCGGCCGCCGCAGCGTACGAGGTCCTGAAGGCCGTTCGCGGCGAGGGGGTCGCGATCCAGGTCGGACCGATGGTCGCGGGCCTCCTGATGTCGTTCCTGTTCGGCGTCCTCGCGATCGCCGTGCTCCTGCGCTTCCTGCGGACGCGCTCGACCGACGTCTTCGTCGTCTACCGGGTGGTCCTGGCGGCCGTCGTCCTGGTCACCTGGCTCCGCTGACCGGCCGCGGACGGAGTCAGGCCGGCCGATGGAGGTCATGAAGCAACTCCGTCACCGGGCGATCCGCGACCTCGTCGCCCAGCGGCCGATCCGGACGCAGCAGGAACTGGCCGCCGCCCTCCGCGAACGCGGGTTCCGGACGACCCAGGCGACGATCAGCCGCGATGTCGCGGAGCTCGGTCTCGTGAAGGCCGCTCGTGAAGGCACCCAGGCCTACGCGCTGCCCCGCCGGCTCGTCGAGGCAGAGACGTCCGGCGAGGATCGCCTGCGGGCGCTGCTCCGCGATCTGCCCATCGAGCTCCGCGAGGCGGGCCTGCTGCTGATCATCCGGACGTTGCCCGGCTCGGCTCATGCGATCGCGGCTGCTCTCGACCGGGCCCGCTGGCCAGAGGTCGCAGGCTCGATCGCCGGGGACGACACCGTGTTCGTCGCCTGCGTGGACCGTACGTCTTTGCTACGCGTCAAGGACCGGTTCGCGAGTTTCCTGGATTAGCGCGCCGCGGCGGCCCTACCAGTCCGAAATCGAACGCTCTGGGCAGACACCGGTCGCGCCGGGCGCGTCCTCCGATCTCGGACTCCCAAATCGGACGAACGGGACCGGAGATCGATGTGATGTCCGGAGCCGTTCGATTTCGGACACCGTCGAGGCGTCGGCGACGCGACGGAGACTGCGGCCGAAGTCGTGATCGGTTTTGACACCCTGAGCGTGCCGCGCTACCCTTTCGGCCGGTCGAACTTCAGGCGCGCGAATGACGCGCGGAGCCTGGAGTTCTTTCCTTTATCTGAACCAGCCGGCGAGGTCGTCCGACCCTCGTCAGCCCGCCTCTGGGGGCGCCCCACTCGATGAACAACAAGCCGACGTATCTGTCCAAGGAGGGCCTCGACAAGCTCCGAACGGAGCTCGACGAGATGACCTCGGTCAAGCGGCCCGAGGTCGCCCAGCGGATCCACGATGCCAAGGAGCACGGCGATCTCTCGGAGAACGCCGAGTACGAGGACGCCAAGAACGAGCAGGCGTTCGTCGAGGGCCGGATCCAGACGCTCCAGGCGCTGATCAAGAACGCCACGATCATCGACGAGAACCACTCGACCGACCACGTCCAGATCGGCTCGACCGTCAAGGTCGAGAGCGACGACGGGGCCGAGTCCTTCACGATCGTCGGCTCGACCGAAGCCCGCCCCACGGAGGGCCGGATCAGCAACGAGAGCCCCGTCGGCCGAGCGCTGCTCGGCAAGAAGAAGGGCGAGAAGGTCCTCGTGAAGGTCCCCGCAGGCGACTTCACCTACAAGATCGTCAGCATCACGTAGTCGGGAGGCGGCAACCTCCACGATGAGTCGAGACACGCCCTCCGAGCTTGAAGGCGGAGCTCAACCCGCCGAGCGCCGGCGAGGCGTCGCGACCCATTCGCGCGATGACTGGGCGGATGAACTCGCCCAGAGCGTCGGCGGACCGCAGGTCGTCAACGACTCCAAGACGCCGTCGGGGACCGTCCACGTCGGAAGCCTCCGCGGGCCGGTGATCCTGGACGTCATCACGAGGGCGCTCCGCCGGAACGGGATCGAGACGACGCTCCTGTACGGCGTCGACGACATGGACCCGATGGACGCCCAGGCCCTCCTCACGCCCGACGCGATCGAGACCGAGATGGGCCGGCCGCTCGCCCATGTCCCCGATCAGTCCGGCGACGGTCACGCGTCCTACGCCCGGCATCACGCCCAGGTCTTCATCGACATCTTCGCGGGCCTCGGGATCCATCCCGATCGCTACTACTGGATGAGCGACATCTACCCGACCGGGGCGATGGACGGGTTCATCCGGAAGGCGCTCGACCGGGCGGCCACGGTCCGCGAGATCTACCGCCGCGTGGCCAATGTCCAGCACCCCGATGTCTGGCACCCGCTCCAGGTCGTGTGCGAGAGCTGCGGCAGGATCGGCACGAACATCGTGACGAAGTGGGATGGCGAGCGGGTGTTCTACGAGTGTCGCGTCGACCTCGTCACGTGGGCCCGCGGCTGCGGGCATTCGGGCTGGATCTCGCCGTTCGGGGGCCGGGCGAAGCTGCCGTGGAACCTCGAATGGGCCGCGCAGTGGTCGCTGTTCGGGGTCACGATCGAGCCCGGCGGCAAGGACCTCTCGACCGCGGGCGGGTCCCGCGACCGGAGCGACGCCATCGCCCGCGAGGTGTTCGAGCGTGAGCCGCCGCTCAACGTCCCGTACGAGTTCCTGAACATCGGCGGCAAGAAGATGTCGACCTCGAAGGGCCGCGGAGCGGCCGCCCACACGATCGCCGAGGTCGTCCCGCCGGAGCAGCTCCGCTTCCTGTTCATCCGGCCGCGCCCGAACCAGGTCATCGAGTTCGAGCCGGACGGCACGGATGCGATCCCGCGGCTGTTCGACGAGTTCGACCGCTTCGCCGCCGCAACGGCGGGCCGCGAGGTTCGCGGCGAGCTGGCGCCCGGCTTCGAGGCGACGTTCGCCTACGCGCTCCTCGATCCGGCGGCCGACGCCGCCGCGGAGGCGACCGCCTTCCGACCACCCTTCGCCCATCTCGCGCTGCTCCTCCAGGTGCCGAACGTCGACCTGGCCGCGCGCGTCGAGGCGGAGAAGAGGAGCCCCCTGACGGACCGGGAGCGCCAGATCCTCGAGGAGCGCGTCCAGGCCGCCCGCGCGTGGCTGGAGACGTATGCGTCGGAGCGGGCGATCGTGGCGATCCGCGACAGGCTGCCCGCTGACGCGGTCGCCGCACTCGACGACGACCAGCGACGATACCTGGCCGCTCTCGCTGACGCGGCGCTCTCGGAGCCGGAGCCGCCGGCGTCGGGCGAGGCGTGGCAGAACCTGATCTTTGCCGTCGCCGCCGCGGCCGGCGTGCCGAACGGCCGCGCCTTCGCCGCCCTCTACGCGGCCTTCCTGGGCCGGCCCAACGGACCACGCGCGGGCTGGCTCCTCGCGTCGCTCGATCCTCGTTTCGTGACCGATCGGTTGCGCGAGGCCGGGACCCGGAACGGCGCCGCGGCCGCTGTCGGAGGTGGCGGATGAGCGTCGGGCTGCAACGGCTGCGCGAGGACGCCGACGCGGTCCGCCGCGGCGCGGTCGACAAGGGCGAGGATCCGACGACCGTCGACCGCGCCCTCGCGCTCGACGCCCGCCGGCGGACGCTGCTCGGCGAGGGCGACACCCTGAAGGCCCAGCGGAACGCCGCCAGCAAGCGGATCGGGGAGGCGATCAAGGGCGGCGCCCGCCCGGATGGTCCCGAGGTCGGCGGGCTGAAAGCCGAGTCGGTGGCCGCGGGAGAGCGGATCGACGCGATCGATGCCGAGCTGGCGACGGTCGAGACCGAGATCGATGATCTCCTGCTACGGATCCCGAACCCGGCCGACCCGGACGTTCCGGTCGGTGGCGAGGAGGCGAACGTCACGGTCCGCACGTGGGGCGATCCAATGCCGCTCGACGGCGGCGGCTGGACCCGGCGCCCGCACTGGGATATCGCGACGGACCTCGACATCATCGACAACATCCGCGGCGCGAAGATCGCCGGGTCCGGCTTCCCGGTCTACAAGGGCGCGGGCTCGGCGCTCCAGCGGGCGCTGATCAACTGGTTCCTCGACGTCCACACCCGCGAGAACGGCATGACCGAGATCTGGCCGCCGGCCGTCGTCAACACCGCGTCGGCGACCGGCACCGGGCAGATCCCCGACAAGGAAGACCAGATGTACGTCGTCACGCGCGACGAGCTGTACCTGGTCCCGACCGCCGAGGTCCCGGTCACCAACCTCCACCGCGACGAGATCCTCGATGCGGGCCAGCTGCCGATCCGGTACGCAGCCTACTCGCCGTGCTTCCGCCGTGAGGCGGGTGCGGCCGGCAAGGACACCCGGGGCATCCTTCGCGTCCACCAGTTCGACAAGGTCGAGCTGGTCTTCTTCGAGAAGCCGGCCGACTCGCCGGCGGCGCTGGAATGGCTGACCGAGCGAGCCGAGATCCTCCTCCAGCGTCTCGGGCTTCCGTACCGGGTGCTCCTGATGGCCACCCGGGACATGGGCTTCGTCCAGGCGAAGAAGTACGACCTCGAGGTCTGGGCACCCGGCGTCGAGCGCTGGCTCGAGGTCAGCTCGTGCTCGAACTTCCGCGACTACCAGGCCCGCCGGATGGCGATCCGCTGGCGACCCGAGGCCGGGGCGAAGCCGGAGCTGGTGCACACGTTGAACGGCTCGGCCCTCGCCCTGGCCCGGACCGTCGCCGCGATCCTCGAGACCTACCAGCAGGCGGACGGCTCGGTGGCGGTCCCGGAGGTCCTTCGCCCGTATCTCGGTCGCGACACCATCGGCGCCGCGACCGCTGGAGTGCGCGGCTGATCCGCGGCCGGGGGAGGCTCTGGTGGAGCGGCGTCTTCATCGTGATCGCGCTGGTCGCGCTGAGCCTCGGCGTGCAGATCTGGCGATCGCTGCCGCACGCGGAGGCGATCACCGGCAGCCGGCTCGTCCTCGATCTCCCGACCACGTGGCAGACCGCCGACGCCGGCCAGATCTACGACGCCGCGTGGGCGGCCGAGGAAAAGCAGAAGTACCCGCAGGACGCCGCGCTGATCGATTCGCTCGTCGACGCGCTCCAGGCAGGCGACCCGACGTGGTACGCCCGGATCGACGTCGACGGTGACCGGGTCGCCGAGGGCTGGGTGCTGGCTTCCGTGAAGGACAAGGGCGGGACCCAGGCCGACCTCCACGCGACGGCATTCGCGAGCACGCTCTTCCAGCCCGTCCAGATCCGACCGGGCACGACCGTCGTCGACGTGACGCTCCCGACCGGGCCGGCGGCCAGGCTCGACTGGAGCTACGACCTCCGTCTCGCCGACGGGACCACGGAGATCGCGACGGTCCGCTCGTACTGGCTCATCGACGGCACGAAGACCGTGGTCATCCAGCTGACGTTCTACGGCGATCGACCGGCCGTCATGAGCGACTTCGACTCCGTCGTCCGGACCCTGCGCTGGGCCAGCTGAGGCTCGACCCGGAGCGGCGGCGTGCCACTCGGCCATTCGGCCTCGGCTCCGCGGCTATGCTCGCGTTCAGGCGGCCATCGGCTGTCCGCCACATTGCGAGGGCTCCG
>DATLVO010000357.1:0-14654 GCA_035577485.1 Verrucomicrobiia bacterium
GAACGTGTTCCTGCCGATCGGGTTCGATGCGTTCGGGCTCCCTGCCGAGAACGCGGCGATCAAGAACCGGATCAATCCCCGCGACTGGACGATGCGCAACATCGACAACATGCGCCGCCAGCTACGGTCGATGGGCGCGACGTTCGACTGGGAGTCGGAGGTCGTCACCGCGGATCCGGACTACTACCGCTGGAACCAGTGGTTCTTCCTCCAGTTCCTGAAGGCCGGGCTCGCCTACCGGGCGACGTCGACGGTCGACTGGTGCCCGAATGACGGAACCCTCGCGCGCGAGCAGGTCGAGGGGGCCGATCGCCACTGCTGGCGCTGTGGCGCGAAGGTCGAGAAGCGCGACCTGGCCCAGTGGTATCTCAAGGTCACGAAGTACGCCGACGAGCTGCTCGACTTCACCGGGCTCGACTGGCCCGAGCCGATCAAGACCCAGCAGACGAACTGGATCGGACGGAGCGAAGGCGGCGAGATCGTGTTCGAGACCGCGCCGTCGCCATCCCATGCCGGCGGTGCGCAGCTGCCGGTGTTCACGACCCGACCGGACACGCTCTTCGGGGCGACGTTCATGGTCCTCGCCCCGGAGCATCCGCTCGTTGCCGAGCTGACCGCCCCGGACCGGCGGGCCGAGGTGGAGGCGTACCTCGCCCAGGCCGCGGACCGGACCGAGATCGAACGGCTCTCGACCGATCGCGAGAAGACCGGCGTGGCGATCGGCGCCGATGCGATCAACCCCGTCAACGACGAGCGGATCCCGATCTTCGTCGCCGACTACGTCCTCGGCGGCTACGGGACCGGCGCGATCATGGGCGTTCCGGCCCACGACGAGCGCGACTACGCCTTTGCGGTCAAGTACGGCCTGCCGATCCGGCGGGTCGTCGCGGCGCCGGGTGACGAGGAGCGCGAGATCGACGGCGCATACATCGCCCATGCCGCCGGCGAGCGCCTCGTCGACAGCGGGCCGTACAGCGGTCTGCCCGCTGACGAGGGCGGGCAGGCGATCGTCACGTGGCTCGAGGGCCAGGGCAAGGGGCGAGCGGCGGTCACCTACCGGCTGCGCGACTGGCTCGTGAGTCGCCAGCGCTACTGGGGCACGCCGATCCCGGTCATCTACTGCGAGCGCGACGGCATCGTGCCCGTGCCCGAGGATGACCTCCCGGTCCGGCTACCGGATACCGTCGACTACCGCGGCAGCGGCGAGAACCCCCTGGCCAAGGACGAGGCATTCCTCAACGTCAAATGTCCGGTCTGCAACGAACCGGCGCGTCGCGAGACGGACACCATGGACACGTTCGTCGACTCGTCCTGGTACTGGTTCCGCTACCTGTCGCCCGAGAAGGCTGGCGGCCCGATCGATCGTGCGATGGTCGCCCGCTGGACGCCCGTCGAGCAGTACACCGGCGGCTCGGAGCACGCGGTCATGCACCTGCTCTACGCCCGCGAGTGGACGAAGATGATGCGCGACCTCGGTCTCGTCGACCAGGACGAACCGTTCAAGCGGTTGTTCAACCAGGGCCAGATCCTGGGCATGGACGGCGAGCGGATGTCGAAGTCGCGGGGCAACACCGAGGACCCGGACGCGCTCGTGGCCCGCTACGGATCCGACACGATCCGCCTGTTCCTGATGTTCATGGGCCCTTGGGACCAGGGCGGACCATGGAGCCCGAACGGGATCGGCGGGGTCCACCGGTTCCTGAACCGCCTCTGGACAGTCTCCCTCGACCCGCACGGTCGGGAGCCGGGCGATCCCGACAGCGGCTCGCTGCCGCGCGGCGAGTCCGAGGCCGATGCGCGGCTGGCGCTCCGCCAGGCAGCCCATCGAACCTTGCGCGACGTGACGGCCGACTACGAGGCGTTCCACTTCAACACGATGATCGCGAAGCTGATGGAGCTGACGAACCTCCTGATGCGATATCGCGGTTCGCCGGTCGCAGGGACGCCCGAGTGGGACGAGGCCGTGCGGCTCGCGCTGCTCATGCTGGCGCCGGCCGCGCCCCACATCACCGAGGAGCTCTGGTCGCGCCGCCTGGCTGCGGCCAAGTCCGCGTGGCGGTCGATCCACCAGGAGTCCTGGCCGGAGGTCGACCCGACGGCGGTCGTCGAGGCGACCCGCGAGGTCCCGGTCCAGATCAACGGCAAGCTCCGCGACAAGGTGGTCGTCCCGTCCGATGCGAGCGACGCCGACCTCGATGCTGCGGTCCTCGCGAGCGAGCGCGTCCGGTCGCTGCTGGCCGGCCGGCAACCGACGAAGATCATCCATGCCGGTGGCGGCCGGCTGGTCAACATCGTCGTCGCGGACGCCGGGTAGCTGCGCGGTGGCGGACGGGCTCGAAGCCGACATCGACCGACTCCTGAGTGAGCACTCGCCGGAGCTCCAGGCAATCGAGCGGGCGCTGCGAGCGACGATCCGGGCGGAGTTCCCGGGCGCCGTCGAGCAGGTCGATTTCTCGAACAAGCTCATCGCGTTCGGTCGCTCGATGAAGATCCGGGGCCTGCTGTTCGCGCTCATTGCCCACAAGGCCCACGTCAACCTCCAGCTCGCCGACGGAGCGGTGCTGCCCGATCACGACGGCCTGATCGAGGGCACCGGCAAGCGGATCCGGCACATCAAGGTCCGGACGGTCGCGGAGGCGTCCTCGACGGCCGTCGTCGCGGCGATCCGAGCCCAGCTCGCCGCCCGGCCAGAGGGTTGATGGCGCCGTCCCGAGCCGGGGTCGCGGCCGTCTCGTGGGGCCCGGGTCGGATCGACCTGTTCTGGGTCGGGCCCGAGGGCGACCTCGTCCATCGCGCGTCCGACGGCGACACGTGGCGCGAGACCGAGTCCCTCGGCGGGACGCCGGCGTCGACGCCGGGGGTGACCGCGTGGGACGTCGACCAGCTCCAGGTCTTCGCGGTGTTCCCCGACGGCGAGCTCTGGAACCGCTACTGGGACGGCGCCGCGTGGCACCCGTGGGAGTCGCTCGGTGGGTCGCTCGAGCCGGGCGCCGCCGTGGCGGCGTCCTCGTCCTCGGCCGACCGGATCGACGTCTGGGCGACCGGCCGTGACGGGCAGACCTGGCACCGGTTCTGGGACGGCACGCGCTGGGTCGAATGGGAGCAGCTCGACCGCTGAGCGCCAGCCGCCGAGGCCGGCGAAACCGGCTAGGCTTCAAGACCCGGCCATCATCCCGGCCGTCGCCCAACCCACCCGCCCACGGAGGCTCGGCGTGACCGATCTGCGTCTTGGCGCGCTCTGCTGGAACCAGTACACCGACTGGCCGTCGCTGCTGGCAGCCGGACGACGGGCCGACGCCCTCGGGTACGACACGCTCTGGACCTGGGACCACCTGTACCCGATCGTCGGCAGCAGCGCCGGCCCGATCCACGAGGGCTGGCTGACCCTCGCGGCGTGGGCCCAGGCGACCGAACGGATCCGGATCGGGCTGATGGTCGGCGCGAACACGTTCCGCGAGCCGGCCCTGACGGCGAAGATGGCGACGACCCTCGACCACATCTCGGGCGGCCGGGCGATCCTCGGCATCGGGGCCGCGTGGTTCGAGGAGGAGCACGTCGCCTACGGTCTCGAATTCGGCGACGGCTTCCCGGAGCGCCTGCGCTGGCTCGGCGAGGCGCTGCCGATCCTGCGGGGGATGCTCCGCGGTGAGCGGCCGGTCGCGAGTGGTCCCCGCTACCGGACGATGTCGGTCCGCAACGAGCCGCCGCCGCTGCAGGAGCGGCTCCCGCTGCTGGTCGGGGGCGGCGGCGAGCGCGTGACGCTGAAGCTCGTCGCGAGATACGCGGACGCGAACAACGTCGGCGGCGGCATCGAGCAGGTCCGCCGCAAGGAGGCAGTCCTCCTGCGCCATTGCGAGATGGTCGGTCGGGACCCCGCCGAGATCGAGCGGACCACCGGTCTCGGGGTCGTCGTGATCCGCGATTCCCGTGACGAGGCCCGCCGCGTGGCGAAGGCGATGTTCGAGCGGAACGGCCGGGCCCGGGCCTGGGAGGGTCAGCCGGTCGGGACCCCGGACGACGTGGCCGCGTTCATCGCGCCCTTCCTCGAGATTGGCTACCGCCACGTCGTCGCTGGGTTCCCGTCACCGTATGACGAGGAGTCGATGACGCGCCTCGCGACCGAGGTCCGGCCGGCCCTCATCGGGGCCGGCGCAACCGCCTGAGCTGGGCCTCGACTCGTGTGCGGCGCTGGTCAGCTCAGGGCCGAGGTCGCGCCGACGGTCGTTCCGCTCTCGGGCGCGGTTTCCTTCTGGCGCTCGCGGTGTCGACGGGCCTTCGCCCGGTTGCCGCACGTCGCCATGTCGCACCAGCGCCGCCGGCCCGCCCGCGACTCGTCGTAGAAGATCCAGCGGCAGGTGTCGTTGGCGCAGATCCGGATCCGGTCGTCGTGGCCGGCCCCGATCTCGCGCACGATCGGCTCGGCGATCCGTGCCAGGACGTCGTCGATCGGGTCGCCGACATGGATGTGCCCGAGACGCACGCCGTCGTCGGCCGAGACCAGCTGGATCCGCTCGCGCGCCTCCAGCGTATGGTTCACGACCGCGATTGCTGCAGCGTCCGGCGCACGCTCGTGGGCGACCGCGTGGGACACGTCCCGCAGGGCCGTCCGAGCGTCGATGAGGCGGGCCAGCGCGGCCGCGCGACTGTGGACGGTCCGAGCGGGCGTCGCGAACCACGACCGATCGCCGATCACGCCGTGGCCGGCCAGCCACTCGATCGCATCGTCGAGGGTGGTCAATCGTTCGACAAGTGCACCGTCTTCGAGCTCGATGGTGTTCAGGAAGTCGAAGGCCGTTTCGAGCGGCACCGCGCCGTGGCGATGATCGATCCGCGGCGGGTGGGTCGAGGTGGATTTCGTGTTCACCTAACCACTCTACAGCTGTTGACAGGTTACGCGCAAGAGTGTAGTCTACGACCATAACCAGACAAGCCAAGAATACCGGTTATGAGAACCGGAGAAGGAGGTCCCGATGGACGCCCTCACCACTTTGATCGCCCTCGTGATCGCCCTCGTCAGCTTCGACGTCATCGCGCTCTGGTTCGGCACCGACAGCCGCGATCGCATCGGCGACGACCACGCCCGCTGACCCGACGGATCCGGCGAGCCAACCCTTCCGACCGCCCGCTCGATCCCACGGGATCGCCTCTGGAGCCTCCTGATGATGCATCGCTACTACACATTCCTCGCCCTGGACCTCGCCCGTCAGCGCGCGGCCGAGGCCGACCGCTATCGCCTCGCGGCGCTCGCCCATGCGGATGAGCCCAAGCGGGTGGGACTGCTCCGGCGGTTCGTCGCCCGAACTGCGGTGGCCATCGCCCGCGCCGCGGACGAGTGCGCCCTACCGGGCGAGCTCGCCCCGCGCTAAGCCCGGCTACCGGGTGGCTGGCACGGCCCCGCGAATCCAGGTAATCGCCAGATAAGTCGCCCCTGATAGCGTTCGCGACAGACGCCCCGCCGACGTCGGAAGTGCCCCCAACGCCGCGGGGCGTCGGACTGTCCGCCGGTCCGCCCCGCGCACGCCCGCCGGCGGAGAATCGATGGACGAATCGGTCGCGCCGTGGCGCGCCCTCGAAGATCCGACGGCGTCCGCGGATGCGTCGCCCGCCGACCAACCGAGAGCGCAGCCGTCGCTCCAGGTCATGGCGACCCTCGGCGCGGCCGCGACCCTGATCGCGGTCGCGTTCTGGGTCGCCGCCTCGTCGAATGGGGGCGCGGTCCAGGTCGAGGGGGCCTCCTCGGCAGAAGATTCGGCATCGTCGATGCCCGCCGCGCGCCGGACGACCGGCGCCAGCGGCGCCGAGCTCATCGCCGACGTCCAGGGCGCGGTTGTCCGACCCGGGATCGTGCATCTGCCCGCCGGCTCGCGCGTCGGCGACGCGATCGCGGCGGCGGGTGGGTTCGGGCCGCGGGTCGCCGCGGAGCGCGTCGGTCGGGAGCTGAACCTCGCGGCCCTCGTCCGCGACGGCGACCAGATCGTCGTGCCGTCGCGGGACGACCCGCCCAGCGGCGCGGCCCAGTCCGCGGGACCCGGCGCCGGCCCGGCCACGGGTCCGCTCGACCTGAACCGGGCAACCGCGACAGAGCTGGATGCGCTGCCCGGGATCGGCCCGGTGACCGCGAACAAGATCATCGCCGCTCGCGACGAGCAGCCGTTTACCAGCGTCGACGACCTCCGCACCCGGAAGATCCTCGGCTCGTCGACGTTCGAGAAGATCAAGCATCTCGTCACGGTCCGCTGACGCGGCGGACCGGTGAGCACGATGACGGCGAGCGGCTGGCTGGCGATCGGGTCGATCGTCGCGAGCCTGGCCGCGCCAGGGCTCGGCTCGGTCGCCGTCGGGCTGGCCGCGGCCGGCACGGCGCTCGCGGCGGCGGCCATGCGAGGCGTCGATCGCGCGCCGATCCAGGGCTCGATTCGCAGGATCCTGCCGCTCGCGATCGGCGCGACGCTGATCGGCCTCCGGCTGATCGCCCTCCCCGGTGGGCCGGCCGAGGCCGCTCCCCTCCCCGACGGCCGCGGACCATGGACGGCCGTCGTCGAGACCATTTCGCCCGTCCGCGATGGCCAGCAGGTCGCGACGCTTCGCCTGAACGCGTCGGCCGATTCGTCGGCCGGTGCGCCGCCGGGTCCCCTCCTCGCGGCGACCCTGCCGCGGTATCCGGCGATCGTGCCGGGCGAGCGCGTCCGGATCGACGGCTCGATCGAGGCGCCGCCGGACGGCCCGTACGGCGTGTACCTCCGCCGGATCGGCGTGGACGGCTCGGTTCGATCGCGGACCCTCGAGCTGCTTCCCGGCGGCCCGGCATCGCCGTCGCTGGAGGGTCTCCGGCGTGGCGCCGGAGTCGCGCTCGCAGCGGCGATCCCCGAACCCGAGGCCGGCCTCGCGGCCGGGATCGTCATCGGCCTGCGCGATCAGGTCGACCGCGACCTGGCAGCCGACTTCACGACCGTCGGCGCGAGCCACGTCGTCGCGATCTCGGGCTGGAACATCGCGATCGTCGCCGCGACGGTCGCGGCGCTTGCCGGCCGACTCGGCCGGCGCCGTCGGTCGGCCGTGCTCGTCGTCGCGATCGTCGCCTACGTCCTGTTTGCCGGCGCGTCCGCGTCGGTCGTCCGCGCGGCGGTGATGGCGGGCGTGGTCCTCCTGGCCCGCGAGACGGGGCGCGCCGGCCGGGCGGCCGCGGCACTCGGCTGGGCGGCGGCGCTGCTGCTGATCGCCGATCCGGCGCTCGTGTCGGATCCGGGGTTCCAGCTGTCGTCGCTTGCGACCGGCGGGATCCTCGCCTGGGCGAACCGCCTCCAGGAATGGCTCGGCCGCGTCGCCGGCGGTCGACTGCCGGGCTGGCTCGCGGAGTCCCTTGCCGTCTCGCTCTCTGCCCAGGCCGCGACGCTGCCCGTCGTCCTTCTCGTCTTCGGCCGGCTCGCGATCATCTCGCCGGCGATCAACCTGTTGATCGTTCCTCTCGTCGCCCCGTCGATGGCGGCGGCGCTCCTGGCGCTGCTCGGCGGCGCGGTGGCGCTGGCAGGCGGCCCGGCGCTCGTCGCGACGCTCGCGGGCCTGCCGGCGTGGGCGCTCCTGACGGCGATGTGCACGATCATCCGTGCCGGGGCCGGGCTGCCGTTCGCGAGCATCACGCTCGGGGCGCCGTGGACGATCATCGCGGCCGGGGCGGCTGCGGCGGTGCCCTTCGGCCTGATTGCCCTTGCGCGACGGCGGCGGAGGCAATCGCGAGGGCCGCGCCGAACCCGGGCCGCGGACCCGAGCGCCCGTCAGGTGCGATCCGACCGCCCAGCGTCTCATCGCGCTCGACGCTGGGCGGCCGTGTCCCTCGCCGTGGCCGTCGGCGCTCTCGGCCTCGCCATGGCCCACCGCTCGGACGGCACGACGCGGATCACGGTCCTGGACGTCGGCCAGGGCGATTCGATCCTCGTCGAGGGCGGTCGCGGCGCCCGGATGTTGATCGACGGCGGCCCCGACCCGGATCGGCTCCTGATCGAGCTCGACCGCCATCTGCCGCCGTGGGATCGCCGGATCGACATCCTCGTGCTGACCCACCCCCACGAGGACCACGTCGCGGGCCTGCCGATCCTGCTCGAGCGCTACCGGATCGGGCGGATCTACGAGACCGGGATGCGCGGGCCGGGTCCCGGCTACGCGGCGTTCGCCCGCGACCTCGCTGGGCGCGCGGCCCCGCCCCACGCGACGCTGGCGACTGGAGCGCGCATCGCGCTCGACGACCTCCGGTTCCGGGTGCTATGGCCGGATCCGGGCCGCGTGCCGCGCGAGCCACCCGACGCCGGTCGCGGGATCAACGACGTCTCGATCGTCCTCCTCGGCGAGGTGGCCGGTCGGCGAATCCTCCTGACCGGCGACGTGGAGGACGACGTCGATCCACTCCTCGCCTCGCGTGGTCTGCCGCCGATCGATGTGCTGAAGGTCGCCCACCACGGCAGCGCCACGGCGTCGACGCCCGCCTTCCTCGACGCGGTCCGGCCGAAGGTCGCGATCGTGTCGGCCGGCGCCGGCAATCCGTACGGCCACCCGGCCCGGTCCACGATCGACCGGCTGCGCGGAACGGGAGCCCGGGTCCTGCGCACGGACACCGACGGGACCGTCCAGGTCGCGATCGATCCGACGGGCGAGATCGCCGTGACGTCGACCGGCGCTCGAAAGGTGGCAATCGCACCGGCGCCCATTGCCGGTCTTCCGAGTCTCGGCGTCCTGGCGTTCGATCCCGCTGCCACGAGGTCCGCCGTCCGCGGCCAGCCCGCCGACCGAGCGCGGGCCACGGTCCTCGCCCCGCCGGCCTTCGCGTTCGCGTGCGGGATACCATCGAGCGGATGACCGCTCCCCTCGCCTACTTCTTCGGCGACGACGACCTCGAGCTGGACCGGGCCGTGGGCAGGTTCGGGAAGGCCCTCGCCGGCGAGGGCGAGCCGCTCGAGCGCTGGGACGTCCGCGGCAACCGGAACGACGCCGCGAGCCTCGTCGGCGAGATCCACGGCCGGGTGGCGACGCCGGTCATGTTCGGCGGCGGCACGATGGCGGTGATCGCCAACCCCGGCGCGCTCGCCGTCCGGAACGAGGACCGTGATGCCCTCATCGGGCTGATCCCGCTGGTCGCCCCCGGCAATGCGCTCGTGTTCGTCGAGGCCGCGGCGACCGGCGCGAAGGCACCCGGCCAGCGGAAGATCGCCGACGCCGTCCAGGCTGCCGGCGGCATGGTTCGGCCGTTCGCGAGCCCGAAGGAGGGCGCCCTGGCGGCCTGGATCGACAGCGAGGCGCGGGACCGCGACGTGCGTCTCGGCGCCGGAGCGGCGAAGGAGCTCGCGACCCGGATCGGCGGGTTCGTCCGGGAGGGCGACGCCGAGCGCCGCGACCAGACGCGGCTCGCATCGATGGAGATCGACAAGCTGGCCCTCTACCGTCCGGCGGAAACGGTCTCGGTCGATGATGTCCGAGCCCTCGTCGCCGAGGCGCTTCCGGGCTCCGCGTGGGCCCTTGCCGACGCGGTCGGCGACCGCGACGGCGCACGGGCGTTGGACCTGTTCGAGACGCTGGTCCAGACGATGCCCGAACCGGTGATCGTCGTCGTCCTCCATCGGCGCGTCCGCGAGCTGCTCGAGCTGATCGACCGGATGCCCGCTGCGAAGACCCTCGCCGAGGTCGGCCGGGCGATGAAGATCAACAGCTCGTTCCGGATGGAGCGGCTCGCGACCCAGGCCCGGCGCTGGCGACCCGTCGAGCTGATCGCCGCGATCGACGGGCTGCTCGAGGTCGACGCGATCGTCAAGGGCGCCCCGGATCGATCGGCTGGCGAGGCCTATCGTCGCCTGGCCTTCTCCCTCTGGATCGCCGATCACGTCGGCGTCTCGGGCGCGCGCCAACTGTCACCCGCGACGTCACGCTGAGAGAGTACGGCGTCTCCAGGCCGTGGTGGCAGGATCGAGCCGCAAGGAGGAACCATGACGCTTAGCGATGAAGCAGTCCAAGCAATCGCGAAGGCCTATACCGAAGCGTGGAACTCGGGTTCGACCGAGGCGGTGGCCGCGTTCTACGCAGAGGATGGTGCGATCGTCATCAATCGCGGCTCCCCTTGGGAGGGTCGCGCTGGGGTCGCCCAGATGGCTGCCGGCTTCTTCGCGGACGTGCCCGACCTCAGCCTCGTCTGCGATGGCACTCGCGTCGCGGGCGACCATGTCGCCTACCTCTGGACCTTCACCGGGACCCATGCGGCAACCGGCCACGCGCTTCGGGTCGCCGGTTGGGAGGAATGGGACCTCAACGTCGACGGAAAGGTCAAGGCATCTCGCGGCTGGTTCGACGCGCAGGACTACGCTCGCCAGACCGCGGCGAGCTGACGTCGTCGGTGCCAAGGGCCCGGACCACCTGGCGCACGTCCGTTCTCGACGACCCCACGAAGACGCTAACTCAGAATGAGTTCCCGGCGCGCCGTTTGACCTAGTGGTATCAACGAACGCTGACTGATGAACGCGCAACCTCGCGAGATGGCGTCTTGTCACGGGCACAGCACCGGGTGCCGCGTCAGAGGGTTCGACCGATGAGAGTTGCGGCAATCGTCGTGATCGCCTTCGCTCTGGTGTTCGGCGGCTGCGCCACGGTCGGATCCGTCGCCTCCGATTCACCGACGAAGACATCGCCACCGACCACGGACGCCTGCGCTTCAGCGGCGGTCGCCTACACGGGTCGGGTGGCCGGCTCGTTCGTCACAACGATCGGCGCCATCCGCGCGATGGCCCTGAACGTCCACGACCCGAACCACTGGTCCGGCCTCGCGGCCGACCACGCGGCGGTCCTGTGCTACATCGACGGTCAGATCTCGAAGGCGCCTCCGCCGCCGGCGTTCGGAACCGTGCCACCCAGCTTCGATCGCGTCGTCGTTGTCGTGATTGATGGCCAGCCCGATCTCATTGCGGCCGGCTACCGGGACAACGTCCCTTTGGTCGCTCCCTGACGTCTGCCCGTCGCCTTGAACGGCGGCTGACATTCCCGCGCGCTAAGGGAGAAAGGCGGCAGGTAGTCTCCCGGCATGCCCGACGAATTGACGCCGCTCGAGCGCCAGGTCATCGCGACCCTTCTTGCGCCCGAACATCCCGTGACGCGCGCATTGCACCGCCAGTTCGAGGCCTGTCGGGTCGTCTCGCGGGAATTCACGGGGCGTGGGTTCTTCAGCAAGCTCGTGGTTGCGGACGGCGTGGACGCGGCACCGGTCACACGCAAACGGCTCCACCTGGGCGACGCCACCCCGACGATCGCCGGCCTCGAGCACGGAGCCGGATTAGTTCTCCTCGTTCGAGAAGGCGTCCTCGACATGTTGGAAGGCTTCGCATACGACGAGCCGTGGCCGAACGCCATCGGCCGATTTGAGATCTCCGCAGGTGGAATCAGCCACGTCGGCGGAAGCGAAAACCGATCTGGAGCAGATCGAGGCCGCGTGGGACCGGAGGGGGTGACACGCTCGTTGCGAGCGGCCGCCCTACAGGGAGGCACCGACTGATGTGAGGGAGGTCGACCCCTCAGGTGCTGCCGGAGATCAGTGGCCGGACGACCAGGCCTGCTCCTGGACGACGAGGTCGCTCTCGATCGCGAACACGCAGCGCCCGTCCCGGAGGTCGAGCAGCTCGATCAGCTCCGGATCGATGTACAGCTGGTGGCAGTCCTCGCACAGCCCGCCGGGGATGCCGAAGCAGAGCCGCTCCGACCGATCCGACATCCGGAACGTCGTGTCGAACCGGGTCGTGATGAGTCGGCGACTGCAACCGGGGCATCGCTCGCGAAGGCGGGACATGGGCGGTTCTGCTGAGCCTCGTGGCGGGCCGATCGTCGATCGACCACTGCCACGGATGCTGAGGTTCCCGATCAGCGCCCGTCATGACCCGACGGTACCGGCGGCGGGCCGGTACATCCTGCTGCCCCGCGTCGGACCTCACTGCACTCGGAGAACCGTGCGCGCCTCCGCCCAGTGCTTCTCGAGGGAGTAGTAGTCGCGCTCGGGCGGCGTGAAGATGTGGACGACGACCGAGCCGAAGTCGACCAGGACCCAGTGCGACGCGGCGGTCCCCTCGCGGCCGATCGGCCGGACCTTCTCCTCCCGCATCCCGCCGATGACCCCGTCGGCGATCGCGTCGAGCTGGCGCTCCGAGCCGCCCGAGCAGATCACGAACGCGTCGGCGAGGGTCGTGAGCCCGGTCAGGTCGAGGAGGACGATGTCGGCGGCCTTCTTGTCCTCGGCCAGCTCGACGATCCGACGGGCCATGTCGAGGGGTCGTTCGTCGCCGGGAGCGGCGGGGGCGCGGTTCGGCAATCCGTCCGGACGGGGGATGGTGGACGTCGCAGCCGTCGCGGTCCGTGGGTTCTCGGCGGGTTCGGTCACAGGCGATGGATCCTCCAGGGGTTCGGGCTGACGATACAGCCGATGGGCTTCGATGTACTCCGCGACGGCCGGTGGGACGAGATCGCCGAGCGGGCGCCCGGCGGCAGCCAGACGCCGGATCGATGAGGCGGACACGTTGAGGAACGGGCCGTCGATCGCGATCACCCGGTCCGACCGGCCTCCGGCCAGCCGCTCGATCGTCACCGCGTCCGGCGGCGGATGGCCGGCTCGCGGGGCGACGACGATCCGGGCGAGCTCCAGCAGCCGCTCCGCCTGATGCCAGGTCGGCAGGCCGGCGAACGATTCGGCCGACAGGATCACGAAGATGTCCGGCTCCCGGCCGGCAGCCCGCTCGGCGCCGGCCAGCAGGGCGACGGTGTCGACGGTCCACGACGGGCCGCCGCGCTCCAGCTCGAGCCGGCTCATCTCGAGCCGCGGCTCGCCGGCGATCCCCGCCTCGATCATCGCGACCCGCTCGGCGACTGGGCTGATCGCCTGGCCGAGCTTGTGCGGTGGGATCGCCGCCGGCATCACGAGCACCCGGTCGAGGCCGAGCTGGTCGCGCGCGGCCCGGGCGAGCGCCAGGTGACCGGCGTGGAATGGATCGAACGTCCCGCCGAGGACGCCGATCGAGCCGGCCCGCGGGCCTGGCGAGACGCGCGCGAGTCCGGTCGCGGGCCCCGAGACGACGCCGCCGGCCTCCGGGCTCAGCGGTTCTCCCAGGGCTGGGCCTCCCATTCGAGCTCGGTCGGCCCGATCCGGACGAGGTCGCCCGGCCGGACGCCCGCGCGCCGCAGCTCGTCGTCGATGCCGTACCTGGCGAGGTCACGCTGGAACCGTTCCGCGGACTCCTCGACGTCGAAGTTCGTCTGGGCGGCGATCCGTTCGATCCGCTTGCCGCGGACCCGGAAGACGCCGGCCTCCTCGCGCTCGACGCTGTAGCCGTCGGTCATCGCCTCGATCCGGTGGATGACCACGCCCGCCGGCTCGCGTGGCGCATCGAGCTGGTCCGCGGACGGCAGCATCTCCGCGATCCGGCGGCGCAGCGCCTCGAGGCCCTCCCCGTCGGTGGCCGAGATGGCCAGCACGTCTTCACCGGCTGCTCCGAGGGCCTTGCGGAACCCGGGCCAGGCATCGACCGCAGCCGGCCGGTCGAGCTTGTTGAAGGCAACGAGGATCGGCTTGTCGAGGAGCGCCGGATCGTGGGCCCGCAGCTCGTCCCGGATCACGTCGTGATCCCAGCCCGGGTCCCGGCCGGAGCCATCGACCATGTGGACCAAGATCCGCGTCCGCTCGACATGGCGAAGGAACGCGTGTCCGAGCCCGGCGCCCATCGACGCGCCTTCGATCAGGCCCGGGACGTCGGCGATCGTCGGCCGCCGCTCATCCTCGTCGCCGAGGTCCATCACGCCGAGGTTCGGCTCGAGGGTCGTGAACGGGTAATCGGCGATCTTCGGCTGGGCGGCGGTCAGGGCGGCCAGAAGGGTCGACTTCCCGGCGTTCGGCAGCCCGACCAGGCCGATGTCGGCGATCAGGCGGAGCTCGAGGCGGAGCCAGCGCTCCTCGCCGGGCTCCCCTTTCTGGGCGTGCTTCGGGGCCTGGTGAGTCGACGTCTTGAAGTGGGTGTTGCCGAGGCCACCGCGGCCGCCCCGGGCGATCATTGCGGTCTGCCCGACGGCGACGAGGTCGGCGATCAGCTCGCCCGTCTCGTCGTCGAGGATCGCCGTCCCGGGCGGAACCTCGAGGACGAGATCCTCGCCGGCCGAGCCGTGGCGCCTGGACCGCTCGCCACGGCCGCCGGACGTCGCCTTGAAATGGTGCTTGTAGCGGAAGTCCCGGAGGGTCGTCTGGCCGGCATCGACCCGAACGTGGATCGAGCCGCCGCGCCCGCCGTCGCCCCCATCGGGGCCGCCGCGCGGGACGTGGGCTTCCTGGCGGAACGTCGCCGCGCCGTCGCCGCCTGCTCCGGCCTTGACGAAGATCTTGACGCGGTCGAGGAACATCGCGGTCATTGTCGCATTGGGCAGTGGTTCTCCCTGAGCAGGCGCCGAGCCGCCGGCGGCGCCAGAGCTTCGCCCAGGTTGCCGCAGGGCGGTTCAGGCGAAGGCGCCGCCGAGCACCGGAGCGAGCGCACTTGAAGGTGCGTGAGCGAGGAGCGCAGGCGGCAACGCACGCATGGACCGACCTGCGGCGACCGGAGCGGGGGCGTCGCCGGCCCTCCTCCGAGCCGGCGACGCGAGTCAGATGTTCAGGCGAT
>DATLVO010000358.1:0-8983 GCA_035577485.1 Verrucomicrobiia bacterium
TCAGGCCCACGGCCACGTCGATTCCGTCGCCCGTCCCCACGCCGGCCCGCCGCCGTCCGCACCCGATGTCGTCGCCGCCATCTGCCCGTACCTGACCTCGGTCGGCGGGTCGTGGCGGCAGGCCACGCCGAGCCGCGACCACCGCTGCACGGCGCTCGAGCCCCCCGCTCCGCAGCCGACCGAGAAACAGCGCCGGCATTGCCTGTCCCCCGACCACGGGGATTGCCCGATCTTCCGCGCCGCCCGCGGCGCCCGCGCCGCGACGCTCATTCCGAACGGGGACCCGGTCGCGCTCGCGGCGGTCGACGCGGCCCGGCGCCCGATCGCCCGGACGTCGCCGATCCTCCTCGAGCAGCCGAGCCTCGTCGAGCAGGCCGTGCGGCTGCCGTTCGATCGCGCCTCGGGCCAGCTCGCCCTCGTCGCCCTCATGATCCTGGCCTTCGCGGTCGTGGCGATCACCCGGCTCTCGGCCGGGAGCGTCGCGCCACCGGCGTCGCCGCCACCCTCGCTGATTGCCGTCGCCAGCTCCAGCCCGTCGCCGATCCCCACGCCGACGGCGAGCGCCTCGGCGGAGCCATCGGCCTCCAGCTCGGCCAGCGCCGAGCCCTCGTTCCGGACGACCTACACCGTCAAGGCGGGCGACACGCTGAGCGGCATCGCGAAGCGCTTCAAGACGACGACCACGGCGATCCGGAGCCTGAACCACCTGAGCAGCAACACGATCCACAAGGGCCAGGTGCTGAAGATCCCGTAGCGGTCCTCAGTGCTGGCAGCCGCGGCAGTACGACGTGACGAAGCCACCGGGCTTGACCTCGCTGATCTTCGTGCCGCACCGGGGGCAGGCCGTGCCGCCCTTGTCGTGCACGGCAAGGAAGTCGCGGACCTGCTTCTCGAAGGTCGGCGGGACGCGCTCGCGCAGGACCTCGATCGCATGGGCGAGCGTCGTCTGCGTCGCCGTATACAGCGCGTCGACCTCCTCGGGGGCGAGGCTCGTCCGCTTCCGGAACGGCAGAAGCCGGGCGGCATGCAGGACCTCGTCGCTGTAGGCGTTGCCGATGCCGGCCACGAACGCCTGGTTCTTCAGGAGGTTCTTGAGCTCGCCGGGATGGCGGCGGATCCGGGTCCGCCACGCCTCCAGGGTGAGGGACGGATCGTCGGCGTCGGGACCCATCTCGCCGTCGGTGAGGCCCGGGACCTGCCGTTCCGCTCCTGCGGGCAGGACGTAGACCTTGCCCATCTGCGTGGGATCGCGATACCGGATCTCGGCCGGCGCGTCATCGGCCGGAAGCCAGGCCGCACGCGCGGTCCATCGGGCCGCGTCTCGCGGGCGGCGCGCACGCGGACCGAAGCCGACGACGACGGCCGTCTTCGACGGCAGCGGCGCCGTCGGAGCCGCAAGCTGGAATCGCCCGGTCAGCATCGGGCTGAACACGACCCGGTCTCGGTCGAGCTCCGCCAGCAGGAACTTCCCGCGTCGCCCGATCCGGCCCAGCTCCTGCCCAACGAGGGCCTCGAGCTCGGCCGGCGTCCCCCGCACGGCGAGGGGTCCCGGGGCCCGGACGGAGGTGATCGCGCGACCGCTCAACGCAGCGTGAAGGGCGTCGGCGACGATCGCCAGATCGGGCAATTCGGGCACGGTCGGCCGATTGTAGCCGCGAGAACGCCTGTGCTAGACTCTCCCGGCCCTAGAGGCAGACAGCTGAAGACACGTCCAGCCAGCTCGCTACGAAGGGAGCGGACCGCGGCCGAATCACCACGGACCACTGCTGATCGTCTCGGACCCGGCCTGGGCGCTGCCCGGGCCGTCGTCGTGTCTGGGGACTTCAACTGACAGGAGAGATCAGACCGTTGACCGAGGAACAGCAGGACGGGACCGTCCGGCCGGAGGCATCGTCTCCGACGCCGGACCAGGAGCCCGATCGGACCGCCGTGGCGACCGCCGTCGCGGACGAGCCCGAGATCACCGCGACGCCTGAGGCGATCGCGCCGAGCGGCACCCCAACCGCCGAGGACCCGGCACCCGATGCCGCCGATTCCGCGAACGGGGCCGCCGCAGGCGCGGAGGCAATGTCCGGCGACGGTGAGGCGGAGGCCGCCGGCACGTCCGACGCCCCGGCCGCGACCTCGGATCCGGAGCCGGCAACGAGCCAGGCCGAGGCAGGCTTCGCGGACGCTGACCTCGATGACGCTCCAGGCGCGAGCGCGCCCGCGGCCGCGCCCGCGAGCGCAACCCTCGACGACGATGACACCGCCGATGCTCCGGCTGCGGCCGAAGAGGAGCCCGCCGACGTCGTCCCCGCCCCCCGTGATCTCGGACCGGAGCCGACGACGATGGAGGAGCTGCTCGCCGAGCAGGACTCCGACATCAAGAGCTTCAAGCACGGCGACGTCGTCGAGGGCACCGTCGTCCGGATCGACAAGGACGAGATCCTCGTCGACATCGGGGCGAAGTCCGAGGGCGTCGTCAGCAACCGCGAGCTCTACGGCCGGCACGCCGAGTCGCAGCCCCAGCTCGCGATCGGCGACACGGTTCTCGTCTATGTGCTCCAGCCGGAGTCCCAGGAAGGCCACGCCGTCCTGTCGCTCCGCCGCGCCGGCCTCGAGCGCAAGTGGCGCTCGATGCAGGAGCAGTTCGAGGCGGGCGTCATCATCGAGGCGCCGGTCATCGACCACAACAAGGGCGGCCTCATCGTCGATTGCGGCATCCGCGGCTTCGTCCCGATCAGCCAGATCGTCGACTTCCCGCGCCGGCCCCAGAACGACCAGCCGCGCGACGCTGCCCAGGAGATCGCCGAGAAGCTCCAGCCGTTCGTCGGCCGGAAGCTCCGGCTGAAGATCCTCGAGGTCAACCGCAAGGCGAACCGCCTGATCCTGTCCGAGAAGGTCGCGCTGTACGAGGAGCGGCGCGAGAAGCGCGATGAGCTCTTCAGCAGCCTCCAGGTCGGCCAGAAGGTCACTGGGACGGTCCGCTCGATCGCGCCGTTCGGCGTCTTCATCGACCTCGGCGGCATCGACGGCCTCGTCCACAAGAGCGAGCTCTCGTGGAACAAGGTCAACAACCCCGAGTCCGGCTACAAGGTCGGCGAGGAGGTTGAGGCCGAGGTCATCGACATCAACCACGAGCGTGGTCGGATCAGCCTCTCGATCCGCCGGCTCCAGCCGGACCCATGGCACTCCACGGTGGCCGACTTCAAGGTCGGCGACGTCATCGACGGCACCGTCACGAAGCTCGTCAACTTCGGCGCCTTCGTTCGCGTCCGCGACGGCCTCGAGGGCCTGATCCACATCAGCGAGCTGTCGCATCAGCGCGTCGCCCACCCCGGCGACGTCGTCCACGAGGGCCAGACGCTCAAGCTGAAGATCATCTCGCTCGACTCCGAGCGGCATCGTCTGGGCCTCAGTCTGAAGCAGGCCGAGGAGGCGCCCGCTCGCCCATCGCCGGAGCCGGGCCAGGCCGCCGCCGCGCCGCGACCCGCCGGTGGTGGCGAGCGCCGGCCACGTCCCGAGCGCGGCTGGTCCGCCTCGGACGCGGTCCAGGAGCCGGAAGGCGGCATCGACAACACCCTGGCTGCGGCCTTCGCCCAGGTGCGCGATCAGCTCGCGGCCTCCGAAGGGGTCGAGGAGCCGGAAGCCGTCGCCGAGACGGCTGCTGACGCGGAGCCGGAGGCCATCGCCGAGACGGTTGCCGAGCCCGAGACGGTCACCGAGACCGAGACGGTCGCCGAGCCGGCAGCGGTAGCGGAGGCGGTTGCCGCCGAGCCCGAGACCGCCGCGGTGCCGGAAGCGGTCGCCGAGACGGCCGACGAGCCCGAGGCGACCGTCGAGACCGCCGCCGAGCCGGAAACCGCTGCCGAGCCTGAGGCCGTCGTCGAGACGGCCGTCGAGCCGGAGGCGGTCGCCGAGACCGCGACCGAGCCCGAGGTCGCGGCGCCAGACGCGACCGCCCCCGAGGCGGAGGCCGAAGCCGAGCCCGAGGCGACAACCGAGTCCGGCGACACCGCCGCCGAGGCGGACACGATGGAACCGGGCATCACCGAAGCGGACGCGACCACAGCCGAGGGCGACTCGCCCAAGGCCTAGGCTGCGAGCCACCAGTCCCAAACGGCCCGCCGGTGGCGGGCCGTTTCGATTCCTTCATCGGATTCGCGCGCGCGAGGCACATCGGCTCGGGCCGATCCGGCGAATCATCCATCACCATCACCCCCGCGCGACGACGGCCCGAGGCCCATCCGGGGAGGGCCCATTGGTTTGCTTGCGGGGCATGGGCAGCGTGCTAGCATGGCCGGAGCGTCGATCAGACGCTCGCAAGGGAACAGACGTTCGAACCCATGGATCGCTTCGACAAGTTCACGGATCGGGCCCGCAAAGTCCTGACACTGGCGCAGGACGAAGCGCAGCGCTTCAACCACAACTACATCGGCACGGAGCACCTGCTCCTGGGCCTCGTCCGGGAGGGCGAAGGGGTCGCGGCGCGGGTCCTCGAGAACATGAACGTCGAGCTCGCCAAGGTTCGGACCGCCGTCGAGTTCATCATCGGCCGCGGCGATCGGCCGGTCGTCGGCGAGGTCGGTCTGACGCCGCGAGCGAAGCGAGTCATCGAGCTGGCGATCGACGAGGCGCGGCGGCTCGGCCACAACTACATCGGCACCGAGCACCTGCTCCTCGGGCTCGTCCGGGAGGGCGAGGGGATCGCCGCCGGCGTCCTCGAGTCCCTCGGCGTCAACCTCGACAAGGTCCGTCATGAGGTGATCCGGGTCCTCTCCCAGTCGTCGTCGGCCGGTCCGGCCCAGGAGACGAAGCGGGCGAGCAAGACCCCGACGGTCGACCAGCTCGGCATCAACCTCACGGAGCTCGCGCGCGCGGGCAAGCTGGATCCGGTCATCGGTCGCGAGAAGGAGATCGAGCGCGTCATCCAGATCCTGTCACGGCGCCAGAAGAACAACCCGGCGCTGATCGGCGAGCCCGGCGTCGGCAAGACGGCGATCGCGGAGGGCCTGGCCCATCGGATCGTCGCCGGCGACGTGCCGGAGACCTTGCTGAACAAGCGCGTCCTGACCCTCGACATCGGATCGCTCGTCGCCGGCACGAAGTACCGCGGCGAGTTCGAGGAGCGCCTCAAGAAGATCATCGAGGAGCTCCGTAACACGAACGACGCGGTCCTCTTCATCGACGAGCTCCACACCCTGGTCGGCGCGGGCGCGGCGGAGGGAGCCATCGACGCCGCGAACATCCTCAAGCCGCCGCTGGCCCGCGGCGAGCTGCAGTGCATCGGTGCGACGACGCTCGACGAGTACCGCAAGTACATCGAGCGCGATGCCGCCCTCGAGCGCCGCTTCCAGCCCGTCATGGTCGAGGAGCCGACGCTCGAGCAGACGATCGACATCCTCATGGGCATCCGCGAGCGCTACGAGCAGCACCACAAGGTCACGATCACCGACGACGCGGTGAAGGCGGCCGCCGACCTCTCGACGCGCTACATCACCGATCGCCACCTGCCGGACAAGGCCATCGACCTGATCGACGAGGCCGCCTCCCGCGTCCGCCTGCGCCACGCCTCTGCGCCACCGGCGCTGCGCGACGCGCAGAAGGAGCTGGACCGCGTGACCAAGGAGAAGGACGCGGCGATCAACAACCAGGAGTACGAAGAGGCCGCGCGCCTGCGCGAGGCGGAGGCGACCTCCCGCGAATCGGTCGACAAGCTCCGCGCGGACTGGCAGTCCCAGATCTCGAGCGACCAGCCGACCGTCGACGAGGAGGAGATCGCCCAGGTCGTCGCGATGTGGACGGGCATCCCGGTCACCCGGATCGCGGCCGAGGAGTCCGAGCGGCTCCTGAAGATGGAGGAGGTCCTCCACGGTCGGATCATCGGCCAGCAGGAGGCGATCGAGACCGTCTCGAAGGCCGTCCGCCGCGCCCGTGCCGGTCTCAAGGATCCCAAGCGCCCGATCGGCTCGTTCATCTTCCTCGGCCCGACCGGCGTCGGGAAGACGGAGCTCGCCAAGGCCCTCGCCGAGTTCATGTTCGGGAGCGAGGACGCGCTCATCAAGATCGACATGAGCGAGTTCATGGAGCGCCACAACGTGTCCCGCCTCGTCGGGGCGCCTCCCGGATACGTCGGCTTCGACGAAGGTGGTCAGCTGACCGAAGCGGTTCGCCGCAAGAACTACTGCGTGATCCTGCTCGACGAGGTCGAGAAGGCGCATCCCGAGGTCTTCAACATCCTCCTCCAGATCCTGGAGGACGGGCACCTCTCCGACGCGAAGGGCCGTCGGGTCGACTTCCGGAACTCGATCATCATCATGACCTCGAACCTCGGCGCGAAGCAGCTCCAGACGAACTCGTCCCTCGGGTTCCGGAACCGTGGCGAGAGCGAGGCGAGCCAGGCCGAGACCTCCTACGAGCTGATGAAGGAGAAGGTCGCGGCCGAGCTGAAGAACAACTTCCGGCCGGAGTTCCTGAACCGGATCGACGCGACGGTCGTGTTCCGCTCGCTGACGGTCGCGGAGATCACCGAGATCGTCGACCTGATGCTCGCCCGGGTGCGCGACCAGCTGCGCGCGCAGCAGATGTCGCTCGAGGTCACCCAGGCCGCGAAGGAGCACATCATCAAGCTCGGCTACGACGTCGCCTACGGCGCGCGTCCGCTCCGCCGGGTGATCCAGAACATGGTCGAGGACGTCCTCGCCGAGCACCTGCTGCTCGGCAAGTACGAGCCGGGCACGACGATCGTGGTTGACCGCGACCCGGAGGCCGGACTCGACATCCACGCTGCCGAGCCCCTGGCGCCGGTCGAAGCCTGACGGTCGGCACGCCCCGGGCCGCGGCATGAGCAAGGCCACCGGGCGCCCGCAGACGCGGTACGTCTGCCAATCGTGCGGCGAGAGCTTCCTTCGCTGGGAGGGTCAGTGCCGCGCCTGCTCGGCCTGGAACAGCCTCGTCGAGACGCAGGTCCGGTCCACGCCCCGAGCCGTCCGTGCCGCCTCCGCGGTGCGCCCCGCTGCGGCGGCCAGCGGGCCGATGCCGAGGACCCTCGGCGAGGTCGGCGAGCCCGACCAGCCCCGCCTCACGGTGGGGATCGCGGAGCTGGATCGCGTCCTCGGCGGCGGCCTCGTTCCCGGGTCGCTCGTGCTCGTCGGCGGGGAGCCCGGGATCGGCAAGTCGACGCTCCTGCTCCAGGCCGCGGCCGGCGTCGCGCGAAGTGCCGGGCCGTTGAGCGTCCTCTACGCGACCGGCGAGGAGTCGGTCGCCCAGGTCCGTCTCCGCGCGGATCGCCTCGGGCTGCTCGACGGAGCCGCGGGCGGGATCCGGGTCCTGGCCGAGTCGGCCATCGATCGGGTCGCCGAGATCGCCCTCGCCGAGCCACCGGCCCTCCTCGTCATCGACTCGGTCCAGACGGCCACGATCGACGATCTCGACGGTCCGGCCGGCAGCGTCGGCCAGGTCCGCGGCGCCGCGCTCCGGCTGATGGAGCTCGCCAAGCCCGAGGGGATCGCCGTGGTCCTCGTCGGGCACGTCACGAAGGACGGCTCGATCGCCGGGCCGAAGACGCTCGAGCACCTGGTCGATGCGGTCCTGACGCTCGAGGGCGAGCGCTACGCGGCGATCCGTCTCCTGCGCGCTTCGAAGAACCGCTTCGGCTCGACCGAGGAAGTCGGCGTGTTCGAGATGGGCGAACACGGTCTGGCCGAGGTCGCGGATCCGGCGCGGGCGTTCCTCGCGGAGCACGACGGGCCGGCACCGGGCAGCGTGATCGCGCCGACGCTCGAGGGGTCGCGGCCACTGCTCGTGGAGGTCCAGGCCCTCGTCGCACCCGGACCCGGCGGAACGCCCCGACGGACGGCGTCTGGCGTCGACGTGAACCGGGTCGCGCTCCTCGTGGCGGTCCTCGCTCGGCGAGCGGGAATCGGCCTCGCCACGCACGACATCTACGTCAACCTCGCCGGCGGTCTCTCGGTCGACGAGCCGGCCCTGGACCTGCCCCTCGCTCTAGCGCTGGCATCCTCGCTTCGGGACCGGCCCATCCGGCCGGGGACCGTGGCGATCGGCGAGGTCGGCCTGCTCGGGGAGCTGCGGTCGGTCACCGGCCTCGAGCGCCGGCTGCGTGAGGCTGCCCGGCTCGGCTTCGACCGGGCGATCGTTCCCCGGCCGTCGCGGTCGGGCTCGGTGGGCGAGGTTCCCGGCCTGGAGATCGTCGCGGTCGGGAGCCTCCGCGAGGCAATCGACGCGGCGTTCGCCCCGCCCAGGACGGGCTCCGCCGGTACCCCCGGCGATGTCGTTGCCGGCGATCGCGCCGTGGCGGCCGGTCCGGCGCGATGCTAAGGTACGGCGGCCTCAGCGAGACCGACGGCGCGCCGCGACATCGCCGGGTGGGGGACGACGCGAGGGAAACGTGATCCGCAACATCCGCCTGCTCGGTGCGGCCCTGGGTGGCCTCGTCGGGCTCGCTCTAGCCGCCTCTGCGCATGTCTTCAGCGAGTCGCCCACGGGCGGCTGGCTGCTGGCGGCGTGGGTCGTGGCCTGGGTGGTGGTCGGGTTCGCGATCCTGCCGTATCTCACCGTCGTGCCCGCGGGCTGGCTGATCCGCCAGATCGAGCAGCTGTCCACGGCCGAGTTCGTGACGGCCGTCGTCGGACTCCTGCTCGGGCTGCTGATGGGACTCCTGCTCGGGCTGCCGCTTTCTGCATTTCCGGACCCGCTCGGGACATGGCTCCCGCTCGGGGTGTCGCTCTTCCTGGGCCTCGGGATGCTCGGGCTCACGGTAGCCAAGCGGGAGGACCTGCTGCTCGCGGCCGAGGCGATCGGCATCGTCCGACGGCCCGCACCCGAGACGAAGGGGCCGGCCTCCGGAGACCCCCACATCGTGGTCGACACGAGCGCGATCATCGACGGGCGGATCGCCGAGATCGTCGAGTCCGGGTTCATCTACGGGACGCTCGTCGTCCCGAAGTTCGTCCTCGAGGAGCTCCAGCACATCGCGGACAGC
>DATLVO010000359.1:0-12823 GCA_035577485.1 Verrucomicrobiia bacterium
CAGCCGGATCAATGACCTCCTCGACGGGCTCGCCTTCGGCGGCGCGTCAGCGAGCCAGCAGACGATCGACGGCCTGACGGCCGAGGCCCAGGCGCTGGTCGCGGAGGTCCACGCCGCCCTTCCCTGACCGACCCTGTCGTCAGGAACCGAGAGGCCCCGCCGGAGACGGCGGGGCCTCCTCCGTGATTGCCGGCACGGGGCCCGGTCAGCGGCCGCCGGGACCGCGGGCGACGACCGAGAAGGAGAGCGGAACCCGGCCGCGGTCCTCGTCCCGGACATCGCCGTGGCCGCCCCACCAATCGATCGGATGCTCCGTGACTCGTTCGAGGCGCAGCCCTGCCCCGAGGAGAGCCGTCAGCGTCTCGCCGAGCGTCCATGCTCGGGCGAACTTCCAGCTCTGCTCGCGATCGGGGAGGGACAGGCGATCGATGTAGGCCGGCGCCCAGCCACGCGATGCCTCGGGCCCGCCGAAGTAGTCGTATTCGGTCGCGACCCAGCGACCGTCGGCATCGACGTCGAACAGCCACTCGATCGGGTGGCCCTCGAAGAGCACGAAGCGGCCGGTCGGCGAGAGGAGGCGGGCGACGACCGCGGCCCACGCGTCGAGGTCCTGGAGCCAGAGCAGCGACCCACGACCCGTATAGACGAGATCGGCCGAGCCGTCGAGGTCGTGGGGCGTGTCGAGGACGTCCGACTCGATCCAGCGCGCGGGTGCGCCCACGGCCGCCGTCAGCCCGCGGGCGAGATCGAGCATCCGCGGGCTGAAGTCGACGCCGACCACCTCGTCGGCGCCGAGGTTCCACAGCGACAGCGTGTCGCGACCGGCGGCGCACTGGAGGTGGATCGCCCTCCGGCACCGCCCGCGGAGGTCGCCGATCAGCTCGACCTCCGCCCCGAACAGGTTCGTGCCGCCGCTCCGGATCAGCGCGATCGCCTCGGCCAGCCAGCCCTCGTAGCGTTCGGCGGCCTCGTCCCACGCGGCACGGGTCGCGGCGTGCATCGCCCGGATGTCGGCCAGCTCGGTGGGGGTCGCGGGCCGGACGTCGACCGGTCGCGTGTCGGCGCCGTCCATCTCATCGGCTGCGCGGTCGTCGTCGGCTGTCACGATCTGCCAGTCAAGGCCGCGCCTTCAGGCGGATCCGCCAGTCGTCCGACCGGCGAGCGCGAGCAGGTCGTCGAGGATCGTGCCAAGGGTATCCGCCGCGAGCGACAGGTGGCCGTGGCCCGGCATCAGGCGGGCGCGGACGCCCGGGATGTGGCCGGCCAGCCACTCGCCGTGGCTGAAGGGCACCATCCGGTCCTCGGTGCCCTGCCAGACGGCGAACGGTCGGCGGATCGAGTCGAGATCGAAGCCCCACGGCGAGACGAAGGCGAGATCGTCGTCGTGCCAGCCCCAGATCCCGGTGCTCACCGACCGCGCGATGTCGTCCGCGATGTCGGCGGCGAGCTCACCCGTCAGCGCCAGGCGGTCGACCGGGGGGATGAGGTCACCGAGCGCATCGGCGATGTCCTCGCCCGTCGCCTGCCCGAGTCCGGGCGCCGCGGCCTCCAGGAATGCCTCGAGTGATGCCGTGCCGGCGACGGCCGCACCGAACTCGGCGATATTCTCCCGGCCCATGCCGGCGGCCCAGTCCAGGCCCTCGGCGGGGTAGGGGGCAACCGACGCGATGGCGGCTCCCGCGAGGACCCGATCCGGCAGCAGGGCGGCGCATGCGAGGACGTGCGGACCACCGCCGGACCAGCCCATCGTGACGCACCGATCCGCGCCCAGGTGATCGAGCACGGCGACCGCATCGTCGACCACGTCCGCGATCCGACGCCCCGGGCGACGCGTCGAGCCCGCGTAGCCGGGCCTGGTCACTGAGACGTACCGCAGGTTGCGCGGCTCTGTCGCGTCGAGAACCTTCCGCGACGGCCGGCCGGTCCCCGGCGTTCCATCGTGGAACAGGAGGATCTCGCCGGTCGCGGGACCGGCGATGTACACGTCGAGGGCGCGCCCGTCGCCGGCGCGGATCTGGATCGGTTCGGTCATGTCCATAGGATCATGCATCGAGGTCAGCGCCGTCGCAGGCGGTCGGCCGCCGCCGCCACGAGGTCGCGTTGCGCCCGGGCCGCTAGGCTGGCGACATGGAGATCCGCGGGACGCGCGTCACCCTTCGACCGGTCGTCGCCGCGGACCTCGATCGCCTCGCCGCGATCCTCGCGACGCCCGAGGTCGCCCGCTGGTGGCCGGCCTATGATCGGGCCCGGGTCGAGGAGTTCGTCGCGGACGAGCCGGATGTGACGGTGTATGCGATCGGCGTCGACGAGCGCGTTTCCGGCCTGATCCAGGTCACCGAGGAGAACGAGCCGGAGTTCCGTCACGCGTCGATCGACCTGTTCCTGGACCCGGACGCACAGGGCCAGGGCCTCGGCCCGGAGGCGATTCGGCTCGCGGCCCGGGACTTGATCGAGCGGCGGGGCCACCACCGGCTCACGATCGACCCGGCCGCCGACAACGAGCGGGCGATCCGCGCCTATGCGAAGGTCGGGTTCCGGCCCGTCGGCCGGCTCAGGCGCTACCAGCGCTTCCCCGACGGGTCGTGGCGTGACGGGCTCCTGATGGAGATGCTGGCCGAGGAGCTGCGCGACGGATGACGATCCCCCTGATCTACGACGAGCTCGCACCGTGGTTCCACCTGCTCACGCCGCCGGAGCATTACGTCGACGACGCCGCCCAGGTCCTGGAGCTGATCCGAGCGAACGTCACCGGTCCGCCCGAGACCCTCCTCGAGCTCGGATCGGGCGGCGGGAACACCGCATCGCACCTGCGGCGCGACCTTCGCGTCACGCTGACGGACCTCTCCCTGCCGATGCTCGAGATCAGCCGGACGATCAACCCGGACACCGAGCACATCGCCGGCGACATGCGGACGCTCCGGCTGGGCCGGCAGTTCGACGCCGTCCTGATCCACGACGCGATCTGCTACATGACGACGGTCGCGAACCTGCGGGCGGCGATGACCACCGCGTTCGAGCACCTCCGACCGGGAGGCGTGGCCATCCTCGTGCCGGACCACGTGGCGGAGACGTTCCGGCCGGCCACCGATCACGGCGGCGTGGACGCCCCGCCCGGGCCCGATGGCCGACCGGGCCGGGCTCTCCGTTACCTCGAGTGGACCACGGATCCCGATCCGGTCGACACGACGTACCAGGTCGACTACGCCCTGCTGATCCGGGACACGGACGGGTCGGTCCAGGTCCGCCACGATCGCCACGTCGAAGGGCTGTTCGCGCATCAGGCCTGGTTGGACCTGCTCGGTTCGGTCGGGTTCCTGGCGTCCTCGACCAGCGACGCCTACGGTCGGTTCCTCTTCGTCGGCCGACGACCCGTGGACGCCGGATGACGGCCCCGAAGCTCCGCCTCGCGATCGTCGGCTGCGGGGACGTCGCCGCTCGTCACTACTTCCCGGCGCTTCAGGCCCGCGCGGACCGAGTGACGATCGCGGCCGTCGTGGATCCGCGCCCCGGAGCGGCCGAAGGGGCGGCCGCCGCAATCGCGACGTGGTCACCCGGGGCGATGCCGTTCACGGACCTCGAGGCGATGCTCAACCATGGCGGGATCGATGCCGCGATCGATCTGACCCCGGCGCCCCGTCACGGCTCGATCAACGCGGCGATCCTCGACGCCGGTATTCACCTGTACTCGGAGAAGCCCCTGGCGTCGTCCGTCGCGGAGGCCGACCGCCTGATCGCAACCGCCGCCGGGCGCGGCGTCCGCTTCCTGTGCGCACCGGGCAGCGCGGCCACGGAACGGTTCCGCTGGCTCCGGGCGGTGATCGCGTCCGGCCGGTTCGGTTCGCCGACGCTCGTCGTCGCCCATCACGCCGATCCCGGACCGGCCGCGTGGCGGGAATACACCGGAGACCCGACGCCGTTCTACCGGGAGGGCGTCGGGCCGGTGTTCGATCACGGGGTCTACCGGCTCCACGAGATGACGACGCTGCTCGGACCGGTTGCCCGGGTCCAGGCGATGGGCGCGATCGGCGCACCGATGCGGACCGTCCGTGGCGGGCCGCTGACCGGCCGAACGATCGAGGTCACGACGCCGGACCACGTCCTGATCAACCTGGAGTTCCGTAGCGGGGCTCTTGGCCAGCTTCTCGCCAGCTTCGGGACGCCGGCGACGAAGGCGCCCTGGCTCGAGATCCACTTCCCGATGGCGACGATCAGCTTCGGCGGCCAATCGTGGGAGGTCGACGCGCCCGTGAGCATCTACGTCGACGACGACACGCCCGACGCACGGGAGGGCTGGCTCGACACCGTCGAGGCGCCCGTCGACGAGAATGGGGTCGTGGAGACGGGCGTCGCCCATTTCCTCGACTGCCTGGACCGCGCAGCGGAGCCGATCCTGACTGCGGAGCACGCCCGGCACACGCTCGAGATCACGCTCGCGGCATACGCTTCGATCGCCGACGGGCGGGCCCATGCGCTCGAGACGTCGTTCTGATGGTGACGGGGATGGCGTTCGAGTCGCTCGACTACCTCTACATGCCGAGTCGCGACGTCGCGGCGGACATGGCCTGGTTCACGGGCATCCTGGGCGGCCGCCTGATCTTCGCCATCGAGGCGATGGGGACGAAGGTCGCCATGATCGAGATGGCCGAGGCGCCGCCTCGCATCGTCCTGGCGGATCACGTCGAGGGCGACGCGCCGATCCTCGTCTACCGAGTCACGAGCCTGACGGACGCGACGTCCGAGCTCGAAGGGCGCGGCTGGCATGCCGAACGCTCGCTCGAGATCCCGCAGGGCCCGGTCGAGGCGTTCCGCGGGCCGGGCGGGCAGCGCATCGCGATCTACGAGCTGACCAGACCGGGCGTTCTCGCCGGCTTCGAGGGCCGACGGGACTTCGGCTGACGATCGGTTGCCCTCCGCGCGGGCCGACGTGGCGCCTCAATGGAGGATCTCGACGACGTCCCCGTCGAGGACGACGTGGTCCCGGCCGACGCGCTGGCCGTCGAACCGGGCCGAGGGGCCCCAGACCAGGGCCCCGCCGAAGCTGGCCGCGAGATCGTGGTGGACCCAATCCGCGACATCGACGACGCGGGAACCCGGTGGGAGCGCAAGCGGCTCCGGGTCGGCGGCTCCGTCCTTGCGCAATCGGACGCGGATCAGGCCGGTCAATCGCCACAGGGCGGCCCGGAACGCCTCGAGGGATCCCTCGTCCAGGATCGAGACGGGCACGAGCTCCAGATCCGGAAACGCGTCTGCCAGTGCCCGGAGCGCATCCGGGTCCGCCTCATCGGCACGCGTCGCCGCGAGGAACGCGGGCTTCTCGATGCCGGCGGTCGCGATCTCCCACCGGACGACGGCAAGCTCGGCCGGATCGGCGCCGGCCCGCGCGCAATAGGCGATCGCGTCGACCGCGCGAAGGACGCCGAGCAGCGCCCGACCGCCGCCTCGGTCGTCGTTCGCGCCCTCGATGAGACCCGGGATCTCGACGAGCTGGACGAGCACCCCGCCGATCCTCGTCAGCGACGGCACGGGGCGGAGCGTCGTGAACGGGTAGTCGCCGGTCTTGATCTGGATCTCCGAGAGGGCCTGGAGGATCGACGACTTGCCGACGTTCGGCGGCCCGACGAGCGCGATCTGGGCTGCGCCTTCACGGCGGACCTCGATCGCGTCCCGGTGGACGGCGTTCGACCGGACACGCGTTTCCTCGATCTCCCCGAGGAGCCACTTGCGGAGGTCCGCGTAGGGACCGTTGCGGTAGTCGGGCAGCTCCTCGAGCAGCGATCGAACCTCGCGGATCCGTTCGCGGCCCTCCTTGCCAACCAGCCGACGTTTCGCGAGCGCCGCGAACGTCCTGTGAGGCATCGGCATCTGCGTTCATCTCCCATCCGACGGGCGACGGTGATCCGTCGAGCCCGATCCGGCGGGGGAACACGTGGCGCGCAGGCGGAACGTCCTGCGACGAGCGGCACGCGTCCGTTCCCGCCCCTTCCTCCGACGCTTGTTCCGGAAGGGGCGGATCAGCCGTTCGGCTTGGAGATGGTGGCGTACCAGGCGTCGCGTGGACCCTGGCCGTGGGCCGCGGTCATCGTTCGCGCAGGGTACACCCGCGCGTCGGCTACGAACGCGCCGCCTGGCCGGCTTCCACGTCCGCCCACGGCATCAGCGGCGGCGGATCGATGGTCGACTCGATCTCGATCGGGCGACCACCCTCGCGCATCGAGATCGCTGCTCCCTCGAGGATCTCCACGACGTGGGCCGCCTGCTCGGCACTCGCACGGTGGGGCCGGTTCTCACCGATCGCCGACGCCATCTCGGCCACGGCCCGCGCCCAGGCCGTGCCTCGGAACGCGGGTCGGACCGGCTCGACCGGAGCGAAGCTGCCGCCGTATGGGCCCATCTCGACGGCCGCGTCGAAGTCCTGGAAGCTGGAGATCGCGAGCGAGGCGTCGTCGCCGTGGAACTCGAGGCTGCCGGTCGCCTTTGCCGGCCGGCCCACGTAGAAGCTCGCCGTCAGCCGGACGACGGGCCCGCTCGCCAGCTCGACGGCCGCCACGATCAGATCGGGGCTGCCGATCCGGAATGGGCTGCCGTCGATCGTGACCCGGTCCGGCTTCAGGTTCCAGCCCCACGCGCGGACCGACCGCGCCGGGCCGAGCATCGTCGTCACGAGCGTCAGCGGGTAGACGCCCACGTCGACGAGGACGCCGACCTCGAAGAACGGCGCCGGGGCGGGATGCCACGTCTCGATCCGGCCCCAGTTGACCTCGGCGTAGATCGCCCGGACCGTGCCGAGGCGACCGGCCCGGATCAGGCCGGCTGCGGTCTGCTGGGCCTCGCCCAGGAACGTCGACGGCGAGCAGCCGAGCCGGACGCCCCGCTCGCGAGCCAGCGCGACGAGCTGGTTGGCGTCCGACGTGCGCAGGGCGAGCGGTTTCTCGCTGTACACGTGCCGGCCGGCCTCGAGGGCGCGCCTCGTGACCTCGAAATGCGCCTGGTGGACCGTGAGGTTGATGACGATGTCGACCGCGCCGTCGGCCAGGAGGTCGTCCAGCGAGCCGACCGCCCGGCAGTCGTTCGCGACCGCGAACGCCGCCGCCCGTTCCGGATCGAGGTCCGTCGCGGCCACGAGGCGGATCTCGGGGTGGGTCAGGATGTCTCGCGCGTAGGCCGCGGCGATGTTGCCGGTTCCGACGATGCCGATGCCGAATGAGCTCATGGTTGGACAGGCTATCGCCTATCGTCACGCGATGCGGCTCGATCAGATCGCCCTCCAGCTGTACACCGTCCGCGGCCTCGCTCGGGCGGACCTCGAGGGGACCCTCCGCGCTGTCGCGGCCGCCGGGTATGGGGCTGTCGAGCTGGCCGGGCTGCCCCACACGCGGACGAGCGATCTCGCCGGGATGCTCGACCGGGCCGGGCTGCACGTCGTCGCCTCCCACGAGGGCATCGAGCGGCTCCGTGAAGACGCCGATGGCGTCGCCGAGCGGCTCGCCGAGCTCCGCTGCCCCCGGGTGATCGTTCCGTGGATGCCGGAGGAGGACCGCCGGACCGCTTCCGACGTCCGCCGGTTCGCCGCGGAGGTGGGCGGGTTCGCGGCGACGTTCGCCCGCTACGGGATCGGGCTCGGCTACCACAACCATGCGTTCGAGTTCGCGCCGCTCGACGGCACGACGATCTGGGACGTGCTGCTCGCCGAGCTGCCGGCCGAGGTCGCGATCGAGCTCGACGTCTACTGGGCCGCCGCCGGCGGCCGGGATCCCGTCGCCGAGATCCGGGCCGCGGCGAACCGCGTTCGGCTGCTCCACATGAAGGATCGGTCGGCCGGGCCGGAGCCGCACGATGTTCCGCCGGGGGAGGGGACGCTGCCGTTCCCGGCGATCGTGGACGCGGGCCGCGACGCGAGCGTCGAGTGGTACATCGTCGAACAGGACGAGCCGGTGGATCCGATCGCCGACGTCACCCGCGGGCTGCGGTACCTGCGCAGCCTTGCGGCCGCCACCGGCTGAGGATCGCGAGAGAACGAAGAGCCCGCCCGCGCCGGTGGCGCGGGCGGGCTCTCGTCGTGTCCGGGCGTCAGCCGCAGGTCACGGCGCGGTTGCGAAGAACGCGTCCTCACCGTGGCCGCAGCGACTCCCGAAGCAAGCCTGGGTCCGGAGGTCCGTCCAGTAGGCCGCCACGCCGCCCGAGGGCAGCGCCGCGATGTTCGAGTAGTCGCCGATGAACGTGGTCGCGAACGGGAAGCTCCCGTTGGGGCTGGCCGCGAACCAGCGGTCACCGGTCGTCGGATCGGACGAGACGGTGGACAGCTTGCTCGTGGAGAAGCTCAGGGTCCCCGAGCCGCTCTCCGTGGCCAGTGAGTAGTCGTACTTGTGGTTGGCCGCGTCGTACTGCCGATCGAACGTGCCGATCCGCAGCCGTCCTGTGGTGTCGTAGGCGCCCCACGGCATGAACTGGTCGCCCGCGAGGGTGAGCGCCGTCGGCGCCGACCAGGTCCGGCCGCGGTCGAACGACTGGCTCACGATCACGTCGGAGTTCGTCTTCGCCACGTACGGGTTCGAGGGCGCGGGGGTCGTGCTGTTGCGCATGTCCGACCAGACGACCGCGAGATGCGTCGCATCGGTCGGGTCGGCGGTGATGTTGCCGGCGGCCCAGCTCCGGAAGAGGCTGTCCTGGTAGGTCTGTCGTCCGAACGCGATCGGATAGTCCGTCGCCCCGTCGATGACCGTGGCCACCTTGAACGGGCCGGCGAGACGGGCGCCGGTCGACGAGCTGACTTCGACGACCTCATAGTCGTCGCGACCGTTGGTGAGGTTCGTCGTGTTGAGGAACGTGACGTAGATCCGGCCGTCCGCCGCGACCGTCGGGACCGAGACGAAGGCCTGGTCGAGGTCGCCCGAGATGACTCGTGGCTTGGACCAGGTCGCCCCGCCGTCATGCGTCACGGAGCTGAAGATCCGAGCGACGGTGAACGCGCCCTTCTGGGCGAGAGGGAAGTCGCCGAACGTCACGATGGCGTTGCCGTTGCCCCAGGCCGCCACGTACTCCTTGTCGAGGAGGTCGCCGACGCTGCCGAAGTTGCCGCTGCCCTCGGCGACGCGTGTGGACGACCACGTCTTGCCGCCATCGCCGGAGTTGGCGACGAGGACGTCCGGGCTCTGGGCATTGGTCGGTCCGACGAAGCGGAAGCCGAGCGTGGCGTAGTAGGCGTGCCCGGCCGCGTCAAACGCGACCGACGGGTCGCCGCTGGCCTGGTATGCCGAGTTGAAGATGATCGGGTACTCGGACCAGGTCTGGCCGCCGTTGAAGGTCACGTGCGCCCGTGACAGCACGGACTCCGTCACGTGCCCGCCGGAATTGATCGCGAGCTGGTAATCGTTGGCGCCTCCGAGCAGGTTCTGAGCGTTCGTCGGGTTGACCGCGATCGAAGTCTCGTTGTGGGGACCGGCCGTCGCGTCACAGTCGGTGTTGACGTTGGCCCCGGTCTGGGTCGGGGTCGTGCAGATCTTCTCGCCGGCCTTGAGGGAATTGTCCGAGCCGAAGACGGCTCCCGCGACCGGGGCCGGTGCGTCGACCACGTTGTGGGTGAAATCGATCGGCTGGACGATGTCCCCGCCATCTCCTCCGAGCACGGGTCCGATGCCCACGCCGAGCGCGAGGCTCGAGGCGGCCATGAGCGTCGCGGCCAGTCGGCGGCGAGGCATGGGTCGAGCGTTGGTCATGCTGGTCCTCCACGCATGAGCCTCGCGGGTAATGCGAGGCGTTCCGGGGAATCGTGCCCCGTGAGGGGCCAAGTCGTCCAACGCCCCGGTTGGACGGGTCTGCTCCTCGCGCGTTGAGGTACGCCAGGCCGGCCTTGGTGGATGCGGGCCGATGTGCCCGTCTTTCCCCGAGCGGGCCGCCGATGGCGTCGCGTTCAGGCGATCACGGTTGCCTTCGCCTGGACCTCGGCCATCGAGGGCTCGTCGGTGACCCAGGCCGAGCGCATCGGCCGTTCCCACCACGGGGTGGGGGCCATCGTGAGTCGCTCGAGCGCACGCAGGACGCCGTCGTAGTTGACCCGCCAGCCGTTGAAGTCGCGCCACGCCTGGTCCCGATCCGGGACGAGCGGCACGCCGGCCTCGGCCAGAACATCGAGGGCGGCATCGAAGCGGGCGCGATCGATACTGGTGGCGTCGGTCGGGAGCGGGCTCGGATCGAACGGGATGTTGAAGTACATCGCGATGCGTCGGAGCGCGAGATAGCCCGCCCGGATCATCAGGTCGGCCTGGACGTCGTTCGGAATTGCCACCGCGGAGCGGACGATCGCGGCCGCATCCATCATCGCCCCCGAGGCGTTCACCCACGAGTGATTGTTCTGCTGGGACCGGTAGAACACGAGGACCGGCAGCGACGTGTGCGTCTCCTCGAGCTCGGCGAACCATTGCTCCCAGCGCTCCCACATCTCGTGGAGGACGTCGAGCCCGGCCAGCCGGGACATCCGCGTGATCATCACGATCGGCGACGGCGGCGAGTCGGCACGGACCTCGAGGAGGTTCACGAGCAGCTCCCGGCGCGAGAACGACCCGTAGATCGTCGGCAGGTACGAGATCAGCAGGGCGACGAGGGCCAGGCCGATCGCCGCCTCGCCGAACGCGAGGAGGTCGCCGCCCGCCACCCGCGGCCGGTCGAAGCCGAGCGTCAGGAGCGACGAGCCGCTGACGATCACCGCATCGCCGGCCGGCAGCCCGAGCGCCCAGAACATCGCGGCGAACGAGGCCGCGAGCAGCACGAGCCACCAGGCCGGCAGCAGGATCAGCGCGATCGGGCCGTAGTAGGCCATGACCCGGTCGCGGTACTCGTAGGGTCGCGACGGCGGGGCGATGAGCGCGAAGACCTTCCGGATCGTCCGGAAGGCCGCCCGGGTCAGCCGGTCGTTGTCGCCACGCGGGACGACGAACGTCCGGACGGCACTCAAGACCGTCCGCGCCGCGCCGAGGAACCCGAGCACGAAGACGAGGACCTGGAGGGCGACCACGTCGGCAGGATACCCGTCCACGGGCGCCGATCCCGCCCGTGACGCACGAAAGATGAAACGGCGCTGCGATCCGGACCGGCGGGGCGGGGCTGGATGGAAGCTGGCAGTCCTTCGAGGATGACGGGGCCATGTCCGGCGCTCATTCGGGCGGCGCGTGGCCGAACGGGAGCATCCCCCATGCTCTGGACGATTCTCGTGGTCCTCCTGGTCCTGTGGCTCCTGGGCCTGCTCGGCAGCATCGGCGGCTCGGCGATCCACCTGTTGCTCGTGCTCGCGGTGGTCGTACTCGTCGTGCAACTCCTCCAGGGGCGGCGGAGCGTCTAGGACCGGCCGGTCCGCCCAGCGGTGGGCCGGGCAATGCTCCCTTCGACACAAAGCGCGGTTGCGCCCGCCCGCGATCGTCGGATCGGGCTATCGTTCGAGCGAACGCGGCTCGCATCCGGGCAGCCGGTCCGGGAGGACACACGCTGGACATCGCCCTCGTCCACGGCTCCTACCACGGCGCGTGGTGCTGGGACTTCCTCCGACCCGAGCTCGAGCGAGCCGGACATCGGGTGATCGCGATGGACCTCCCGATCACCGATTCGGCCCTCGGCGCGGCGGACTACGCGCAGGTCGTCGAGGCGGCCCTCGAGCCGTCGAGCGTGCCGCTGCTCGTCGCGCACTCGATGGCCGGGCTGATCACCCCGATCGTCGCGGCCCGCCGGCCTGTCCACCGCCTGGTGTTCCTCGCGGCGTTCCTTGCCGCCCCCGGGCGGAGCGCAGCGGACCAGCGGGCGGCGGAGGCGATCGACGGCCGCGTCCCACCGAGGACCGCCGAGTGGACCGACCTCGGGAACGACGTCTGGATGGTCGGGCCCAACACCGCGACGGAGCTGTTCTTCCACGACGCCCCGGCGGCCCAGGCGCGATGGGCGACCCAGCGGCTGCGTCCTCAGTGCTACCGGGTCATGAGCGAGGTCACGCCGCTGACGGCGTGGCCGGACGTCGGGAGCCGCTCGATCGTCTGTCGCGACGATCGCGCGCTGAACCCGGACTGGGTTCGGAAGGCTGCCCGCGAGCGGCTCGGCGTGGAGGCGATCGAGCTCGAGGGCGGTCACTCGCCATTCCTGACCCGTCCCGCGGAGCTCGCCCGGATCCTGGACCGGCTCGCCCGCGAGCCGGCGGTCGCCTGATCGTGCCGTACCGCAACCTCCGGCGCGACACCGACTCGCGCTGACCGGCCGGGCCGAGGACCCTGACCCGTGCCGGACCTGGCCGCTTCGGATTCACAGGTGGCCCGGCTCCTGATCGAGCGCGGGCTCGGCATCATTTACCTCGTCGCGTTCGTCGTCGCCGCCCGCCAGTTCGTGCCGCTCCTCGGCGAGGACGGACTCGAGCCGGCTCCGCGCTTCCTGCGGCGGGTGACCTTCCTCCGCGCACCGAGCCTGTTCCACCTGGGCTACACGGACCGCCGGTTCCTGATCGTCGCCTGGACCGGCGCGGCGATCGCGGCCACGATCGTCCTTGGCCTGCCGCAGCAGGCGCCCCTGCCCGTGACGATGCTGGCGTGGCTGGCGCTGTGGGTCCTCTATCAGTCGATCGTGAACGTCGGCCAGTCGTTCTACAGCTTCGGCTGGGAGACCCTGCTCCTCGAGGCAGGCTTCCTGGCGATCTTCCTCGGCAACGCCGAGGCCGCGCCGCAGTGGCCGGTGATCCTGCTGTTCCGATGGCTCGCGTTCCGGGTGGAGTTCGGAGCCGGCCTGATCAAGCTCCGCGGCGATCGGTGCTGGCGCACGCTGACGTGCATGGAGTGGCATCACGAGACCCAGCCGA
>DATLVO010000360.1:0-11582 GCA_035577485.1 Verrucomicrobiia bacterium
CCGTCGGTGCTCTTCGGCCGACCTGCGCCGCGGCGAACGACCTTTGCCTCGCTCGGCTCACTGAGGCGGGCGGAGAAGACAAACACCTTGGCCTGTTCCATCTCCGCCTCGAGGCCTGCGATCCTGGCGTAGCCCTCCCGCTGCTGCTCGGCGGTCATCGGTTCGCGCGGCTCGACCGTCGACATGTGGACGGACAGCATGTACTGAGGCATCGTCTGCTCCTCGTTGCGGCAGGAACGTCCTGCTCCTGCCCTCCCAACGAAACGGCGGCGGCCGGGTCGACATTTGCTCATGGGATTCATCCGGGCCCGCTGACGCCGACGACCCTCGGCCGGCGGTTCAGTCCTCGGAGGTCGCCGGCGCCACGTTGGGGTTCACGTGGAACACGTTGTCCGGGTCCCAGGTGCGCTTCAGTTGCCCAAGGCGGGCGACCTTCGCGTCACCGTAGATCCGGCGCGTTTCCTCCGGTCCGATGTCGCCGTTGCCGTTCGCGTACGCGCCGAGCGTCCGATCCGGCTCGACCATCTGCATCGCCCGCCGGCACCAGTCGAGGTTGGCGTCGTCGAGTGACGGATCGGTCCAGGACGAGTCTGCGCTGAGGTCGAAGGCCGCTGCGCGGCCGGCGTACGCGGTGGCATCCTCGGGGACGCGGCCGATCGCGCCGCCCAGGGCGGTGATCGAGAAGGTCGCCTCACCCGGCACATCGGCGACGTGCTCGACGAGCTGGTCGAGCGCCTCCGGGCGAATGCCGTTCCCGTTGTGGCTCTTGATGAACGAACGGCTGCCCCAGGCGAACGCGAGGTCGTGGGCGGTCTGGACATCGAGGTACGACGCGCTGCCGATCGTCGTCGTCAGCGGTTTGGGCCCGGTCCGAAGCCCGGCGGTGTCCCGCTCCACGTCCTCGGCCGCGCCGCTGTGGTTCCAGGCGAAGAAGACGACCGGCCGGCCGACGATGTCATCGGCGTAGCCGGAGTCCGGTGCGGCCCGGTCAAGGCCGAAGATGCACGAGACGGTGTCGGGCGCATCGAGCGCGTAGTCCCGGAAGCGGTCCCAGAGCTCCTGGACCTGGGCCGCGGGGAAGGTCAGGACGCCGCGGTGGAGCTCGGGGCCGAATGGCTGGAGCCGGAATTCGAATGCCGTGGCGATCCCGAAGTTCCAGCCGGCGCCGCGCAGACCCCAGAAGAGCTCCGGCTCCTCGGTCTCGGTCGCCCGGACCAGCCGGCCGTCGGCGGTGACCAGCTCGACGGCGGTCAGGTTGTCGATCGTGAGCCCGAAGTGGCGCTGGAGGCGGCCCACTCCCCCACCGAGCGTCAGGCCGGCGACGCCGGTGTGGCCGACCACGCCGGTCGGGCACACGAGGCCGTGCGCCTGCGCCGCAACGTCGAGCTCGCCGAGGAGCGCACCGCCGTTCGCTCGCGCGGTCCGGGTCCCCGGATCCACCTCGACCCCGCGCATCGCGGACATGTCGACGAGGAGTCCGCCGTTCGCGCCTCCGAGTCCGGACGCGCTGTGACCGCCCGACCGGACCGTGATCTCGAGGTCATGCTCGCGCCCGAAGCGGACGGCGGTGGCAACCTCCTCGGCACTCGCGGGGCGGGCGATCACCGCGGGCCGTCGATCGTGGATCGCGTTCCACAGTCGGCGACCGTCGTCGTAGCCGGCGTCCTCGGGTGTGATCACCTCGGCGCAGGACCGGCGCAGTTGATCGAGGTGGTGGGTCTGAAGCGTGCTGCTTGTCTCAACCATCAGGCCGCCAAGTATGCCAACCGGGCGGCCTGGCGGTTCGTCTCCGTGCTTCATCGCCGGGACTCCCAGAATGTGCGCAGTGGGCCCGCGGCTGGCCCGAACGGAGGGTGGCGATGACCGATCGTGCGGTGGTGATCGCCGGAGGCGGTCCGACCGGTCTGATGCTGGCGGGCGAGCTGGCCCTGGCCGGCGTCGACGTGGCCGTGATCGAGCGGCGTGCCAACCAGGACCTCGCGGGCTCGCGCGCCGGCGGGTTGCAGTCACGCACGATCGAGGTCCTCGATCAGCGCGGCATCGCCGATCGGTTCCTCGCGGAGGGGCAGGTGGCCCAGGTCGCCGGGTTCGCCATGATCCGCCTGGACATCAGCGACGTTCCGACGCGGCATCCCTACGGGCTCGGGCTGTGGCAGAACCACATCGAGCGCATCCTCGCCGGCTGGGTCCGCGAGCTGGACGTCCCGATCTTCTACGGCACCGATGTGACCGGCTTCGCCCAGGACGATCACGTGGTCGACGTCGCGCTGTCGGACGGTCGGTCGCTGCGCGCGCATTACCTCGTCGGGTGCGACGGAGGACGCAGCCTGATCCGGAAAGCCGCCGGCATCGACTTCCCCGGGTGGGATGCGACCACGAGCTCCCTGATCGCCCAGGTCGAGATGGCCGAGGAGCCCCCACTCGGAATTCGTCGCACTCCCTCCGGCACCCACGCCCTGGGCAAGGTGGCGTACGAGGTCAAGGACGGCAAGGTGGTCTACCAGGAGGGCGGGACGGTCGGCGTCATGCTCACCGAATCGCGGATCGGAACGACCGAGCCCACCCTGCGCGACCTGAAAGAGGCGCTCATCGCCGTCTACGGGACCGATTTCGGGATCCACAGTCCCACCTGGATCTCCAGGTTCACCGACGTGACGCGACAGGCGGCGACCTATCGCAACGGACGGGTCCTGCTGGCCGGCGACGCCGCGCACGTGCACTACCCGGTCGGAGGGCAGGGCCTCAACACCGGTGTGCAGGATGCGGTGAACCTGGGATGGAAGCTGGCCCAGGTGGTCAACGGGAGATCGCCGGACAGCCTCCTGGATACCTACCATGGCGAGCGGCACCCGGTCGGTGCCCGCGTCCTCCGCAACACGATGGCGCAGGTCGCGCTCACGCGCGTCGACGACCGTACCGAGGCGCTGCGCGACAGCGTCTCCGAGCTCCTGAGCATGGACGAACCGCGCCAACGCTTCGGCGCGATGATGTCCGGCCTAGACATCCAGTACGACCTGGGGGAGGGACATCCGCTCCTAGGACGCCGGATGCCGGATCTCGACCTGGTCACGGCCGGCGGCCCGCTGCGGGTCTTCAGCCTGCTGCACACGGCCCGGCCAGTGCTGCTCAACCTCGATCAGCCCGGTGGAATCGACCCCACCGGGTGGGCAGATCACGTTCAGCTCGTCGACGCCGAGTACCTGGGTCCATGGGAGCTTCCGGTCGTCGGAGCGGTCACGGCTCCCGCTGCGGTCCTGATCCGGCCGGACGGATATGTGGCATGGGTGGGCGATCGGACGCAGCTGGGACTCACGGAAGCGCTGACGACCTGGTTCGGACCGCCGACGGCCGCGTAGTCGAGACCGCATCACGTCTCGTCGTTGGTCATCCTCGCTTCGACAGGGACGCCAGCCAGGCATTGCGATCGAGCGGGCTGGGCGTCGTCCGCAGGCGGCGTGGTGGGTCGCTGCCGATCGGCTGGTAGCCGCCGAACCGCGTCTCGAGGATCCCCTCCCCCATCGACAGACCCGGCAGCCGGCTCTGGAGCCGGCGGACGCGGGCGACCGGCAGCACGGCATCGACCGTGGCCATCCCGTTCGCGGAGAACTGGCCCCGGATCTCGCCGCCGAGCCGGCCCAGGACGGCCACCACACCCGGCGCGGTGGACGCGGGCACCTCCAGCGTCAGGTTGGAGAGCGGCTCGCACACCCAGGTTCCGGCGCGTCCCTTCCTCGAAACCGACGCGTCTGTCGATCGTGAGGGTCGCACACCGGTCAAGCGTCGGGTCCGCCGCGATACGATCCGCTTCGACCCGCGCTCGCGGGTCGACTGGAGGGATGCTTGATCGCCGAGTCGACCCTCGCGTCATCGAGCACTGCGCACGCGCCCGCCCGGCAGGATGTTCCGGCCATTGAGGTCGCGAACCTGGTCAAGCGGTATCGCAAGGCGGACAGGAACGCGGTCGACGGAATCAGCTTTCAGGTCGGCGCCGGCGAGTTCTTCGCCCTGCTCGGGCCGAACGGCGCCGGCAAGACGACGACGCTCTCCATCCTGACCACCACCCTCGCCCCGACCGGTGGACAGGCCCTGATCGAGGGCCTCGACGTCGTCACCGAATCGGCGGCCGTGCGCCAGCGGGTCGGGATCATCTTCCAGCGGCCGAGCCTGGACAAGAACCTGACGGGCGAGGAGAACGTGCGCTTCCACGCGATCCTCTACGGGCTCTACCCGTACGCGCCGGGCTACCGGCTGATGGCGCCCCGATATCGTCGCCAGGTCGAGGACTGGGCCGAGCTGCTCGGCCTGGGTCGGGACATCTTCCGGCCGGTCCGGACGTACTCGGGCGGGATGCTCCGCAAGCTCGAGATCGTCCGAAGCCTCGTCCATCGGCCGGCCGTGCTCTTCCTCGACGAGCCGACGACCGGTCTGGACGCGCCGAGTCGGCGCGCCTTGTGGGCCTACCTCCGCGACGTGCGCGCGGCCCAGGAGACGACGATCGTCCTCACGTCGCACTACCTCGAAGAGGCGGAACAGGCCGATCGGATCTGCGTGATCGACGCCGGTCGGGTCATTGCGACGGGCTCGCCCGCAGACCTCACCGCCGCCCTCGCGAGCGAGTACCTGCTCGTTGATGCGGAGGATCGCTCGCGCCTGCGGGACGAGCTGGACCGTCTCGGGCGGGAGCACTCGGGCGACGGCCCGTTCCGGATCGACATCGCGACCAGGGACGTCCATGCCGTCCTCCGGTCGATCGAGACACCGCTGACCCTGGTCCGAACGCATGCCCCTTCACTCGAGGATGCCTACCTCGAGATCGTCAGCCGAGCCGAGCTGGGCGAAGCAGCCCTGGGGCGGGCGACCGACACGGACCCAGCCGGGGAGCCGGCCGATGACTGAGACGACGATCGCACGGGCAGGTGCGCAGGCCGGCCATCCGCGCTCTCGTCCTCGGCGATCCGAGCTGTCGGCCATCGCGGTGATCGCCCATCGCGACTTCATCAAGCTCCTGCGCGATCGGACCCGGCTCTTCTCCGAGCTCGCGTTTCCGCTGGTCCTCGTCCTCCTGCTCGGGCCGGCGCTGCAATCCGGCTTCGGGGCGCCGGGCGGTCTCGATCTCACCGCGTTCGTGTTCACCGGCGTCTTCGCCCAGACGATCTGGCAATCGGCGACGCTCGGCCTGGTGTCGCTGATCGCCGACCGCGAAGAGGACTTCAGCCAGGAGATCTTCGTCTCGCCGGTCTCGCGCTACGCGATCGTCGCCGGCAAGATCATCGGCGAGGCGCTGGTCGCGCTGCCGACCGGACTCGGGATCCTCGTCGTCGGTCTGTTGATCGGCGTGCCGTTGGCGCCGATCGTCCTCCTCGCCATCATCCCGGTCTCCTTGGTCGTCGCGGTCTTCGGTGGCGCGTTCGGGTTGCTCGTCCTGTCGAACCTGTCGAGCCAGCGAACGGCGAACCAGATCTTCCCGTTCGTGCTCCTGCCCCAGTTCTTCCTCGCCGGCGTCTTCAATCCGATCCACAGCCTCCCACTGCCGTTGGCGATCCTGTCCGCGCTCTCGCCGATGCGCTACGCGGTGGAGTTGACGCGGAACGTGATCTACGGCCTCCAGCCAGGTGTTGCGGCGCCGAACCTGACGCCGTGGCCGGTCAATGCCGCCGTCATGGCCGGCTCGTTCGTCGTGTTCCTGGTCGCCGGGACCATCCTGTTCGTCCGCGCCGAGCGCAACCGCTAGCGCGTCGGGCCCTCGTCGTCTCGCTGGTCAGGGGCGAACGCTGATCGTCAGCGTCCAGGGGTGGCCGGGTCGAATCGGCTCTTCGAGGCGAACCGGCCAGCGGTCCGCGAGGACGTCGGCCAGCGCATCCGGGTCTCCAGGCTCCGACTCGGACTCGAGGAGGTGGCGCGCCGCCTCGCCACGGGTCCGCTTGGCGACGACGTCGCCGATCCGCCCTCCCACCTCGTCCGAGTAGTCGATCCGCAGGCCGACGGTTCGATCGCTGCGGCCCGTCGGCATGCCGAGCTCCTTGAAGCTTGGTGGCCGAAGATCCAGAACGACCCCGTCAGGTCCCGCCAGCCGGGCAAACAGGTCCGGAATGATGGCCCGCCACATCGGGCCGACGCGGCCCAGGCCGACCAGCTTCGACCAGACCCGCAGGCGGTAGGCGGGGATCCGGTCGCTCGGTCGGAGCACGCCCCACAGCGCAGACGTGATCACGAGGCTGCCCTCGGCTCGCTCCGCGGCGGCTCCGTCGAGGGTGGCAAGGCCGAGGCCGCCGTGGAGCGGCCCGGTGTAAACCTCCGCGGCGGGTCGAGTCGCGAGCTCGAGAAGCCGCGTGTTGCGGGCGATCCATCCGGCCATCGTCGGCCGCTCGAACAGGCGCTCGAAGGCGTCGGGCCCCGCACTGGTCTCGATCAGCGCATCGAGGATCCGGCTGCGGAGCGGGGTGAGTGCTGGAAACGACAGCTCATCGAGCGCGACCGGGCGGCCCGCGGCCGGCGGCGGCCGCTTCGATTCCGACGGCGGAACGATGATGAGCATCACGGCACTGTAGGGCGGCTACGATCCGAGGGATGGCGACTCAGTCCGTCGCGGTTCTCGGCGCCGGTGTCAGCGGCCTCGCGACGGCGCTCGCGTTAGCCCGTGCCGGTCACCCGGTCACCTTGATCGAGCGTGACGGGATGACCGTCGGCAACGCCCTCGACTCCGTCGACTGGCGTCGCCAGGGCATCCCTCACTTCCTCCAGGCGCACGCCTTCACGGCACGCGGGCGGCGCGAGCTCCGGACCTTGTTCCCCGACGTGTACCGCGCGCTGCTGGACGCGGGCGCCCACGACGTCGACCTCCGGCCGAAGATCCGCGGTCCCCTCCGACCCGAGGACGACGAGCTCCAGATCCTCGGCGTCCGGCGTCCCCTGATCGAATGGGCCCTCCGCGCCGCAGCGAGTCGCGAGCCGAGCATCACGATCCGGTCCGGCGTCCAGGTCGTTGGGTTCGAGGGCACGACGGGTGACGTGCCCCACGTCGTCGGCGTTCGGACCAGCGAGGGCTCGGTGCGGGCCGACCTCGTGGTCGACGCGATGGGTCGTCGCAGCCCCGTCTCCGATTGGATCGAGGCTCTGGGCGGCCACGCGATGACCGAGGAATCGTCCGACTGCGGCGTCATCTACTACACGCGCTACTACCGCGTCCTGGAGGGTGCGTCGCTCCCGGACGGCCCCTGGGTTCCGACGCCGCGCGCCGACCTCGGGTACGGCCTCTTCTCGACCTTTCCCGGCGACAACGGGACGTTCGCGGGCCTGATCGCCATTCCGCCGGGCGACCAGGAGCTCAAGGTCCTGCGTCATGCGGCCGCGTTCGACGCGGCGGCGGCGACCATGCCCGCCCTTCACGCCTGGACGAACCCCGAGACGTCAGCGCCGTTCACGGACGTGCTGCCGATGGGGAGCCTCAGGAACACGCTTCGCACCATGGTCGACCGCCGGCCGCCGACGATCGGACTGATCTCGGTTGGTGATGCGCTCTGTCACACCGACCCAGTGTTCGCACTGGGGCTGTCCTTCGGGCTCGTCGAGGCGCGCGAGCTCACCGCAGCGCTCGACGCCCACGGCACGGACGGCGAGGCGGTCGCGCTAGCGTTCGATGCGGCGGTTCGCGACTCGATGGTCGAGCGCTTCTCGAACGCCACCGCGGTGGACGAGCTGCGCCTCCGAACCTGGCTGGGCGAGGACGTGGACGTCGCCCATCGTGACGGTGGCGCGTACCCGCTCTTCGCCTTCGCCGCCGGCAACGCTGCCGCCCTGATCGACGGCGACGTCTTCCGGACGATGATCCGTCGGAACTACTTCCTCGATCCGTTGTCGGTCCTCGACCGGGACGTCGCGATGCAGCAGCGAATCGAGCGCATCTTCGCGGACCTCCGTTCGACCCCACGGCCGCGCCCGGGTCCGCCGCGTGACGAGCTCATTCAGGTGATGCGGTCGGCGCTGGCGGGCTGAACTGTCCCACGCGAGGCTCGAACACGACGACCGCCGTCTCGCCCGGTCGGCGAATCGCATAGGCATCGAGGTTCGGTTCGCGCCGCCGCATCTCGGCCCACAACCGCTCGCGTTCGTGGCCGATGGCGGCCCGACTGAGGCGGCCCGTCGCCGCTATCCGGCCCGCTCGAACCGGTCGAGCACCCGGATCGCCCGGAGCGTGTTCCAGCGGCTCGGCTGGCCCTCACCGTCGTCCATGTCGATGTCGATCGCGCCCTCGTGGACCTTTCCGAGCGGCCACCGGCCGGTGCTGTCCCGGTTGGCCCTGACGACCTCGAGCGCCTCGGCGATCCGATCGTCCGGCGTGAACCCCGCGTCCCGCAGGTAGTCGAGCCCGCGCAGGACGTCGTAATGCCACCACGTCGGGTGGGAGAACTGGAGCCAGCTCGGGTCGATCACCTCGCCCGTCGACCTCCGCCGGAACATGCGCCGCTCGAGCATGTACGCCTCGCCGCGCCGTCGGGCCGCCTCGACCGTCGTCGAGCCGCCGACCGCCCGCTCGTACTCGAGCAGGCCTTCGAGGACATTGATCGTCGTTCCGAACGACGACACCGTCGCGCCGTTCTCGACCTCGCAGTTCCAGCCGCCGTCGCCGAGCTGCTCGCCGAGGAGACGATCAACGAGTGGGGTCATGTCCACCCCGAAGTACGAGCCGGTCGAGACGACGTTGCCGTTGATGCACGGCTCGACCTCGCCCTCGAAGAACCGGCTCTCGGCCCACGGAGGGTTCCACCAGGCGCCGTCCCCCCAGGTGACGTGCTCGGTGACGAGTCCAACGGCCCGTTCGGCCGTCTCGCTGTCGGGATCGAGGCCCAAACGCCGCAGGAGCTCCAGGACATGGAATGTGTCGGTCCGGTCCTGGGAGAACGCGCTGCCGGCCCAGAGTCCGTCCGACGCCTGGAGCCCGAGGAGCTGGGCGCCCCAGCCTTCGGTCGCGACCCTTGACCGCTCGGCGGCCACGATCTCCGCCGGCTCGTTCGTCAGGTCGCGCATCACCTGCCAACGGATCGCCGGATCGGAATCGAGCAGCCAGTCGATGACGGTCATGTCGTTCCCTCGCGCCTCCGCGGATGTCCGTGGCCTCGGGTTTCGTGCGGATCGTCGGGGCGAATGGTGACAGGCACCGTCACATTTGGTGCCCTTCGTCACCGAGAACCGCCGCGCCCGCTTGTGGCGAGTCCCCGGCTGTGCCTACCCTCGCACCCCGGACGAACGTACCGCCCGCGCCCAGGACCAACGGGGACAGACACGTGCGACGCACTCGAGGCCGCCACATCGCGATCCTGATCGCGCTGATGAGCGTCCTCATCATTCCACCCGCGCCCGCGAGCGCGCTGACGCTCCAACGGACCTGGTCGGCCAAGCTGGGCACGAGTGGGTCCAACGGCCCCGTGACGCTCAACGCGTACACCAATGGCTCCGGCACGATCCGGTTCTCCCTGAGGAGCCTGAGGGCGAACGCGACCTACAGCGTCCAGATCCGGAAGGGCACGTGCGCGACGTTGGGCCCGATCGAGGCTCGCCTATCCTCCATCCGGACGTCGTCGACCGGGACGGTGAGCCGCGTGTTCACCCTGTCCTCGGGGACGATGTACTGGGTCTGGTTGGCGGCCCGTTCACCGAGTTTCGTCGTCAGGATCGTGAGCGGGACGTCGATCCGCTGTGGCGGGTTCACATTCGCCCGGGCAACCCGCGTCGCGGTTCCGGGGCTCGGCATCGATCTGCCGATCATCCGCGGGCCGTCCGGGTACCCGCTATGCAAGGTGGCGATGTACTACCCGGCGGTGGCCCAGCCTCGGGAGCCCGGGATCACGTTCATCTACGCGCATGCCAGGACCGGCATGTTCCTGCCGCTGCTGACGCGCTGGAAGATCGACCACGGTGCGAGCCTGATCGGCCGAACCGTCCTGGTCTGGACCAGCGACAGCTACGTCAGCTATTACCGGATCGACAAGGTCCGGGTAACGTCGAACGCGATGGCGGGCGTCACGTCGCTCACCCGTGAACGGCTCTGGCTCCAGACCTCGACGGGTCCGAACACCAGCTACCCGAAGCTGATCGTCGAGGCCGCACGCTACAAGACGGTCAAGACCACGTACGCGGCCTCCCACCCGACGGCGCATCCGGTCAGCTGCTGACGCGTTCCGCGGAAGCCCCGTAGCGGAGCAGCCTCGTGAAAACGACGAATCCTGCAAGCGTCGTTTGACGTGGGTGGCGATCAGGGGAAGCATTGCGCGATGCAGCGCGTCACCGCCGCCCTCGTCACGTTCGTTCTCGTCGTGTTCGCTCTCGGCTCCCCGGCGGCGGCCGACGCCAGGCCAAAGCCGCGGCCCACGCCAACGCCGACGGCCCAGCCAACGCCGACCCCGACCCCGACCTCCCCGATCCCGACGCCGACTCCCACGCCATCCCCGACCCCGACAGCCGCACCGTCCTACCTCGACGGCATCGACGTGAGCTACCACCAGGGCGCGATCGACTGGGGCCAGGTCGCGAGCTCCGGCAAGCGGTTCGCGTTCGTCCGTGCGACGGCCGGGTCTCTGACTGCCGACACGGCGTACGCGTCGAACCGGTCGGGCGCGCTCGCCGCCGGCCTCGCGGTCGGGTCGTATCACTTCGCGAACCCCGACACGGCGCCAAACGACGCGGGCAACGAGGCGAGCTGGTTCCTCCGGAACGCGACGATCGCGCCGGGCGACCTCGTCCCGGTCCTCGACCTCGAGGTCTCGAACGGCCTCGACTCCGCGTCGCTGGCAACGTGGGCCCAGACATGGCTCTCGCAGGTCTCGGCGGCGACCGGCGTGCGCCCGATCATCTACACGAACCCGAACTTCTGGACGACGTCGATGGCGGACACCGACTGGTTCGCGAGGAACGGGTACTCGGTCCTCTGGATCGCGAACTGGACGACGGCGCCTCAGCCGGCCGTCCCGGCGGGCAATTGGGGCGGGAACGGCTGGACGTTCTGGCAGCTCTCGAGCACCGGGACCGTGCCGGGGATCAGCGGCGCCGTGGATCTCGATCGGTTCAATGGCTCCTCGTTCCCGGCGTCGCTGTTCGTGCCGACCTTCTGACCCGCCGCGGCGCCATCGGCCGCCTCAGGTCAGAGCGGCACCCGCCTCGCGGGCTGCGACGACCCGATCGACGGCCTGCTGCAGCCCCCGACCACCGATCCGGAACGCCCAGGCGTGGTTGTAGGCGAAGGCTCGTTGCAGGAGGGCCCGCAATGGCCGCGGGAGCCGTCGTTCCGAGACGATGACCTGGTCATTCACGACTTCGACCCCGTCGGGGCCATCGGTGAGCGTGTACCGGATGGGGCCCCGCAGCGGGAAGCGTCCGCTCAACCGGACGATCGTGTCGACGACGATCACGTTCGGTGGCTCGAGCTCGATGAGCTTGATATCCCAGACGAGCTCGTACGGCAGCCGCGCCCGGACGCGGAGGTGTGAGCGGGCCCCGACGGCGACCTCGTCGTCCGACTCGGCCTCCTTGAAGCACGGGGTCCACCACGTCGGGTAGTCCTTGGCGTGCGTGAGCAGATCGAACACGAC
>DATLVO010000361.1:0-8080 GCA_035577485.1 Verrucomicrobiia bacterium
GTAGCAGCGGCCGGCAAGCGAGGCGATCGGACGTCAGCCCAGGTCCGGGGCGTCCTCGAGCACGAGGAACGTGGCGAGCCCCGGGGCGATCTCCCGCAGGATACGGCCGGCCTGGCGCATCGGATCGGACGCGAGACCGGCATCGAGCGCCGCCCGATCGTCGAACTCCATCGTCGTCACCAGCACCAGGTCGGTCTCGCCGCCGAGCGCGTCCGAGACCCGCCGGACGCGCGACGCACGCAGGCCCGGGGTCTGTGCGACGAGCGGCATATGCTCGGTGGCATAGCGGCGCTCGAAGGTCGCAAGCGCGTCGGGCCCGCCCTCGGGGCGGCGGTAGAGCACATGCAGCGTCGTCATCGGTGGGTCCTCCCTTTCGGATCAACGCGTCGATTCGTTCAGCCAATCGACGTCGGTCTGCTCGTCCGGCGGGATCGGCACGGTCAACGGGGCGGCGGGTGGCGCGGCAGGCGGCGTCGCGGGCAACGTGGCATGGACCGCCTCCGCCCGTCGTCGGGCCTGCTCGGCGGTGGACCGGAAGAACCCGGCCAGCGCCTCATTGAACAGGCCCGGCCGGCGGGTCATCACCTCGTGCGCGCAGTCGGGGGCGACGAAGAGCCGGCCGTCGGGCAGCTGTCGGCTGATGCCCCAGGCGTGGTCGACCGGGACGAACGGGTCTCGATCGCCACAGGCGACGAGCGTCGGCGCCGTGATCTGGCGCAGGTCGCGCGGCGTCAGCAGCGGCTGGACGGCGACATCGGCGGCAATCGCCGGCAGCAGGCGCCGCCACGCGCCTTCGCCCTGGCCCGCATCATGGCGCCGGCCGAGGAGGGCGGCCCACGCCGGATCGTCACGGTCGGCCCGATCCGGATCCATCAGCCGCCGCGCGACCGAGGCCCGCGGCTCACGCTGCGTCGTGATCCCGACGATCGTCATCGTCCGGAGCCGATCCGCGTGGCCCACGGCGTACTGGAGCGCGGTCATCGCGCCCATCGAGAAGCCGACCAAGTGGAACGTCTCGAGCCCGAGTGCATCGACGAAGCCGGCCAGATCCTCGACGAGCCAGTCGTACCGGAATCCGGCGGCGGCATCCCAGCGTGTCCCGCCGTGGCCGCGAGCATCCGGAAGGTACAGCCGGAAGGCCTTCGAGAAGAGCGGGATCTGCGCGGCGAAGTCCTCGCGGCCCGACGAGGTCGCGCCGTGGAGGAGCAGGAGCGGCGGCCCGGCGCCATGGACCTCATAGGCGATATCGAGATCGTTGGCCCGGATCGTCGGCACGCGGGCAGTCTACGAGGGTTCGCGGTCGTCGCCGCCGGAGCCAGCTCGTGCGTCGCCTGCGCGGGCCCCACGCCCTGGTAGTCAACCGGCCGACACCGCCCAGGAGGCTCGTAACAACCGTGCTCGACCTTCGTCTCAACGCCTGAGCAGGCCGGTCCGAGAAGCGACCGCCCAAGGGTCGGAACGCGGCTGCTCGACCCACCCGAGCCGGTGGGGGGGAGCCCAACGATGATCGACCACGAGCGGGCACGTGAGCTTGCATCGATGGCGCCGGATGCGGGCATCGACCCGTCCGATCGCGAGTGGTTGGACCGACACCTCGACGCCTGCGACGCCTGTCGCGACTTCGTCGCCGGATCCACTGCGGCGGGCCTCGACGGCCTGTCGACCGACGCGAGCGACGCGAACCTCGAGCATCTCGCCGTCGCCGGCGGGCCCGTCGCTGACGACATCCCCACGCCGGCGAACGGACGCGCGCGCCCGGGACGCCTCCGCAACCCCGACTGGATCCGTCGTCGCGGCCCGATCGTCACGGTCGGCGCCCTGATCGTGGCCCTCGTCGCGGGCATGTTCGTCTGGAACTCGGGCAAGCAGCCCGATCAGATTGTGGCGGACGCGGGCAGCCCCTCCCCGGCCCCCTCTGCGACTGCGCCGGCCCCGGATCCATGGGCCAGCCTCGATCCGTCGAGCGGAATCCCGGAGGGTGGGATCGCCACGACCGCCACGCTGACCGCCGACGGCTCGACCGGTCCAGTCGTCGGCGTCGACACCGCCTTCCGATTGGCCAGCACGACGGCGATGCCGGCCTCGCGGCTCGCCGCCCGGCTCACCGTCGATCCGAGCTTCGCCTTCTCGGTCAAGCCCGATCCCGCGGATCGCGTCGCCGTGATCACCCCCGCCGAGAAGCTACTCCCCGGCACGGTCTACCGGTTCGACCTCCACGGATCGACAGGCGAGCTCCTCGACACCTGGGCCTTCCAGGCCAAGCAACCCCTGCGGGTCGTCGGAACCCTCCCCGAGAACGAATCGTCCGACGTCCCGATTGACACGGGCATCGAAGTCACCTTCGATCAGGACGGCGTGTCGGGCGCCGACACCCACGTGTCGATCACGCCGGCAACGAAGGGCCGGTTCGAGCAGCACGGCCGCGTCCTCGTCTTCGTCCCGAACCGCCTGCTGCCCGCGACGATCTACACGGTCACCGTCAGCCGGGGCGTGACGGTCGCCGACACCGGTGAGGCGACGATCTCCGACGTCAAGTTCCAGTTCGAGACGGCCGCGAAGACCGAGCCGACCACCTCGGCGACGACCTTCGTCTTCCAGGACCAGCTGGTCGAGACCGCCACGGCGGATCGCGCGATCCTGGGGATCTGGAGCTACACCGACGACGACAAGCCGGTCGCCAAGAAGGTTCGGCTCGAGGTCTATCGCCTCGCCGGGATCGACGCGGCCATCACGGCCTTCCGGACCCTTCGCACCCAGCCGACGTGGTCGCGCTGGTCCACGGACGGCCTCGTCCCGACCACCCATCTCCAGCGCGTTCTCACGACCAACGCGAACATGAACAGCACGCGCGGCACGGATTGGGCCCAACTCCCGACCCGGCTCCCGGCCGGCTGGTATCTCGTCCAGCAGAGCAGCGGGACCCGCCCGATTCAGCTCGTCCTCCAGGTGACCGATATCGCCGGCTACCTCACGATCGCCGACGCGAAGACCCTCGTCTGGGCGAACGACCTGAAGTCGGGTGGCCCGATCGTCGGTGCCGCGGTCGCGGCGAACGGCGTGAAGTTCGGCCGGACCGACGCCAAGGGTCTCGTCCTGGCCGCCACCCCCGACGCGATCAAGCCCTCCCCGGCGCCGAACTGCACCGACGCCTGCGATCCGATCGTCACGATCCGGACGTCGGACGGCCGGGCGGTCTTCATGCCCGCACAGTCGGAGCCCAGCAAGTTCGAGAGCTACGACTCCTACGGCGGCTACGGCGAAGGCGACTCCCGTTACTGGACGCTGCTCCATACCGACCGGAACCGCTACCGCCAGACGGACACGGTCAACACGTGGGGCGTCCTCCGCGCCCGCGGCACGGGCAAGGTCCCGTCGACCGTCACGGTCCAGCTGACCGCCGAGAACTTCGACGGCGTGGCCAAGCCACCGGTCACGAGCCGGAGCGTCCACCCCGGGCCGACGGGGGCCTTCCTGGCCCCGCTTGCGCTGGCCGGCCTGCCCGAGGGCTCCTACTCGGTGGAGCTGCTCGTCGGCACCACGATGATCCGCAGTGTCGGCGTCCAGGTCGGTCCCATCGCCAAGCCGGCGTATCGCTTCTCCATCGAGACCGGGCGGCACGTCTACATCGCCGGCGACAACATCCGCGTCACGGCGCGGGCGAACTTCTTCGAGGGAACTCCGGTACCCGGCATCCCGCTCCGCATCAACGGCTACGTCGAGCGGACGGTCACGACCGACGCGACGGGCGTGGCGATCTACCGCACGACGGCCAGGGTCGACCGGGAATCCGAGGGCCCCCAGCCCCAGGCGATCGAGGTCGTCGCGGCCCGGGCCGAGGAGGCCGATACCGGTGCCTCGAGCAACGAGTTCGTGGTCTTCCCGAGCAGCCGGACGGTCGACGCCGTGCCGGTCATCAGCCACGGCAGGGTCCGCGTCACCGGCACGGTGAACCTCGTCGACGTCGCGCGCCTCGAGCGCGAGGCGTCGAACGGCGCGTCGCTCTGGGACCTGGATCCGCGCGGAGCCGTGCTCCGTGGCGTCAAGGTGACCGTCCGCTTCGTGGAGCTCGTCCCCGTCCGGACGGCGACCGGAACGGAGTACGACTTCATCGAGAAGAAGGTCGTCCAGACCTACGAGACGAACATCGTGGAGCGACCGGCGGGCACCGTGACCGTGACGTCGGGCGCAAACGGCGGCTACTCGGCCTCGATCCCAGTGGCGCCCGGGGGCCATGACTACCAGGTGATCGTGTCCGTGGCGGATGCCGACGGACATGTCGCCCGGATCACGGGCCAGGCGAGCACCCAGCCGTTCGCGACCGACGACCCCTACTCCCCGTCGCTCGCCCCGACGGTCGGACCCGCCGACGGCACCACCTACCGGATCGGCGACCAGGTCGACGTGACGATGCGCGACTCCAGCGTCAAGCAGAGAGCCGGCGACGGGACCCGCTACCTGTTCTCGGTCGCTCAGCTCGGCATCCGCAGCGCGACCGTCCAGTCGTCGCCGCGCTTCAAGACCACCTTCCCGTCATGGGGCGCCCCGAACATCGAGATCGAGGCGGTCCGGTTCACCGGCCGAGGCTATACCGGTAGGGTCACGTTCGGAGCCCAGTTCCGCGTCGGGGACCGCAAGCTCCAGGTCGACCTGACTCCGGCGGCCGCCCGCTACCGGCCAGGTGACCTGGCCACGGTCCGGATCCGCGTCCGCGACGCCGCCGGCCGGCCGGCGGCCGCGACCGTGGTCCTCCGGGCGATCGACGAGAAGCTGTACAGCATCGGCGCCGCCTCGCAGGACGATCCACTCGCCGAGCTGTATTCGCCCCTGTCGTCGGGCATCGTGAGCATCTACCAGACGCACCGCAACCCGCGATCCGGCGGCGAAGGCGGCGACACGACGGGCGGCGGGGGCGACGACCGGGATGACTTCCAGGACTCGCTCCTCTTCCAGACGGTCACGACCGACACCTCCGGCCGAGGGACCGTCTCCTTCCGGCTGTCGGACGACCTGACCTCATGGCGGGTGACCGCGTCGGCGATCACGACGCATCTCGAGATGGGTGCCGCCTCCGTCCTCGTCCCGGTCGGGCTGCCCTTCTTCGTCGACGCGACGATCGCGCCCGAGTACCTCGTCGCGGACCGGCCGATCATCGTTCTCCGCGCCTTCGGCGCCGAGCTCAAGACCGGCGCGGCCGTCTCGTTCCGGGTAACCGCCCCGGGCCTGGACTTCACCAGCCCGGCGATCTCCGGCAAGGCGTTCGAGACGACCACTGTGGCCCTGCCGAAGCTGCGCCTCGGGAGCCAGACGATCAAGATCACCGCGACGACCGGGAGCGGAGCGTCCCTCCGCCGCGACACCCTGACGCGCACCTTCAACGTCGTCACGACGCGGCTCACCCGCGCCCGGACTGCCTACGCCGAGCTGCCCCTGGGCGGCCCGTTGGCCGGCGGCGACGGCTTCACGACGATCCTCGTCTCCGATGCGAGCGGCGGCCGGTACCTGCCGATGCTCCTCGATCTCGCCGGCGGCGGCGGCGCGCGGCTCGACCGCGGCCTGGCTGCGGACATGGCCGTCGCGCTGCTGAGGGACCGCTTCGGATCCACGGTCGGCGATCCCGTCGAGGCCTTCCGAGCCGACCGGTACCAGGGACCCAACGGCGGCCTGGCCCTCCTCCCCTACGCGAGCCCCGACCTCGAGCTCTCGGCGATGGTCGCGATCGTCGCCCCTGATCGTGTCAACCGGGTCCAGCTCATGAGCTACCTTCGGGGGATCGTCGGCGACCCGGCGGAGACGCGGGAGCGGAAGATGTTCGCCCTCGCCGGTCTCGCCGGCCTCGGCGACTCGGTCCTCCCGGCCGTTCGCGCCGCCGCGGCCGATACGACCTTGACGATCCGCGAGCAGCTGATGATCGGCATCGGCGCGGCCGCCCTCGGCGATGCCGCGACCGCCCGCTCGATCGCCGCGTCGCTGATCGCGAAGCATGGCGAGCAACTTGGGGAGCAGGCGCGTCTCCGGGTCGGCTCGTCGGGAGCGGACATCACGAGCGCCACCGCCCTGATGGCTGTGCTCGAGGCGTCGATCGGTGACGATCGGGCGGCCTCGTTCTGGGCGTACGTCGAAGCCAACCCGGAGACCGACGCCCTGAATGTGCTGCCGGCGGCCGCGTATGCGGCGAAGAGCCTGGATCGACTGCCGGTGAAGGCGGCGACCTTCGCGTACACGGTCGATGGAACCCGTCGCGTCGTCACCCTCGACACCGCCCAGTCGTTCCAGCTGACCCTGACGGGGGCTCAGCTCAAGACCCTGACCCTCGAGCGGATCGCCGGCGCCGTCGGCGTCACGACGACGTGGCGGGAGGCCACCGGAGCGTCCGTTTTCCAGCCGGACCCGGACGTCAAGATCACCCGCACCGTCACCCCGTCGGGGACCGTGAAGAGCTCCGATCTGGTCCGGGTCGAGCTCCGCGTCACGTTCGGCGCGCAGGCGGCCAGCGGCTGTCACCAGGTGACGGAGCTCGTCCCGAGCGGACTGGCCCCGGTCGGATCCGTTGCCACCTGGGTCGACCCCGACAGCGAAGACGCCGGCCCGCCGGATCCTGGCTTGGTGTTGCCGTACGACCAGTCGGGCTCACGCGTCTTCTTCTGCGCCGAATTCAGCCCGCAGCAGCGAATCCTCACCCTCCGCTACTACGCGCGCGTCGTGACACCGGGCACGTACGCATGGGAACCGGCCGTCGCCGAATCGCGTAGCCAAGACGGCCAGGCGTCACTCACGCCCGCGAGCGAGATCGTCGTTCGCTGACCGAGGCGGAAGCCGGCGCGTCCCGCGGGCGCGCCGGCTTGCGCATGTCCGGACGTCGAGTCCGAGCCGTCGAGCGGCCTACAATCGGGTCATGCCAGACGAGCGGCCGGCGACGCGGGTCGTGCGCGATTCGATGGGCGAGGTGGCCGTTCCGGCCGATGCGCTCTACGGCGCCTCGACCCAGCGGGCGGTCCTGAACTTCCCGATCTCCGGGCAGCGCTTCCCACGGCCGTTCATCCGGGCGCTTGCCCTCATCAAGGAGGCGGCGGCCGAGACGAACGCGGAGCTCGGGCTGCTCGACGCGGACCTCGCCGAGGCAATCGCGACCGCCGCGGCCGTGGTCGCCGACGGCCGCCACGACGACCAGTTCCCGATCGACGTCTACCAGACGGGCTCGGGCACGTCGACGAACACGAACATGAACGAGGTGGTCGCCCATCTCGCGGCCGAGCGGCTGGGACGGCCCGTCCATCCGAACGACCACGTCAACAAGTGCCAGTCCTCGAACGACGTGATCCCGACGGCGATGCAGCTGGCGGCGGCGATGACGATCGAGGAGCAGCTGCTCCCGGCCCTCGAGACGCTCCGATCTGCCCTCGCCGCCAAGGCCGACGAGCTGTGGCCCGTCGTCAAGACCGGCCGGACGCACCTCCAGGACGCGACGCCGATCCGGCTTGGCCAGGAGTTCCGGGGGTACGCGGGACAGGTCGAGGAATCGATCCGGCGGGCCCGAGCAGCCCGAGCCGAGCTCGTGGTCGTGCCCCTCGGCGGGACCGCGGTCGGGACCGGGATCAACGCCCACCCCGAGTACGCAGCTGGAGCGACACGTCGCCTCGCTGCCCTGACTGGGCTCGACGTGGTCGAGAGCCCCAACCACTTCCATGCCCAGGCCACGCTCGACGCCGTCATCGCCGCCCACGGCGGGCTCCGCACGATCGCCCTGTCCCTCTGGAAGATCGCCAGCGACGTTCGGCTGATGGGGATGGGCCCGCGGGCCGGGATCGCGGAGATCGCCCTGCCGGAGACCCAGCCCGGGTCGTCGATCATGCCGGGCAAGGTGAACCCGGTCATCGTCGAGAGCCTGACGATGGTCGTCGCGCGCGTCCTCGGCAACGACACGACGGTCGCGTTCGGCCAGACCGGTTCCTTCCTCGAGCTGAACGTGATGATGCCGGTGACGGCCGTGGCACTCCTCGAGACGATCACCCTGTTGGCGACGTCCGCCCGGAACTTGGCTGACCGGGCCGTGACCGGGCTGAGCGCCACCGATCGCGGCCCG
>DATLVO010000362.1:0-9166 GCA_035577485.1 Verrucomicrobiia bacterium
AGGAGTCCGAGCGATCGCGGCTCGCGCAGGAAGTCCACGACGGTCCGGCCCAGGTCCTCTCGAATGCGATCTTCCAGGTCGAGTACATCGAGCGCGTGATCGACACGGACGAACGGGCCGCCCGGACGGAGCTGCGCTTCCTGCGCGACCTCCTGCGCCGCGAGCTGGGCTCGGTCCGGACGTTCATCAGCCAGCTCCGGCCGCCGGTCCTCGACGAGCTCGGCCTCGAGGGCGCGATCTCGGACGCGGTGGGCCGCACGACGGCCCTCACGGGCCTCGCGATCACGTCGGAGCTCGAGGCGCCACCCGAGCGCCTCTCTGCGACGCAGCAGACAGTCGTCCTGCGCGTGCTCCAGGAAGCACTGCAGAATGTGCGGAAGCACGGTGCGGCCTCAGCCGCCACGGTCGCCAGCGCGATCGAAGGCGGCGATTGGGTCCTCACCGTGCGGGATGATGGGCGAGGGTTCGACGTCGGTGCGGTGGCCGCTCGCGGCCGGCGAAACTTCGGTCTCCAATTCATGCGCGAGCGCGCCGAGCTGATCGGAGCCCAATTCGAGGTGCATTCTCGGCCCGACGGTGGCACGCTGGTGCGGCTCGCGATCCCGATGGGAGCAGAGGAGAACGCTTCATGAGCTACGGTGGACCTGAGCGCCGGCGGGGCGGCCCCGATCGCCGTGGCGACGGCGAGCGTACGAGAATCCTCATCGTCGACAACCACGCACTCTTCCGTGTCGGGATCGGCAACATCCTCGAGCGCGAATCGGACTTCGAGGTCGTCGGCGAGGCCGACGACAGCCGGAGCGCGGTCGATCGGGCCCTCGAGACATCGCCCGACATCATCCTGATGGACCTGTCCCTGCCGGCTCCCGGCGGGATCGAGACGACCCAGCGGATCAAGCGCGAGCTGCCGTCGACCGGGATCATCGTCCTCGCCGCGTCGGAGGACGAGGACGCCCTGTTCGATGCGATCAAGGCCGGCGCCGCGGCCTTCATCCTCAAGGACGTCGGCCCGGACGATCTCGTCACGATCATCCGGCGCGTCGTCTCCGGGGAGTACCTGATCAACGACAAGGTCTTCTCGAAGCCGGCCGTGGCCTCGCGCGTCCTCAAGGAGTTCCGCGAGCTGGCCGTCTACGGCCAGGAGGCGGCCCCGATCTTCGCGCCGCTCTCGCCCCGCGAGGTCGAGATCCTCGACAACATCGCCCAGGGCATGACGAACAAGCAGGTCGCCTATGCCCTGTCGATCAGCGAGCAGACCGTCAAGAACCACATGAGCTCGATCCTCCGCAAGCTGTCGGTCAACGACCGGACGCAGGCTGTCGTGTACGCGATGCGCCAGGGCTGGATCCGGATGCCCGAGGACTGATCGCGGCCTGTGTCCGACGCCGACAAGGAACCTGCCGCCGACGCCACCGAGACCGCCGGCCGTCTGGCCGACGCCCTGACGGCGGACATCACCGCGCTCGATAAGGAGCTCCGCGAGATCGAGATGCTCGTGGCCCAGGCCCGGACCGAGGCCGAGCGCCACGAGACGAGACGCGTCCAGGTCATCGAGAAGCTCGACCAGACGAATCTGCCCGCCGCCGATCTGGCCACCCTCAACACCCAGCTCGTCACCCTGACCCGCCGCGCCTCGGTCATGGAGTCGCAGGTCGAGGTCCTCGAGGGCAAGCGTCGCGTGCTCACGCGCTTTCGGGAGCGGCTCGCCGAGCTGGGCACGCAGTTCGGGGACATGACGGCCGACGCGGGCGGCTCCGGCGCCTTCGGTCTCGCGGCCGGTGAGGGCGGCAACGGTGGTCCGGGCGGGGCCGGGAGCGGCGGCGTCGACGCGGGCGCCTCGCCGATGTCGCGGATCGTGCTCAACGCCCAGGAGGACCTCCGCCGCGAGATCGCCCGCTCGATGCACGACGGGCCGGCCCAGAGCCTGACGAACATCGTCCTCCAGGCGCAGATCGTGGAACGGCTCATGAGCAGCGACCCGGAGGCCGCCCGAGGCGAGGTCCGGCTCCTGAAGTCGATGGTCCAGCAGACGCTCGAGGCGACGAAGACCTTCATCTTCGACGTCCGGCCGATGGTCCTCGACGATCTCGGGCTCGTGCCCACCCTCCGCCGGGCCGCCCGCGAGCGGGGCCGACGAGCCGGGCTGGCGGTCGAGTTCGAGTCGATGGGCCAGGACCGCCGGCTGGCGATGGACCTCGAGAGCAGCCTGTTCCGCATCCTCGACGAGGCCCTGGCCGCGTATCTCGCCGCCGCACCCGACCGCGTCGCGATCCGCCTCGACTGGTCCGAGGACGTCGTCGAAGCCCGGATCAGCGCGTCGCGCGACACGACCGCGGCGATGACCAACGCCGACCAGGAGGTCGTGAACGCCTCGAGCGCCGTGGACTCGGTGTCGAAGGACCTGCCGCCGGCCCTCGAGGCGATGCTCGCCGACCGTCGCGAGCGGGCCCAGGGCGCAGCCGCGGCGGCACGCGAGGCGGCGATCGTGGCCCTCCCCGAGACCTCGTGGCGGGAGATCCAGCAGCGGGCCGCGACGACCGGCATCCACGCCGAGCTGGGAGCCGGCGGAGGCGACCTCCGCCTGCGTGCCGAGATCGCCGAGCCGGCCAATGTGGCGCCCTCGACCTGAGCGACGCCGGGCGGACGGCTCGCGAGGTTTGGTCCCGGAGGTCCGCGAGTTCCTCATGGGCGCAGCCGGCCAGGGGTTCGTCGAATACGGGCTGATTCTCTCGTTGTCCGCCCTGCTGGCGCTCGTCCTGCTCGTGTTCTTCGGCGGGACCCTCAGCGCGTTCCTGCAGGCCGTCGGCGACGCGATCGACGCCGCGTCCTGACCTGCCGGCGGTCCATTTCGACGGTCAGCCCGTCGCCCGGACGCACCGCCAGTACTTTTCGCCCAATGGCACTAGGTGCAAACCTCTGAGATTATTCGCCTTGTGGTCCGCAAACCTCATCGGCGGACTGGACTCATCAGGAGGTTCGGGATGCAGGTCATCCACCGGCTCCTCGCCACGCTCCGGCGTGACGAGGAAGGCCAGGGTCTCGCCGAGTACGCGCTGATCCTCGCCCTCATCGCGATCGTTGCGATCATTGCGCTGATCTTCCTGGGCAACCAGGTCAGCACGATCCTCAGCACGGTCGGCAGCTCGATCTAGCTCGGTCCCTTCCGGGACCCCGAGACTGACGGCGCCGGGGGCCGTCGGTCGATCGCCAGACCGCCGTTGCGCTCGTCGCTCGGCGGTCGCGTGATTCCCGGGGCCGGATCCGGTCGTTTCCAGGGCTCGACTGGTGCCCGAACGCCATGAACCGGCCGTACCAGCGAAGGGTACGAAAAGGCTAGTGGAGTTCGCCGGGATGCGATGCCATCATGGGCCTCGCCCTCAATCGGGGGTGAGTACTCATCCAGGAGGCTGCCGCATGGCGCTCATTCACCAGTTCCTCGCCTCGCTTCGTCGGGACGAGGAAGGCCAGGGTCTCGCGGAGTACGCGCTGATCCTCGCCCTCATCGCGATCGTCGCGATCATCGCCCTGATCTTCCTGGGCAACCAGGTCAGCACGATCCTCAGCAAGGTCGGTAGCTCGATCTAACTCCGAACGTCGGAGTCGACAAAGACCGCCGGTCCGCAAGGGCCGGCGGTCTTGCTATGTCCGGCTCTGGAGCCGGGCTCCGGAGCCGGCCTCTGGAGCCGGCCTCTGGCACCGGATCGGATGTGGTTCGCCCAGTCAACGGGATGGAGCATCCGACGTATTGACACCCCTTTCGAGCGTGCGTAAGGTAGCGCGGCCCTCGGCCGACCGGGGAGATTTGTCGGAAAGGAGGTGTCCATCCATGTCGATTCTTCATGCTCTCATCGCATCCTTCCGCCGAGACGAGGAAGGCCAGGGTCTCGCCGAGTACGCGCTGATCCTCGCCCTCATCGCGATCGTCGCGATCATTGCGCTGATCTTCCTGGGCAACCAGGTCAGCACGATCCTCAGCAAGGTCGGTAGCTCGATCTAGCACCTGGCTGACGACACTCGAAACCGCCGGAGCCCTCGAGGCGCCGGCGGTTTCGTCATTCCCGGCGCAGTCGACGGACGAGGCCCGACCGCCGGTCGGCGACCTGGGGCGGGGCCCGGCGCCCTCCGAGCTGTTGCGCACAGGCGTGTGAATCCTGCGATGGCGGAGGCGTGCGAGGCGTCGGTCCCGGCTCGTGCTCGGCGTCGACGCCGATCCCGTGCTGGCAGGTCCCTCGATCCTGGCTGCAACGAACCACATCGGCCGTTGCGCGATACCAGGCACCAGGATCCTGGGCGCAACGGATCGCGACGCCGGGCGGCGATACCAGGTGTTTGGATCCTGGGTGCAACGGAACGAGCCACGGCGACGGGTCGGGGCGGGTCGGGGCAGGTCGCGGCAGGTCGCGGCAAGCCCGGAATGGTGCGCGCTCGCCCCGCCGGCCAATCGAGAGGACTATTGACAACCCGACGATCGGACCGGAGTGTTCGGAGCGGCCGGGGGTCACCTTGGCCGACCACGACCACGGACGCAAGACCGAGTCCGATCGGAAGGAGGTGAATGGAATGAGGCTGGTTCATCGAATCACCGGCCTCGTCGCGACGGTACGCCGCAACGACGACGGCCAGGGTTTGGCCGAGTACGCACTCATCCTCGCTCTTATCGCAATCGTTGCCATCGTGGCACTGCTCTTCATGGGCAACCAGGTCAGTAACAAGCTCAGCGTGATTGGCTCCACGATCCAATCCGTCCAGTAGCGCACAGGTCTGATCGCAAACGGCCCGTCCTCCCGAGGACGGGCCGTTTGGATTCCCGCGAGGCTCGCGACGGAGCCGTGTGGTGACATTCGACGCACTCGCGCACCACCGTCCGAATCCGGTTGAACCGTTGGCCGGCACCTTGCGAATCACCTTTCGGCGTGCGTGATTTCCTGCCGATTCTTCCTAACGGTCCTAGCCCTTTGGTATAGTCGCGCCGCCTTTTCCCGGTGCTACAGTGGTGCCACCTGTCACACGGCTGGGGAGACCAAACTTGAAGCGCTCGAATCGCCTTGTCCTGCTCGTCGGGGTGTTCCTGGCGGTCATTGCCTTTGTCGGCATCGCCATCCTGCTCGGCAGGCCAAACGGCCCTGGTGGTCCCGAGAGCGGCGGCCCTACGCAGCCCCCGACGCAGCTGCCCACGGTCGTCGCCAACAAGGACATCCCCCTTGGCGTCGTCGTCACCCAGGACATGCTCACGGACCAGACGCTTCCCGTCGACCAGCGTCGAGCAACCGCCTTCCAGGCCGACGGCCAGGTCATCGGCCTCGTCGCCCGCCGGGCGATCAAGATGGGCGCCCAGCTCGAGGCGGCCGACTTCGACACCACGTCGACGAGCTGCGGCACGATCGACGTCCCGACCACCCTCCGCGCGATCGCCGTCCAGACCGACCAGGTCTCCGGCGTCGGCACCGTCATCAACACCGGCGACTACATCGACATGCTCGTCGGCTTTACCGGCGACAAGTTCCCGGTCGTCACGGTCAACCCGACCGACAACACGATCAGCGTCGTCAGCGGCCTCAACGGCACGAGCGTCAAGCTCCTGCTCGAGGGCATGCAGGTCCTCTGCCGCCAGCTCCCGCCGCCCGCGGCACCCGCCAACGGCCAGCAACCCGCCGCCCCGACCAGCAGCGGCAACCCGAACGCCCAGACGTCCCTCAACGGCCAGCAGGAGATCGTGATCCTCGGCGTCACCGCGACGCAGGCCGAGGTCATCAAGTTCGCCCAGCTGGACGGCTCGATCAGCCTCGTCCTCCGGTCCCGCCTGGACTTCCAGGACGCGCAGGGCAACCCGATCACGGCGCCGCCGAGCGGCTCGAAGGGCATCACCCTCAAGAAGCTCACCACCGACTTCTCCGTGCCGATCCCCGAGCTCGTCGAGGCGATCCTCCCGGCGCAGCCGAAGAAGTAACAACCGAACATCGAACGGTCGCCGACGCGACCACCATGACCCTGGCGGCGCGACGGGCGCGACGGACCTCCGGTCCCGCGCCCGTCCGCCACTCCGGGGCCCGCCGCACCGACCATCGCCGCACCAGCGAGAGCAACCGGACCGACTGAACGAATGGCCGACCAGATCCGCGTCCTGATCGTGGACGACATCCCGGAGACCCGCGACCACCTGACGAAGCTTCTCGGGTTCGAGAACGACATCGAGGTGGTCGGCTCGGCCGCGTCCGGCGCCGAAGCCCTCTCCCTGGCGACCAGCCTCAAGCCCGACGTCGTCCTGATGGACATCAACATGCCCGACATGGACGGGATCGCGGCCACCGAGCGGCTCTCCGCCGAGGTGCCCGGGACCGCGGTCGTGATGATGTCGGTCCAGGGCGAGGCGGACTACCTCCGGCGCTCGATGCTCGCGGGAGCCCGCGAGTTCCTCGTCAAGCCCTTCAGCAGCGACGAGCTCACCGCCTCGATCCGCCAGGTCTACACGCGCGAGCAGGACAAGCAGACCCGCCTCGCGGCGGTCCCGATGGCGGCCCGCGAACCCGCGTCCGGCAGCGACGGCCTCAACGGCAGCGGCGCCGGGCGGGTCGACGGCCAGATCGTCGCGATCTTCAGCCCGAAGGGCGGGGTCGGCCGGACGACAGTCGCCGTCAACATGGCCATCGCGGCTGCGACGGAGCTCGGCAAATCGGTTGTCATCGTCGACGGCTCGTTCCAGTTCGGCGACGTGGGCGTCCTGCTGAACCTGAACCCGAAGAACAAGTCGATCGCGGACCTGGTCCCGGAGCTCGAAGCCGGGGAGCTCGAATCGATCGATACGTTCGTGATCAATCACTCCGCCGGGATCCGCGTCCTGCTGGCGCCGCCGTCCCCGGAGATGGCCGAGCTGATCACGCCGTCGGGCGTGCGGCGGGTCCTCGAGGCCCTCCGTCGCGGCCACGATTTGGTCATCGTCGATTGCACGTCGTGGTTCAACGAGACGACGCTCGCGATCCTCGATGCGGCCGACACGATCCTCACGATGCTCAGCCTCGAGATCACGAGCATCAAGAACATGCGCCTGTTCCTCGAGGTTGCCGAGCAGCTCGGCTACGAGCAGGACAAGGTCAAGCTGGTCCTCAACCGCGCGGACTCGAGCCTCGGCATCCGGGTACAGGACGTCGAGAGCTCGATTGGCCGTAAGGTGGACCATACGATCGTGAGCGACGGGCGATCGGTCGTATACGCCCTCAACCGGGGCGTGCCGTTCTTCCTCTCCAACCGGGAGGCGCAGGTCTCCCAGGACATCCTCCGGCTGGCCCAGGCGGTCGCCGGTGAGCGGGCGGTGGCTCCACGCGAGGAAGCCCGCAAGACGACCCAGAAGAAGTCCTTGTTCTCATTCCGATGATGATGTCGGTCAAGCGAAGCCCTCGGGGCGGGTAAGGGGTTGATGCCATGTCACTGCTGAAGCGGATCGAGAGCGCTCGACCGGGCGCCGGCCCGGGTCCCTCATCGCCGGGTCTCCCGACGGCCCCGGGTGGGCCGCCGTCGCCGGCGGGACCCGGTGGCGCGCCGCCCACGGCCGCTCAGCGGCTGATGACGCAGGCCCCGGTCCGGGAGTCGTTCCGCGACGTCAAGTTCCGGATCCAGAGCCGGGTCATCCAGGACCTGGACCCGAAGCTCGACCTCTCGAACCAGGTCGAGGTCCGACGCCAGATCGAGGAGATCTTCGGCAAGGTCATCGACGAGGAAGGCCTCGCGCTGACCCGCGCCGAGCGCGTCCGGATGCTCGAGCAGATCACCGACGAGATCATCGGCCTCGGCCCGTTGGAGCCGCTCCTCCGCGACGAGTCGATCTCCGAGGTCATGGTCAACGGCCCCCGCCAGGTCTACATCGAGCGCTCGGGCAAGCTCGAGCTCACGAACGTCGTGTTCCAGAACGACGACCACGTCATGCGGATCATCGACCGGATCATCGCCCCGATCGGTCGCCGCGTGGACGAGTCGTCGCCAATGGTCGACGCCCGCCTGACCGACGGCTCCCGCGTCAACGCGATCATCCCGCCCCTGTCGCTCGTCGGCCCGGTGATCACGATCCGGAAGTTCTCGGCATCGCCCTTCACCGTCGACGACCTCGTCCGGTTCGGGACCGCCACCCCCGACATGTTCGACTTCCTCCGCGCCTGCGTGGAGGCTCGCCTGAACATCTTCGTGTCCGGCGGCACCGGCTCCGGCAAGACGACGACGCTCAACGTCCTCTCGTCCTTCATCCCGAACGACGAGCGGATCGTCACGATCGAGGACGCGGCCGAGCTCCAGCTCCGCCAGGAGCACGTCGTGACCCTCGAGTCCCGTCCGCCCAACATCGAGGGCAAGGGCGCGATCCCGATCCGGGAGCTCGTCCGGAACTCGCTGCGGATGCGGCCCGACAGGATCATCGTCGGGGAGTGCCGCTCCGGCGAGGCCCTCGACATGCTCCAGGCCATGAACACCGGCCACGACGGCTCGATGTCGACCGGCCACGCCAACAGCCCCCGCGACATGCTGTCGCGCCTCGAGACGATGGTCCTCATGGCGGGCGTGGACCTGCCGGTCCGGGCCATCCGCGAGCAGATCGCCTCGGCCGTCGACCTGATCGTCCAGCAGAGCCGTCTCAAGGACGGCACCCGGAAGATCGTCAACATCACCGAGGTCCAGGGCATGGAAGGCGACGTCATCGTCATGCAGGACGTCTTCGTGTTCGAGCAGACCGGTGTCGTCGAGGGCAAGATCCAGGGTCGGCTCAAGCCGACCGGCATTCGCCCCAAGTTCGTCGAGAAGTTCGAGGTGATGGGCATCCATCTGCCTCCGGGCCTCTTCGGCTTCAGCTACTGAGCGGGGAGGAGACCCAGCTGTGCCTGATGTCATGACGCTGGTCGTCGCTGGCGTCGCCGCAGGCGCGATCTTCCTGATCGCCATCGGCGTTGCGACGTCCGGGAGCGGATCCGGGGTCAGCGCCCGCCTCGAGCGCTACGCGGCCGGGAAGGAACCCGGCAAGGCCGCATCGGGCGGCCAGGGCGGCCTGCAGGAGCTGCTGAACCAGAGCGTTGCGCTCGCCCAGCTGAACCGGGTCGTCGAGGCGCGCGACTTCGGGGCGAACCTCGCCCGCGACATCGCCCGCGCCGACCTCCGGCTCAAGCCGAGCGAGTTCCTCGCGATCTGGGCG
>DATLVO010000363.1:0-2132 GCA_035577485.1 Verrucomicrobiia bacterium
CGGACAGGAAGATCTCGCCGGCGATCTCCTTGTTCGTCTTGCCCTCGGCGACGAGCATCAGGATCTTGCGCTCCTGCGGCGTCAGCCCGGCCAGCTCGTCGTGGATCTCGCCACTCGCGATCTGGCGGACGCGGGCGAGGACCTTCTCCGTCACCGCCGGATCGAGGAGCGACTCCCCGCGACCGACCGCCTCGAGGGCGGAGACGAGATCGCGGGCGCGGATCTGCTTGAGGAGATAGCCCGCGGCGCCGGCGACGATCGCCGACAGGACCGCCTCGTCATCGGGGAAGGAAGTGAGCATCACGACCCGGGTCTCCGGCAGCTCCGCACGGATCTCGCGGCAGGCCTCGACGCCGGACCCATCCGGCAGGCGGACGTCCATCACGACGATGTCGGGCCGATGGCGGCGCGCCTGGGCAACCGCCTCCTCGACGGTCCCGGCCTCCGCGACGACCTGGAAGTTGGGGCGCCGATCGAGCAGCGAGGCGAGCCCCTGGCGGACGACCTCGTGGTCGTCGACGATCAGCAGCCGGAGTTGCCGGCCCGCCTGGGCTCGTCGGATCTCGATCTCGTCGCTCACCCGTCGAGCGTACAAGGTCCCGACGGCTCGTGACATCCGGCTTGCCGATCCGGGGGCCGTCCGGCCCTTCCCCGGCGTGGACGCGACGGCCAGTGTTCGCTCATGACCGAGCCGCGGCCCGAGGCGGCCTTCCCGAGCCTCGACCTGTCGTCCACCAGCATCGTCAGCCGTCGGACCCTGCTCCGGACTGGTGCCCTGACGGGCGGCGGCCTGATTGCCGCAGCCATCGCCGCGTGCGCCCCCGCCGCCGCCGTCCCTGCGTTCACCTACGCGCCGCCGGCCCCACCGCAGGGAAGCGGCAGCGCCGCGGCGCCGTCGGCATCGGCGTCGGCAGCGGCCTCGGACGACCACGCCGGCCATTCGGGCACACCCGCCTCCGCGGCCCCAGCCGGCTCGTCGGCCCCCGCCGACCACGATGCGGCCGCCGCCGCGGTCGTGAAGCGCTTCCTCGACGGCGAGGGCGCCAGCCTCGACGGGGCGGGCAACGGTCCGATCGAGCCGAAGATCGTCGACGGCGTCAAGGTCTTCGAGCTGACGGTCGACAAGATCAAGCACAAGATCGACGCGCTCAAGGATCCGGTCGACGCCCTCGGCTTCAACGGGACGTGGCCCGGTCCGCGGATCGAGGTCGTCGAGGGCGACCGGATCCGGGCGATCTTCAAGAACAACCTCGACGAGTCGACCGGCATCCACTTCCATGGTCAGCGCATCCCGAACAACATGGACGGCGTCCCCCATGTGACGCAGGACCCGATCCTGCCCGGCGACTCGTTCACGTACGAGTTCGTCGCCCGCACGCCCGGTTCGCACATGTACCACTCCCACCACAACGCGACCGACCAGGTCGGGCGAGGGCTGCTGGGCGCGTTCATCGTCCAGCCGAAGAACCCGGCCGATCGCTATGTCCAACGGGACCACATCACCCAGGACATCGTCTGGATCAGCAACGACTCGATCGGCGGCTTCACGATCAACGGCCGGGGCTTCCCGGCGACGCTGCCGATCGTCGCGACCGTGGGCGACAAGATCGCGGTCCGGTTCATGAACGAGGGCGTGATGATGCATCCGTGGCATCTCCACGGGATGCCGATGCGGGTCGTGGCCCGGGACGGCTACCCGCTCCCCCAGTCGTTCCTCTGCGACACGCTCGGCGTGAACCCGGGCGAGCGGTGGGACGTGATCATCGACTGCGAGGACCCCGGAGCCTGGGCGTTCCATTGCCACATCCTTCCGCACGCCGAGGGCCGCGACGGGATGTTCGGGATGGTCACCGCGCTCGTCATCCAGCCGCCGGCATCGTCCGCGTCGAGCGACCTCACCCGCTACGCGACCGCTGCGTCGCCGACGGCTCCCGGACCGATCCGCTCCGCGGCCGCCGCCGCCGGCTCGACCGCCTTCGAGTGCCGGATCCCGACGACCGGCTGATCGCCGACGGCGCATCCCGACGCCGGAAACCGACGCGCCGGCCGAGCCGCCGCTGCTAGCATCGGTCGCCATGGCCGAGCGGCAGTGGGACTACGTGATCGTCGGTGGCGGCAGCGCCGGCTGCGCG
>DATLVO010000364.1:0-2870 GCA_035577485.1 Verrucomicrobiia bacterium
CGTCGTGGCGACGTCCGCGCCGGCGGATCCCTGGCGCCTGACCCGCCAGACGTTCCGCCTGGCCCGCCTCCCATTCCCCGACGCGATCGCGTGGCCGCTGGCCTGGCTGACGACGAAGGTCTACCTCCGTCCGCGCGGGCACCGGATGCGACAGATCTCCGCCAGCGAGGCGCTCCGCACGCTGGACGGGCCGATCCTGCTCGTCCACGGCTCAGCCGACATCGTGGTGCCCGTGACCCACCTCGAGCGACTGGCCTCGGTCGCCCGCGAGGCGGGCCGCATGGTCGAGACGCTCACGATCGGGGGCGGGCAGCACTCGTGGCTCTACGAGTTCCCGGAGTACCGCCGGGCCGTGGCATCGTTCCTCGCCCGGACGCTGGGCGGGCCTGTCCCCGCGGAGGAGGCGGGACGGCTCGCGGCGGCCGCGGACTGCCACCGCCTGGCGGATACGCCGCGTCCCGACACGACGATCCAGCGTGAGCCCGGGGGCTTCCGATCCCTCGTCGCGCTCGCCCTGCCCGGTCGTCGGGCGGGCCAAGGAATCGGCGACATCGAGGAGGAGGCCGGCCTCAACCCGGCCGCCGACGCCATCGAGCCCCCGCGCTCGAAGGTCGCGGGATGAGCGAGGAGCGATCGATGTCCGTGTGGCAGGCAGTCGCGACGAAGCGGATGGTCCGCGAGTTCGTCGATCGCCCACTCGACCCTGACGATCTCATCCGGATCCTCAACGCCGGCCGGCGCGCCGGCAGCTCGAAGAACCTCCAGCGCTGGGAGTTCATCGTCTGCCGCGACCGGGACCATCTCCGCGAGCTCGCCTCGGTCGGTCCGTGGGCCGGGCACCTTGCGGGCGCCGCCGTCGGAATCGCCCTCGTGACGCCCGTGTCGAAGACCGCTGACGACCCGCTCTCGGTGATGTTCGACCTCGGTCAGGCGGCCGAGAACATGATGCTCGTCGCCTGGGAGCTGGGCATCGGCAGCGTCCCGGCGACGGTCTACGAGCACGACCTCGCCCGACGGCTCCTGGGCTATCCCGAGGGCCACCACTGCGAGTACCTGCTCTCGTTCGGCTATCCCGCCGACCCGGACGACCTGAGCGCACCGAACCGTGCCGGCGGACGGCGCGCCCTCCAGGACATCCTCCATGAGGAGCACTGGTAAGCGGCGTTCTGGACACCCCAGCCCGCCAGACCTAGGCTGAGCCCATGGCCGAGTGGCTCATCATCCTGCTGGTCGTCGCCTACCTCGCGAGTCCGTCCGTTGAGCTCCGGCTGTGGCGGATGGGCCGGTTGTCGGATCGCGTCGTGACCGCGCTGCTCCTCGCCCGGATCCCGCTCCTCTTCGCGGCGCTCAGCATCGTCTTCGGCCGGGCCCCGGACCTGCTCCTCGTCATCAGCGTCGCTGCCGTGGTCGCGCTCAACTACCGCTGGCTGCACCGCTCCGTGAGCGAGCGCGGCCGGGAGCTCGGCACGCCGCCGCCGCCGCCGCGACCTACTGCCACTTGAAGAAGCGGGCAGCGATCCCGAAGCACACCACGAGCCAGACGCCCAGGAACGCGAAGCAGACCCACAGCGGAGCGAAGGGCGTACCGGCGACCATCACCTGCCGGAGGCCGTCGCCGAGATACGTCAGCGGGAGCGCTCGCGCGACGGTCTTCAATGCGTCGGGCATGGCGTCGATCGGGAAGAACGTCCCCGACAGGAACATCAGCGGGAACTGGACCACGCTCGTCATCCCGTTGGCCGCGTCCTCGCTCGGCGCGAACGAGGCGATCACGTAGCCGAGGGCGATGAAGGCCAGCGAGCCGAGCAGGATCAGCGCGCCGATCAGCAGCCACGACCCGGCGACCTCGACGTGGTAGGCGGCCGAGCCCACGCCGACGATGATCGCGGTCTGGACGATCGCGATCAGCAGGCGCATGAGCACGTTGCTCCCGACGAGCTGCCAGCGCCGGAGCGGCGTCGCCTGGAGCCGCTTGAGGATCAGCTTCTGGCGGTCGGCGACGAGGGGGATCGCGGCGAAGACGCCAAGCTGCATCAGGGACATCCCCAGGATCGAGGGGACGAGGTACGAGATGAACGTCAGGTCCTGCGTCTGGATCGTCTGGAACGTCGGCTGGACGGCCGGCGGGGAACCCGTGGCCGCCTGGTTCACGGCCGACAGGACGAAGCCGACGAGCTGCCTCGTCGACGCGTCGGCGGAGCTCTGGCTCGGATCCGTGTAGACGGTGACGCTCGCCGTGCCGCGCTTGCTCGCGACCGTATCCCCATAGCCCGTCGGGACGATGATCACCGTCGACAGGTCGCCCTTCTTCATCGACGCGAGGAGCTCGGCCTCCGAGCCGTCGACGACCTTCACGTTCGGAATGCCGGCGAAGGCCTGCTTCAGCTGGCCCGAGGCCGGACTTCCGTCGAGGTCGGCGAAGCCGATCGACCGCTGGCTCGTGCCACCCGAGAAGATCGAGCCGAACAGCAACACGAAGATCAGGGGAAAGGCCAGCGTCCAGAAGAGGGCCGCCCGGTCGCGCGTGAAGCTCCGGATGTTCGCGACGGTCAGGAGGAGCAGCGCGCGCATCGATCGACCTCTAGTCCCGGAGCGCTCGGCCGGTCAGGTCGAGGAACACGTCCTCGAGCGTCGCCCGGCGGACCGCGAGGTTGGCGGGCTCGACCCCCAGGCTCTCGGCCGCGTCCAGGACCGCGCCGATCGTCGCCGGGACGTCGCGGGTGTAGAGCAGCGCGTCGCCGTCCTCGTGCTTGACCGAGGACACGCCGGGCATCGCCGCCAGGCGCACGTCGGTCAGGCCGTCGATCGTGTCGAACCGGACCGCTCGCTCCTTGAACCGCCGGCTGACGAGCTCCTCGACGGTCCCCTCC
>DATLVO010000365.1:0-2278 GCA_035577485.1 Verrucomicrobiia bacterium
CCAGTCCGCGGTCATCCCGTCCTCCGACGTCACCGCCCGGATCGCCACGACGTTCGCATAGGTCCGGCCGTCGCCCATCACGCCGACGGATCGGACCGGGGTCAGGATCGCGAAGGACTGCCAGAGCGAGCGATAGAGACCAGCCGCCTTGATCTCGTCGATGACGATCCAGTCGGCGTCGCGGAGGGTGTCGAGCCGCTCCGCGGTGACCTCGCCGATGATGCGGATCGCCAGACCGGGGCCCGGGAAGGGCTGGCGGTGGACCATCGCCTCGGGCAGACCCAGCTCCAGCCCGACTGCCCGGACCTCGTCCTTGAACAGGTAGCGGAGCGGCTCGATCAGCTCGAACCGGAGATCGGCCGGCAGGCCGCCGACGTTGTGGTGCGTCTTGATCTTCTGGGCGGCTTTCGTCTCGGACGTCGCGCTCTCGATCACGTCGGGATAGAGCGTGCCCTGGGTCAGGAAGTCGATCCGCCCGAGCTTGCCGGCCTCCTCCTCGAAGACCCGGATGAACTCGTCGCCGATGATCTTCCGCTTCTGCTCGGGGTCCTCGACGCCGGCCAGCCGATCGAGGAAACGCCGGCGGGCATCGACCATGACGAGCCGCATCCCGAGCTCGCGCTCGAACGTCACGCGGAGCAGCTCCGATTCCTTCTTCCGCATCAGGCCGTGGTCGACGTAGATGCAGGTCAACCGATCCCCGACCGCTCGATGGACGAGGGCCGCGGCAACCGCGGAGTCGACTCCGCCCGAGAGGGCACAGATGACGAGCCCTTCGGATCCCGTGGCCGCCGCGTGGGCGTCGACCCGCTCGCGGATCCCGGCCACCGTCTGGTCGATGAAGTTGGCCGGCGTCCATGTCGGGTTGGCGCCGGCCATCCCGACCACGAAGTTGCGCAGGACGTCGCGCCCGGCCGGCGTGTGGACGACCTCGGGATGGAACTGGATGCCCCAGAGGTTCCGCTCTGGAGCGGCGAGACCGGCGAAGGGCGACGAGTCGGTCTGGGCGGTCGAGACGAAGCCGTCCGGCAGGCGGGTGATCGAGTCGCCGTGGCTCATCCATACGGGCTGGTCCCGATCGAGACCCTGGAAGAGGCCGTCGCCGTCGGTGATCGTGACCGTGGCCGGGCCGTATTCGCGCTTGCCCGTGGCGAGGACGTCACCGCCGAGCTCGTGGGCCATGAGCTGGGCGCCGTAGCAGATCCCGAGCACCGGGATGCGGCCGGACCAGACGCCGGCGTCGGGTTTCGGGGCGCCCTCGTCGTACACCGACATCGGGCCGCCGGAGAGGATGATCGCCTTGGGATGGCGGCGCTCGAGCTCCTCCCAAGGCGTGTCGTGGGGCAGCAGCTCGGAGTAGACGTTCAGCTCGCGGACACGCCGGGCGATCAGCTGGGCGAACTGGCTGCCGAAGTCGAGGACGATGACCGAGTCCGGCTCGAGGGCGTCCGGGCGGTCGTCGGGCGAGCGAGTCCCGGTGGGGGCGTTGAGGGCGGTCTCGAGATACGCCTCGACCTCGGCGTCGTCCGGGGCGAGCACCCGGTGACCGGCGTTGGCCGCCTCGCCGTGGACGGTCTTGCCGCGATCCACGGCTGCGGCGCCGGCCGGCGCCGCCGGTGAATCCTCGGTTGCCTCCGCCAATGCCACCCTCCGCGATCGTTCCGCCCGCTGTCAGTCTACCCGGCGGCCGGCCGACGGGGCTTGCGTCTCAGTCGCGGTTCCGCATCGCCTCCGCGGCCATGTCGATGTAGGCATGGAGGCGGTCGGCGACCTCCGCGGGTGGATGCGACCAGGCGATCGCGTCGCGCATCCGGGCCAGCCACGCGTCGCGCTCGGCCGGCCCGATCGCGAACGGCGCGTGACGCATCCGGAGTCGCGGATGACCCCGCTCCTCGTCGTACGAGGTAGGCCCGCCCCAGTACTGGGCGAGGAAGAGCGTCAGCCGATGGCGAGCGCCCGCAAGATCGGCTTCCGGATAGATCGGGCGCAGGATCGGGTCGACCGCGACGCCGTCGTAGAAATGGCCAACGAGGGCCTCGAAGAAGGGCATCCCGCCCGCGGCGTCGTAGAGCGTCGGCTCGTCGGTCACGACCGCGAGTCTACGGAACCACCGGGGGCCGCGACCGGCAGCCAGAGCGGACGCCCGGGAACATGGGTCGGGCCCGACACGAATCGAAACGACCGTCGCAGCGTCGCGGGCGGTCGTCTCGGGGAGCGGCGTCTTCGATTGTTCTTCGGTTGTTCTTCGGTTGTTCTTCGATTGTTCTTCAGTTGGAGC
>DATLVO010000366.1:0-5014 GCA_035577485.1 Verrucomicrobiia bacterium
CGAAGGCGCGGTACTCGCCCCCACCCTTCAGGTGGAGGTACTTCGTGATCGCCGCCGTCAGGCTCGTCTTGCCATGGTCGATGTGGCCGATCGTGCCGATATTGACGTGCGGCTTGCTGCGCTCGAACTTCTTCTTGGCCACGAGACCGTTCTCACTCCATTTCAGGCGCGGCTACGCCGCAGGTACGACGCCGAGGGCGGGGATGGAGCCCACAATCGGACTTGAACCGATGACCTCTTCCTTACCAAGGAAGTGCTCTGCCAGCTGAGCTATGTGGGCCCGAGTCCTGTCGCGGGATCAGTGGTGGGCAGGGAGGGAATCGAACCCCCACAGTCGAAGACGGCTGATCTACAGTCAGCGGAGCTCACCACCTGCTCAACCTACCCACTGGTAGAGCGACGGGCCGAGACTGCGGCCCCGTGGTGAACCCATCGCCCGATCATCTGCACTTGGAGCCGACGACGGGACTCGAACCCGGAACCTGCGGTTTACAAAACCGCTGCTCTACCAATTGAGCTACGTCGGCGCGGCGCAGGGTCAGACCGCAGGTGGACCCCATGGCGCCGGGAGATGATACGGGCGGACCGTCGGACCGGTCAAGCGAGGCGGACGGGGCTCCGCCGGGCTCGTGCGGCCTCGCGGTCAGCTCGGTTCGGGGCCGCCGGGGAGGAGCCCGTCCGGATCGGATGGATCGGCGGACGGGGCATCGGCCGCCTTGCGTGCGCGGGCGGGCGTTCGTGTGGATGCGCCTTTCGACCTCGCCGGCTTGGTCTTCGCCGCGGTCGGTTTCGCCTTCACGGTAACGGGCTTCGCCTTCGCGGTCGCCGGCTTCGCTTTCGCGGCGGCCGGTTTGGACTTCGCGGCTGCCGGTTTGGGCGAGGCGGGTGATTTCGCCGTCTTGCCGGCCGGCTTCACTTTGATGGCGCCCCGTTTCGCGGATGTCTTCGGCCCCGGATCCGTTTCGACGTCGGTCTGGGCCTCTGGCGCCGGCTCGGCTTCCGCCGCTTGTGGAGACTTCGAGGCCGTCTTGCGACGCCTCGGAGCCGCTGGTTCGATCGCGGGTGCAGCAGGTTCGGCCGCATCGGGACCGGACGCGGGAACGACGACGCTCTGACCGCGGCGACCCTTGGCTGGACCCGGTCCGGTGGCACCCCCCGCCGCGCCGACAGGCTCGTCGCGGACCGGCCAGGCGTCCGCGCCGGCGGGTCGAGCGGGATGGTCGCCGATCCCGCCGGGGTCGCGCTGGGCCACGGCCGCATAAAGAAGGATCGAGCCCGCGACGGCGGCATTCAGCGAGCCAATCGCGCCGCGCATCGGGATCCGGACGGCGATGTCGCTGCGCCGCCGCATGGCCGGGGACAGACCCTGGCCTTCGCTGCCGATGACGATCGCGAGCGGGCCGCGAAGGTCGGCCTGGGCCGCGGTCAGGGGCGCGTCGGCCTCGGCCGCCGCGATCCGCAGGCCACGAACGCGGAGGTCCGACATCGCGCCGGGAAGGTCGTCGACCGGGCAGAGCAGGAGGTGCTCGACCGCCCCGGCCGAGGCCTTGATCGCCGCAGGGCTGAGCGGCGCCTGGCGATGGGTCGGGAACAGCACGCCGTGGACGCCCGCAGCCTCCGCCGTCCGGAGGAGCGTGCCGACGTTCTGGGGATCCTCGAGGGAGTCCAGGACGAGCACGAACGGCGGCTCGCCTCGCTCGACGGCGCGGGCGAGGACGTCGTCGATGCCGGCGTAGACCCGCGGCTCGACGGCGAGGGCGATCCCCTGGTGCCCGTCGAACCCGGCGAGGGCCGTGAGCGTTCCCCCCTCCACCTCCACGACGGGGATCCGGAGGCTGGTGGCGTGGAGGACGAGGCGCTCGAGGGCCTGACGGCGCTGCGGGACGACGAACAGTCGATGGGCCGGCCGGCGCGCAACGAACGCCTCCTCGACCGGACGGCGGCCCGCGACGAGCTCCTCGTCGTCGGCCAGCAGGTCGGGCGGCGGGACGGCGGGCCGGAACGCGCGATCCGGCCGAGCGCGATCGGCCCACGGGCGATCTTCGGCGGGTCTGCCATACGCGGGCCGATCCGGCCGGAAGCGATCGGAGCCGGGACGGTCGCGCCGGGCATGATCGGGGCGAGCGGCATCGGCGTCGGTCCGCGGACCGTCGAACCCCTCGCGGCGCGGCCGGTCGAACCCTTCGTGATCGGGCGGACGGCCGAACGGACGGGGCCGTGGACCGTACCCACCTCCTCCCCGACCGCCGGGCGGGCCACCACGGAACGGCGGCCCCGCGCGGTAGGGCGGGCGGCCGCCTTGCCGAGCGTCACCGCCTCGGTCGCGATCCTGCTGCCAGGGCGGACGTGGACCGCCCTCCGGCCGGCGATCGCCGGGGCCTTCGCGCGGACCGTCTGGCACGTTGCGCTCTCGAGGTCCGAATGGACGTTGACCGCCGGGTCGCGGGCCTCCGGGTCGTGGGCGCTGCGGTCGGTCCCAGGGCGGGCCGCCCGAGCCTCCCGGGCCGCCCGATCCACCCGGGCCACCAGGCCCGCCCGCACCGCGTGGTCCCCGTCCGGGCCCACTGCCGGGGCTGCCCCGGTCACGGCCCGGCGACCACGGCCGATCGCGCGGACCGTCCGGCCCGGCCGTCTCGCCGCCCTGGTCCGCCGGCCGGCCGAACCCGAACCCGCGACGGGGCCCGGGCCCGCCGGGCGCCCCGCCCCGCCGCGGTCCGGCCGGGTTGAAGGGACCCGTGGGCCGCCCGCCGCTCGGCCGTCCAGGGCCCGGCCGTCGGCCCGCACCGGCGTCGCGCTTCGGGCGCTTGCCCTGGTCGTCGGGACGCGGCCGATCAGCCACGGGCCGTCTCCAGCTGGCGTCGCCAGCGCTGGCCGTCGCGCGTGTCCTCGACGGCGATCCCCCGGTCCGCGAGCTCGTCCCGCAGCCGATCGGAGGCGGCCCAGTCGCGGCTCGCCCGGGCGGCGGCGCGCTCGTCGAGCAGCCGTTTCGTCATCTCGTCGAGATCATCGGCCGGATCCGGCAGGACGCCGAGGACCTCGTCGAGCGAGCGCACGCGATCAAGCGCTGTGACTGCGTCCGCCGTCGACAGCGAGCGGCCGTCGATCCGGCGATTCAGCTCGCGAACCAGGTCGAAGAGCACCGCGAGGGCCGCCGAGACGTTCAGGTCGTCGTCGAGCGCCTCCCCGAAGGCCCGATCGGCAGCGTCCAGGACGCCCGACAGCTCGCTGTCGTCGGGGTGGTCCTCGCGGTAGGCCGACAGGGCGGCCACGAGCGCGTCGAGCCGATCGACCGCGGCGGTCGCCGCCGCCTGCGACTCGATGCTGTAGTTGAGCGGCGCCCGGTAGTGGACCGCGATCAGCGCGTATCGCAGCGCGCGTGCCGAGACGCCGCGCTCGAGGACGTCGCGGACCCGGGCGATGTTGCCGGTCGATTTCGCCATCTTCGCGCCGCTCGACTGGAGATGAGCGCAGTGAAGCCAGGTCCGGACGAACGGCTGGCCCGTGGCCGCCTCGCTCTGGGCGATCTCGTCCTCGTGGTGCGGGAAGATCAGGTCGACCCCGCCGGTGTGGATGTCGAACGACGGCCCGAGATGCTTCATCGACATCGCCGAGCACTCGATGTGCCAGCCGGGCCGACCTGACCCGATCGCGGTGTCCCACGATGGCTCGCCGGCCTTCGCGCCCTTCCAGAGCGCGAAGTCGCGGACGTCGTCCTTGCCGTACTCGTCGGACTCGACACGCTCGCCGACCCGCATCTGCTCCGGGTCGAGGCGGGCCAGCCGACCGTACGTCGGCCAGGATGCGATCCGGAAGAAGATCGAGCCATCATCGGTGCGGTAGGCGTGGCCACGCTCGAGGAGCGTCTCGATGAGAGTGACGATGTCGTCGATGTGGGCCGTCGCCCGCGGGACCACGTCGGGCGCGGTCATGCGAAGCGTCGCCGCATCCTCGAGGAACCGGCCCAGCCAGCGATCGGCGAGCTCGTCAATCCCGATCCCGGCCGCCGCCGCACCCTTGATGATCTTGTCGTCGATGTCGGTGATGTTCATCACCCAGGTGACCTTGAGGCCGCTCCGCCGCAGGTGACGGACCAGGACGTCGGCGAAGAGGAAGCTCCGGAAGTTCCCGATGTGGACGGGCCCGTAGACCGTCGGCCCGCAGCTGTAGATCCGGACGTGACCCGGCTCGAGCGGCTCGAGGGGTCGAGTCTCGCCGGTCAGGGTGTCGTGCAGTCGGATCACCAGCCGGCCTCCTCGGTCGGGATGGGGAAGTCCTTCGGCTCCACGGTCGCGACGGCATGGGCGGCCATCCCCCGGCCCGCGCCCTCCATGCCGCTGAGGTTGCCGGTCGAGGCCTTGATCGAGACGTCATCGGGGGTCATCCAGGTGAGCTCCGCCACGCGATCGCGGATGGCGTCCAGGTACTCCGCGAGGCGCGGTCGGGATCCGACGATCGTCACGTCGACGCGGACCGGGGTCATCTCGGCGACGTGGACCCGATGGACGACCTCCGTGATGAGCTCGTGACTCGCGATGCCCGCTGGCGTGCGGGCGTCGGCCGGGAAGAGGCGGCCGAGGTCGCCAAGCCCTGCCGCGCCGAGGAGCGCGTTCGCGACGGCGTGGAGCACGACGTCGCCGTCTGAGTGTCCCTGTAGCCGCGGCGCTCCCGGGATCGTGATCCCGCCGAGAGCCAGCGGACTCCCCGGCCCGAACGGATGCGTGTCCTCGCCGAGGCCAACGCGCACGCTGCGCGCGTCCAGGACGCGGGCGGCACGGACGAGGTCGATCGGATAGGTCACCTTGAGGTTGTCCACGGAGCCACGCACGACATGGACGGGAATCGTACAGGCCTCGAGCAGAGATGCCTCGTCGGTGAACGTGTCCGGCCCGAATGGAGGGAACCGACCGTAGGCCTCGCGGAGGAGGCCGAGGCGGACCCCTTGGGGCGTTTGGGCCAGGGCGAGCCCTGTCCGATCCACGGTCTCGGTGACGACATCGCCGTCGAGGCGTTTCAA
>DATLVO010000367.1:0-11562 GCA_035577485.1 Verrucomicrobiia bacterium
ACAAGAGCGCCAGGAAGGCCGAAGGTGAGCACGAGAGCACCGGTGACGAGCCCGGAGGTCAACGCCCACGGACCACCGACGATGGCCACAAGCACCACGAACGCAACGACTGCTCCGAGGAGCCCCGCCAGGATCCGGACGAACCGATCCAGCCCATCAGCCATCCATCGCCGCATTTCGGACGGCAAACGATTTGTGCTACCCACGAGTAGCACGATATCTCAAGCCGCGCGGATCGTCAATTGGTCACGTAGGGCTCGGTCAGAAGTCCGTCGGGACGCCGCCCTCGGCCTTGCGGCGCTCGACGAACGCCGCCAGCTCCTCGTGGCGAGCCTCGTCGAGCGGTGGCGGCTCGTACGCCCTGAGCAGCTCCTTCCAGATCCCGTTCGCCTTTCCTGCGGCCTCGGGCGACCCGGCCTCCTGCCACGTCTCGTAATTCCGCCAGTCCGAGATCATCGGCTTGTGGAACGCGGTCCGGAACCGCGACTGCGTGTGCGCGGCGCCAAAGAAATGCCCGCCCGGCCCGACCTCCTCCATCGCCGAGAAGGCCATCGTGTCGTCGTCGACGACGACCGGGTCGAGGAAGGCCTCGACCATCCCGAGCAGCTCCGCGTCGATGATCACCTTCTCGTAGCCGGCGTGGAGGCCACCCTCCATCCAGCCGGCGCCGTGCATGAGCAGATTGACCCCGCCCATGATCGCGCCCCACAGCGAGAAGACGGACTCATACGCCGCCTGCGCGTCGACGGCATTCGCCGCAGACACATTGGAGGATCGGTACGGGACGTTGTAGCGCCGCGCCAGCTGGCCGCCGATCATCGCGGTCCGCATGTACTCCGGCGTTCCGAACGCGGGCGCGCCCGACTGCATGTCGACATTGGACGTGAATCCGCCGTAGACGACCGGCGCGCCGGGGCGAACGACCTGGGTCAGGACCATCCCGGCGAGCGCCTCCGCGTTCTGCTCGACGAGCGCCCCGGCGAGGGTCACCGGCGCCATCGCCCCGGCGAGCGTGAACGGGGTCATGACGATGACCTGGTTGCGGGCCGACATCTCGAGGATCCCGTGGAGCATCGGCGTGTCGAGCCGGAGCGGGGACGACGAGTTGATCACGGTGAAGAGAGACGGCTCCTGCTCCAGGGTCGCCTCGTCCAGGCCGCGGGCGATCCGGACCATCTCGATCGCGTCGAGGTTGCGCTGCCGCCCGAGCGAATACGCGTGGATCGGCTTGTCGGCCAGGGTCAACAGGTCCCAGATCGCGTCCAGGTGGCGGATCGAGGCGTGGATGTCGATCGGCTCGACCGGGTACCCGGCGAAGAAATGGACCGGGTTGAGCATCTGGCACAGCCGGATCAGGTTCTGGTAGTCCTCGCGATTGCCGACCCGCCGGCCCCGGTCGAGATCCGCGACATTCGGCGCCGACGCCACGGAGCCGAAAGCCGTCCAATCGGAGCCGATCTGGAGGTGATGCTCGGGGTTCGTGGCGTGGAGCGTGAACGACGACGGCGCCGTCTTGATCCGCTCGACGACCATGTCGGGGTCGAACCGGACCCGTTGCGTCCCGGCCTCGACCCGCGCGCCTGCGGCGGCGAGCAGGTCGCGGGCTCCCTCGTCGAGGAAGTCCATCCCGATCTGCTCGAGGACCCGGAGCGAGGCCTCGTGGATCGATTCGAGCTCGTCGGCCGAGACGACCTCTGTCGGGCGGAGGCGGATCCGGGGCTGGGCCCACGGCCGCTGCTGGGGCAGGCGGCTGCGCTCGCCGACGGCCCGCCCGCCGTGCCGGCGGCGTCGCTCGCCGACCGCGGACGCCTCGCCCTCCGCCTCGGCCATCGGTTCCCCCTGCGTGAGGGCCCGCGCGATGTCGTCGGTCATCGGACCGGTCCAGCCAGGTCCATCGTCACGCCGCGTACCGCGCGATCGCGGCCTCGTCGAGGATGATCCCGATGCCCGGCGTGGTCGGCACGCGGAGCACGCCGTCGCGACCCGGCCGGATCGGCTCCGCGAGGAAGGCGTCGCGGGCTTCCGGCGTCCACGCCGGCGGGTCGTATGGGAACTCGATGAAGGGGCCGCCACCGACGCCCGCCGCGACATGGAGGTTCGCGAGCAGGCCGATCCCGTTCGTCCAGGTGTGGGGCGTGAACCAGCGGTTCCGGGACAGGGCGACCTCGGCGACGGTCCGGGTCCGAAGCATGCCGGCCGCCAGGACGGCGTCGGGCTGGTATACGTCGAACGCGTCGGCGTCGAGCGCGGCCAGGCTCTCCGCGAACGTCCGGGTCATCTCGCCGCCGGCGATCCGGATCCCCGGAGCGGAGGCGCGCAGCGCGGCAAGCCCCCTCAGGTCCGTGCCGGCCAGCGGCTCCTCGAGCCACAGGACGTCGAGCTCGGCGAGGCGGACCGCGATCCGGTGGGCCGCTACCGGATCCAGGGCCGGGACCGTGTCACCGGCCATCCGCCAGCCCTGGTTGACGTCGACCATGATCGCCATCGTCTCACCGACTGCCGCGCGCGTCGCCCGGACCGCGGCCAGGCCGTCCTCGAGCCGGCGCGGATCGATCCGGATCTTCAGTGCCCGGAATCCCTCGTCGCGGAGACGCAGGGCTGCCTCCGCCCGCGCCGCCGCCGGCAAGAGCATGCCGCTCGAGGCATAGGCCGGGATTCCTTCGAGCGCTCCGCCGAAGAGCGTCGCGACCGGGAGACCCGCGACCTTCCCGGCGATGTCCCACAACGCGACCTCGAGCGGCCAGTAGCGCCCGGCGTGGAAGTCGATCGTCTCGAGCGCCCGGACATGGCGGGCGATCGCGAGCGGGTCCTGGCCGAGGAAGAGGTGCTCGAACGCGGCGAACCCGTCCATCGTGTCGCCGGAGCCCACGCCCACGACTCCTTCGTCGGTCTCGACTCGGACGAGGGTCACCGCGAACGCGGTCCGCGGCACGGGGTCCCAGGCCGCCGGGAACGGTGGGTCGAGCGGGACGGTCAACCGCTGGCAACGGATCGCGGTGATGCGCATCGGAGAGGCAGTATCGCGCAGTCGACATGCAACGACCGGCCCACGTGGCGTCCGTGGCATGAAGCGAGGCGGGCAGCGCCCAGATGCAACCGAGACATTCGTTGACAGTCACAGGAGGCGCCAGTACCGTTCGGGCGCAGCCCGCGGCCTGGAGGAGACATTCAGGTCAGTCCGCGGCGCTACATGGCGAACGTTGCCGTCGATCGGTACGTCGCACGCACGTGCTCGCCGGAGGATTGCAGGGTCATGGACTACCGCCGTCTTGACGAGGTTCGTCGCTCGACGACCCCACTCCAACTCGATGTCGTCGAATCATTCGCGCAGGGCCGAATCAGCCGGCGCGAGTTCATGAAGCGGGGGGTCATCGTCGGCCTCTCGGCTTCCGCCATCTCCACGATCATCGTCGCCTGCGGCGGCGCCTCGCCGAGCAGCAGCGCCAGCGGGGGCGCGCCGAGCACGGGCGCTGGCGGGAGCACGGCTCCGGGCGGAAGCGCCTCGGCGCCGGCCGTCAAGACCGGCGGGACGATCAAGGTCGCCTGCCAGAGGCCGAAGGGCCTGGACCCGATCGGCATGCAGGACCTGGCGTCCTACGGTGTCACGTCCCAGTCGTTCGAGTTCCTCTGCACCCTGAACGAGAAGGCCACGGACATCGCGCCGGGCCTCGCCGAATCGTGGACGCCGGACGCGACCAACAAGGTCTGGACGTTCAAGCTTCGCCAGGGCGTCACGTGGCAGGATGGCTCGGCCTTCAGCGCGACGGACGTCGTCGCTACGATGGAGCGCCTGATCGCCGCGGGCAACGCCGGTCTCAAGGGCGTGATCACGACCGGCTCGGTCGTCGCCACCGATCCCAACACCGTGACGTTCAACCTCGCCGGCGCCAACGGCAACTTCCCGTATCTCGTGTCGGTGTTCAACGCGCAGTCGCTGATCACGCCGGCGGCGTTCACGACGGGCACGACGCTCGATGGGAAGCCGAACGGCACGGGTGCCTGGAAGCTCGACAGCTTCGACGTCTCCTCGGGGGCGAAGTTCTCCCGCAATGACAAGTGGTGGGGCGGCCAGACGCCGCTCGACAGCACCGAGTTCGTTTTCTTCGACGACACCGCATCGATGGTCACCGCCTACCAGGGCGGCCAGATCGACGCCCTCGTCCAGTTCGACGTCCTCACGGGCGGACCCCTGTTCACGGACCCGAACTTCACGGTCGTCGAGACGCCGACCACGAACCACCGCCAGATCTGGATGCGCTGCGACAAGGGCCAGTTCAAGGACAAGAAGGTCCGCCAGGCCCTCGCCCTGACGTTCGACCGGCCGAAGATGATCGAGCAGCTCTTCAAGGGCAAGGCGATCGTCGCGAACGACCACGTCATCGCCCCGTTCTACCCGTACTTCAGCGACACGGTGCCGCAGCGGGTCCAGAACATCGACATGGCGAAGCAGCTCCTGTCGGAGGCGGGGGCTTCCAACCTGGCGGCGACGCTGCAGTACGGCCAGCTCAACGAGATCCCCGATCTCGCGGTCCTGATCAAGAGCCAAGCCGCCCAGGCCGGGATCACGATCACGCCGGCCGGGCAGGACAACAACAACTTCTACGGCGCCGAGTGGTGCCCGGACAAGCCCGCCGATCCGCCCTGCTCCGGCGCCGCCGAGCTCGGAATCGTCGACTACGGCCACCGGGCCACGCCGGACGTCTTCCTGAACTCGGCGCTCAAGACGCATGGCGTCTGGAACTCGTCGCAGTACTCCTCGCCGGACTTTGACGCGGCGTTTGCCGAGTTCCAGGCGGCGGTCGGCGTCGACGCCCAGAAGGCGGCCTGCGCGAAGATCGAGAAGATCCTCAACGACGACGTCCCGGTCGGGCTGCCGTACTTCTACAACTACCTCTCGGGCAACTCCAAGAAGTTCACGGGCGTGTACACCTGCGCTCTCGGCCAGATGTTCCTCTCGTCCGCCTCCGCCGTCTGACGCCGATGCGTGGGAGCGCTGGGATGGCCCCCGCGTTCCCACGCCACGCGCCGTCCCGCCGGGCGGTGACCTAGCCGATGGTCCGCTTCATCGCGCGGCGGTTGCTGCTGGCCGTGATCACGCTGTGGCTGCTCGCCACGATCGTGTTCGTGATCACGAACGTCCTGCCGAACAACGTGGGTCGGACGATCCTCGGGCCCTTCGCGCCCGAGGAGACCGTGAACGCGCTCAACGAGCGGCTCGGCACGAACCGGCCAATCCTCGTTCGCTACGTGGACTCGCTCCGCGGGCTCGTGACCCTCGACTTCGGCAACTCGTTCGTCTCGGGAAAGGCCGTCCTGCCCCAGGTGGTCGGGGCGGTCGGGCGATCCGCGAAGCTGGCCGGCCTCGCCCTCCTGATCACGATCCCGATCAGCATCGCGGCCGGTCTCTACGCTGCGCGGCGTCGGGATCGCTTCGCGGACCGGGCGATCGTCCTCCTCGGGGTGACCCTCTCGTCGATCCCCGAGTTCGTCACCGGAACGATCCTGGTCGTCGTGGTCGGGGTCGGGCTGCGCTGGCTGCCGGTCCTCGCGACCGCGCCCGACAACGCCGACGTTCTGACCCAGATCCGCTTCCTGCTGATGCCGGCGATCGCCATGGCGATCGTCTACTTCGGGTACATCGCCCGGATGACCCGGGCCGGCACGATCGAGGTCCTCCAGTCCGATTACACCCGGACGGCCCTGATGAAAGGCCTGACGACGGGCCAGACCATGCGACGCCACGTCGTGCGGAACGCGCTCGTCCCGACCGTCGCGGTCATCGCCGTCCAGATCGGCTACCTGTTCGGCGGGATCATCGCCGTGGAGAAGATCTTCAACTACAACGGGATGGGCTCGACGATGCTGTTCGCGGCGCAGCACAAGGACCTGCCGATGCTGACCGCGGGCGTGATCATCATCGGCATCGTCTACATGCTCGCGACGCTGGCCGCCGACCTGATCATGGCCTGGATGAACCCACGGATCCGCCTGGACGCCGAGCGCTGATGGTCGAGTCGACCGCTCCGTCTCCGTCACCGCTGCCGACACCGGTCCCCGCCACCGGGACGGGCGCGATGTCGGAACGCGCACGGGCGCGGCGCGAGCTGATCCTCCTCCTGTTGCGGCGCCGGGCGTTCCTCATCGGCGTCGTCGTCCTCGTGATCTGGGTCGTGTGCGCGGTCCTCGGCGAGCGGATCACCCCATACGACCCGTTCAACGCGTTCTTCCTGCCCGGCCACCAGCCGCCGAGCCCGGCGCACCTGTTCGGGACGGACCGGCTCGGTCGGGACGTGCTCTCCCGGGTCATGGTCGGGTCGCGCGACGTCCTCATCGTCGCTCCCCTTGCGGCGCTCCTCGGCGTCGGCGTCGGGACCCTGCTCGGGCTCGTGATGGGCTATTACCGGGGGATCGTCGACGACATCCTCAGCCGGGTCGTCGAGGCCTTCCTGGCCCTGCCCGTCATCCTCGTCGCGCTGCTGACCCTCGTCGTGCTCGGGTCGTCGTCGGTGGTCGTCGTCTTCGTCGTCGGCGTCCTCTTCGCCCCGATCGTCGCCCGCACGGTCCGCTCGGCCGTCCTGTCGGAGCGGCAGCTCGACTACGTGACTGCCGCCAAGCTCCGCGGCGAGTCGGGCCTGTTCATCCTGTCGCGCGAGATCTTCCCGAACGTCCTCGGGCCGACGGTCGTCGAGATGACCGTCCGGTTCGGGTACGCGATCTTCACGGTCGCCACGCTGTCGTTCCTCGGCGTCGGCCTCCAGCCGCCGTCGCCGGACTGGGGGCTGACGGTGAGCCAGGAATACGCGAACATGATCGCCGGGATCTGGTGGCCGACCCTCTTCCCGGCGCTCGCCATCGCGAGCACCGTGATCGCCATCAACCTGATCGCCGATTCGCTCCAGTCGGTCCTGAACGAATGACCCTCACCGCACCGCCGCCGCAAGACACGGCCCTGAAGGCCGCCCTCCGGGTCGAGGACCTGGCGCTGTCGTATGTCGTGCGCGGTATCCCGCGACCCGTCCTGCGTGGCGTGACGTTCGAGATCCGTCCGGGCGAGTCGTACGGCCTCGTCGGCGAGTCCGGTTGCGGGAAGTCGACCACGGCCTACGCCGCGGTCCGCTACCTCCCGCGCAACGCCGTGATCACGGGCGGCCGGATCCTCGTCTCGGGCGACGACGTCACGAAGATGAACGACGAGCAGGTGCGCCAGTTCCGGATGCACCACGTCTCGATGGTCTACCAGGACCCCGGCGCCGCGCTGAACCCGACCACGAAGGTCGGCCCGCAGGTCGCCGAGGCGTTCGCCGTGCTCGGCCAACCCAGGAAGGAAGCCGAGGCGAGCGCGATCAAGGCCCTCCAGCGGGTCCAGATCGCGGACCCCGAGCGGGTCTACCAGCGGTACCCGCACCAGCTGTCGGGCGGCATGCAACAGCGGGCCGTCATCGCGATGGCCCTGGCATCCGACCCGAAGCTGCTCGTGCTGGACGAGCCGACCACCGGCCTCGACGCCACCGTCGAGGCAAGCGTCCTGGACCTCGTCCGCTCCCTCCAGGCCGAGACGAACGCCGCGGTCCTGCTGATCGCCCACAACCTCGGCGTGATCCGAACGATCTGCGACCGCGTCGGGGTGATGTACGCGGGCAAGATCGTCGAGGAGGGCGACGCCGCGGCCGTCTTCGAGCGGCCGCAGCACCCGTACACGCTCGGTCTCCTGCGGTCCCTGCCGCGCCACGGGATCCGCAAGTCGCAGCGGCCGCTCGCCACGATCCCGGGCTCTCTGCCCCAGATCGGCGCGGACCTGCCGGCGTGCGTGTTCGTCGATCGCTGCCCGCTGGCGACCGAGATCTGCCGGACCGTCGACCCGCCCAACGTCGACCTCGGCGGGGGCCGGACATCGCGCTGCCACCACATCGATCGGCTCGGCGAGCTCACCGAGCCGCCGGCGTCGGCCGGCCAGGACACCGCCCACGGCGAGCTGACGCTGTCGCTCTCGAACGTGTCGAAGACGTTCCGCCAGTCCGGCCACGACGTGCCGGCCCTCGTCAAGGTCGACCTCGACATGTTCGACGGCGAGACCCTGGGCCTCGTCGGTGAGTCCGGATCGGGCAAGTCGACGCTGGCGAAGACGATCCTCGGGATCGAGACGCCGGACGTCGGCGGCGAGCTCGAGCTCGACGATCACCGGCTCAACCCGAAGTCGATGGAGCGCCCGACGGAGGACAAGCGCTCGATCCAGATGGTCTTCCAGAACCCCGAGTCGGCCCTCAACCGCGGCTGGACGGCGCGCCAGATCCTCTCCCGGTCGGTCTCCAAGCTGACCGGGCTGAAGGGCAAGGCCGTCGGTGAGCGCGTCGACAAGCTCGCGGCCAGCCTCCGCCTCTCGCAGCGGCACCTGGACCTGAAGCCACGCCAGCTCTCCGGCGGCCTGAAGCAGCGCGTCGCGATCGCCCGGGCGTTCGCCGGCGATCCGCGGATCGTCGTCGCCGACGAGCCGACGAGCGCCCTCGACGTCTCCGTCCAGGCCGCGATCCTTAACCTGCTCTCGGACCTCCAGTCCGAGAACAAGACGAGCTACCTGCTCATCTCCCACGACCTCGGCGTCGTCCGCTACCTCGCCGATCGGATCGCGGTGATGTACCTCGGCCGGATCATGGAGGTCGGCGAGTCCGAGAACGTCTTCCGCGGTCCGAACCACCCGTACACCGAGGCGCTGCTGTCGGCGATCCCGAACGTGGATGGCGCGGCCACCGCGCGGATCCGCCTCGAGGGCGAGATCCCGAGCCCGGCCAACCCGCCGTCGGGCTGCGTGTTCCACACCCGCTGCCACCGGTTCATCAAGAACCTCTGCGAGGTCACCGAGCCGCCGCTCATCGAGGTCGAGCCGGGCCACCTGATGAAGTGCCACATCCCCGTCGACGAGCTCCGGCGTCTCCAGGCAAAGGCCCGTCAGGAGGACGTCGTCCTGACGACCCCGCCCGAGGCGCTCGAGGCGGCCGCCGCGATCGCCGCCGACAACCCGGGCTGACGGCGCCGAAGAGCCGAGACGTCCTAGACGTCCGAGTCGGGGAAGCTCGCCCGCCGGGCGTCGATCCAGGCCCGGAGCTGCTCGTGGACACCCTCGTCGAACGGCGGCGGCACGTAATCGGCGAGAGCCTGCTTCCAGCGCGCGTTCGCCCGGCCCGCCGCATCGCGGCCGCCGTCGAGCTGCCACTGCTCGAAGCTGTTGTTGTCGGACAGGTGCGAGCGCCAGAAGGCGGTCTCGAAGTTGGCGAGGGTATGAGGCGAGCCGAGGAAGTGCTGGCCCGGGCCGTTGTCGAGCATCGCCTGGAGCGCGAGGCCGTTGTCGGTCAGATCGACGCCGGTCACGAACGCGCTCGCCATCGACGCCTGGTCGTCGTCGAGCATGAACTTCTCGTAGCCGATTGCGAGACCGCCCTCGAGCCAGCCCGCCGTGTGGAGGTTGAAGTTGACCCCGGCCAGCATCGTCGCCATGAAGCTGACGGCGCTCTCGTACGCCGCCTGGTAATCGGGGATCTTCGAGGCGGTGAAGTTGCCGCCGCTCCGGAACGGGACACCGAGGCGGCGGGCGAGCGCCGCCATGATGAACAGGACGAGCTGCGGCTCCGGGGTCCCGAACGTCGGCGCGCCGGACTGCATCGACATCGAGGAGGCGAAGGAGCCGAAGATCACCGGCGCGCCGGGCCGGACGATCTGGCAGAACGCCATCCCGGCCAGCGCCTCGGCCAGCGTCTGGGTCGCCGAGGCGGCGATCGTGACCGGCGCCATGGCCCCGCCCAGGATGAACGGCGTCACGAGGACGATCTGGTTGTTCTCGGCGTAGACCTTCGCGGAGCCGAGCATGTTGAAGTCCCACGACATCGGCGAGTTCGCGTTGGCCAAGCCCATGATCACGTGGTCCCGCTCCATGGCCTCGGCGCCGAAGACGATCCGGGCCATGTCGACCGAGTCCTGGGCCCGGCTCGGATGGGTCACCGAGCCCATGAACGCTTTGTCGGTGTAGCGGAGATGGCTGTAGACCATCTCGAAGTGGCGCTTGTTGACCGGGAGGTCCACCGGCTCGCACAACGTCCCGCCGCCGTGGTGGAGCGTCTGGCTCTGGTACGTCAGCTTGACGAAGTTCCGGAAGTCCTCGATCGTCGCGTAGCGGCGGCCTTCGTCCAGGTTCTGGATGAACGGCGATCCGTAGGCCGGGGCGAGGACCATGTACGGGTCGCCGATCCGGACGTCGTGGGCGGGGTTGCGGGCGCGCTGGGTGAACACGGCAGGCGCGCTCGCCTGGACGATCTGCCGGCACATCCCGCGTGGGAAGCGGACGCGGGTGCCGCTCACGTCGGCGCCGGCGCCCCGGAAGATCTCGAGGGCCTCCGGGAAGTTGCCGATCTCGATGCCGACCTCCTCGAGGAGGGTGTCGGCGTTGTGCTCGATCAGCTCGAGGCCCTCGGTCGAGACCACCTCGACGGGCGTCATCTTCCGGGTGAGGTACGGCAACGACTCGTGGGCCCGCGCGAGCCGCTCGGTCTGTCGAGCCGCCCGGCCCCGCCTCAGCGTCATCGGGTCGACGTCGGATGAGCCGCCATCAGGTGTTCCTCGGGTGGTGATGCGACGGCGACAGCATGGCACGATCGGTCCGCGGTGGATCGGATGGCCGTGCCCCGTTTCCAGTAGCGTGCCTCGATGACCATCCGACTGACCGGACACGATCTCGATCGCGACCAGCTCGTCCGGGTCGCCCGGGATGGCGCACGGGTCGAGCTGGACCCGGCCGCGCGCTCCCGGATGACCGCGACGCGCGAGGTGGTGCGACGCGCGACCGAGCGCGGCGATGCCGTGTACGGCACGAGCACGGCGGTCGGCGTGCTGAAGCGCATCCCCGTCGCGGCCGAGGAGGCGGGGCGGTACGCCGGCTGGATGATCGGCCATCACGTGGTGGGCCAGGGGCCGGACGCGGCGAACGACGTCGTCCGGGCGACGATGCTCCGGTTGGCAAACCACCTGGCCGAGGGCTCGGCCGGCGCCCGGCCGGCGCTCGCCGAGCGGCTCGTGGACGCCATCAACGGCGGAGAGACGCCGCGTGTCCGGACGCTCGGATCGGTCGGCCAGGCCGACCTCGCTCCGCTCGCGGACCTGGCGGCTGCCGTCTTCCGGGACCTGCCCCTCGAGGCGGGCGAGGGCACGGCCCTCCTCGCGAACAATGCGTTTGGGACGGGCTGGGCGGCCCTGGCCGTGGCCGACGTCGCGACGCTCCTCGACGCGATGGAGATCGCCGGCGCCCTGAGCCTCGACGGACTCGCGGCCAATCCGACGATGCTCCACGCGGCGATCGGGGCCGTCCGACCGTACCCGGGGCTGCGTCGATCCCTGGCCCGCCTGCGCGAGCTCCTGCACGGCAGCGCGATCTGGGAGCCCGGGGTCGCCCGCAACCTCCAGGACCCCCTGAGCTTCCGGAACCTGCCCCAGATCCTGGGCGCATGCCGCGACGTCCTCGACCACGTCGATCGGCAACTCGCGATCGAGCTCAACGCGTCTCAGGGCAACCCGATCGTC
>DATLVO010000368.1:0-2899 GCA_035577485.1 Verrucomicrobiia bacterium
GGGAGCGGTTCGCCTCGAAGCGCTCGGCGAGCCAGTCCTGGTCGGTCATGTGTCACGTTCCTGTGGGCGAAGGTTCACGTCGTTGACCCGCGCCGGCGTGTTCATGTGACCGATCCTGGGCTCCCGGCCAAGCCGGTCACGCTCGGCCAGCGAGGACCTCGCGCAGCTTGGCGGCGAACGCCTCCGGTTCGCCCGCCTGGCCGTACTCGCCACCCAGAAACCCGGCGTGGTTGCTCGGGAACGTCACCGGGGTCGCCCCGAGCCGAGCCGCGACCGCCTCGGCGCCGCGATGTGCCAGTGTGCCCGCGGATTCGGCCCCGGCGGCCAGGACGATGCGGGTCGACGCTGCTCGCAGGGCGTCGAAATCCGGCTGGAAATGGGTGCACGTGATGATGTTCTGGCCGACGAGCGGGTCATTCCGCGAGCCGTCATCGACGGCGGGCAGCCCGAACATCGCCGGATCCACGGGCTGATCCGCGAAGTCGGCCGGGATCGGGCCCTCGTGGCTGACGAGGACAATGAACTTCGCCATCGCCGGCCCGAACCCGCTGCGCTGATACGTCCGCTGGATGTCCTCGGTCGCGGCCAGCGCGTTCTCTCGGTCGACTAGCACCTGGGCGGTCGGCGGCTCGTGGGCGACGAGGGTCCGCACGTCCTCGGGATGACGGGCCACCAGGGCCAGCGCATTGACCGCACCGCCGCTGCTCGCGAACAGATCGACCGGTCCGCCGCCGAGGGCCGAGATCACCCGGTGCACATCGTCCGCGTGCTCCTCGGGGGTCGACTCGGCGGTGTCGTCGGTCTTCCGGCTGCGCTCCACCCCGCGGGGGTCGTAGGTCACGACCGTGCGATCCGCGAAGTGCCCGGCGAGGGTCGCGAACCCAGCCGCGCCCATCGGCGAGCCGATCAACACCAGGACGGGTTCCGTGCTGGAGTCGTTGCTCCGGACGTCGAACGTGATCGTCGCGCCGGGCGCATCGAGCGTCTGCGTCTTCGGTTCGGTGAGCGTCTTCGGTTCGGTGAGCGTCTTCGCTTCGGTCATCGTTCTGCTCCTCGAAGCTCGTCTCGTATCTGCCCTCAAAGACTCCCGCCGCGGTCAATGCTCATCGGTCGCGCGGCACGCAAGCGCGGATGAACGCGCCGCACCGTTGTCTCTAGAATCGCCCCGATGCCGACGCCGACGCCCCGACCGCTCCGTCTCGGCGTCGTCGGGGTCGGAGCCCTCTCGCTCCGTGGGATCCTGCCCCACCTCGCCGAACCCGACGTGGCCGACCGCGTCGTCCTGGCGGCGGTCGCCGACCCGGTGATCGATCGGGCCCGGGCAGCGGCGGATCGGTACGGCGTCCCCGCCGCGTACGCGTCCCTCGACGAGCTCCTCGGCGCGGCCGATGTCGACCTCGTCACGATCGTCAGCCCGATCGGCCTGCACTTCGAGCATGCCCGGGCCGTGCTGCGGGCCGGCAAGCACGTCCACATCAACAAGACGATGACGACGACCGTGGCCGAGGCGGACGAGCTGATCGGGCTTGCCGCGGCCGGTGGCCTCCGGATCGTCGCCTCGCCGGGCGAGGTGCTCCGGCCGCACGTGACCCGGACCCGGGAGCTGATCGCCGAAGGGGCGATCGGGCGGGTGACATGGGCGATGTGCGGGGCCGCCTTCGGGCGCTATCACGAGGAGGAAACGGAGCGAACCGGCGTGGCCGGCGGCGCCATCGACCCGTCGTGGTACTTCCGCAAGCCGGGCGGCGGGCCGATGTACGACATGACTGTCTACGCCCTCCACCAGCTGACGAGCGTGCTCGGCCCCGCGCGCCGGGTCACTGCCCAGTCCGCCGTCCGCGTGCCCGAGCGCCGGTTCCTCGACCGGACCGTCCGGACCGAGGCCGACGACAACACGGTCCTCTTGGTGGACTTCGGTGACGGGCTCGTCGCCGTCGCCTACGGCATGGCGGCCGGCGCGCCGAATGAGCAGTTCGGGATCGGGATCTACTACGGCACGGAGGGCTCGATCGACGGCCTCCGGCTGGACGGCGAGCCGTTCGACTTCACGGGCCGGGCCGACACGCTCGACGCGCCGCTCGGCGACCAGGACGCGCTGAACCGCCTGCTACCCCACGTGGTCGGCGCCCATCGCGAGATCGGCGAGGCGCACGTCTTCGAGGACATCATGCAGCTCGTCGACTGGGTCCGCGACGACCGGCCCTCGCCGGTGACGGCCGAGCACGCCCGGCACGTCGTCGACATCATCGAGTCGGGCTACCGCGCGGCCGCGACCGGCCTCACGCAGGACCTCCGGACGACGTTCCGCTTCGGGGGCTAGGCGCCGGGTCGGCGCCGGACCAGGCGGCGGCGCAGGTCGCGCCAGCGGGCCACGGCCCGTCGGTCCTCGCGGTCGGGGAGCGGCAGGCCGCCGTACCGCGCGAGGGCGTAGTCGGCCGCGAGCAGGTCCATCGACAGCGCGGCATGACCCTCGTCCCGGAGGCGGGCGGCGTGCTCGGCGGGCGTCTCGCCCGGCTCACGCCGGACGGGGGGATGGCGATCGAGGTCGGCGACGAGGGCGACGTAGGCCGCGGCCGCGTCGGCCGGGTCCGAGCGCCGCGCGAACCGGCGCCGCCGGCGCCGGGCCATCGCCGCTCCGATCCCGCGATCGATCGTCCGCGACTCCAGGACGAGGTCGTCGTCGACCGGCCGCGTCCGGTCGAGCCAGACGGCGGCGAGGACGAGGACCAGCACGATGGCTCCGACGAGCAGGACGCCGCCGAGGCTGATCGTCATCAGCTGGTCGGCGAGCGACGGCTGGCTCTGGACGTCGCCCTGGCCGGTCGTCGGGAGCGGGACGGTCGGCACCTTCCCGAACACCCGGACGAGGACGAGGAGGATGAGCCCGATGCCGAACACG
>DATLVO010000369.1:0-13584 GCA_035577485.1 Verrucomicrobiia bacterium
AGGGCGGGCGATCTGCACGCCGGCGCGCAGTCTACGCGCCGCCCGAGCGGCTCGTCAACCCGGACGGATGACGGTGTCGGCAACAAGACACATGACGTAGGGACGGCGCGCCGGCCGCGCGGATCCTGACGGATGAGCACGGGGCGCACCCTGCGTCGCCGGCCTCCGTTGCATTCCTGCCAGATGTGTCGCCGCGGGAGCAACAGCCGGGAATCGCGGGCCTGTGGAGGGTTCGAAGGCGCCCGGTGCGGCCAATGGCCGTGCGGAGGACGGCTACTGTGTCTCCTGGTGCACATCCGGCAGGGAGCGGTGACAGAACGCCCTGCCCGCGTGCCCCACGTGCTCAAGTGGCATGAGCCGGCCGACTACGCGCCAACGTCTCGCCGCACGATCACCCGCTGGACCGTCGCCTGGGGCGAATCGATCCGGTGGACGACCCGGAAGCCGGCCGCCTCGAAGGTCGAGAGCAGGCCCGTGTAGCCGACGGCGGCCGGGATCCGGCCCTCGCCCGGATCGACCGGGTAGGCCTCGAGACCCGGCGCCCCGTGCTCGACCGCATAGGCCGTCGCCGCGTCGAGCAGCCGACTCGTCAGGCCCTGGCCGCGCTCGGTCTTCGAGACGACGAAGCAGACGATCGACCAGACCGGGAGGTCGTCGATCTTCGGACGGACCCGGGAGTTCGTCAGCCGCGCGTAGTCGTCGCGCGGCGCGACGCTGACCCACCCGACCGCTCGGCCGTCGCGATAGGCCAGGAGACCCGGCGCCGGATCGCGAGCCCCGTCGACGAGGGCGTGGAAGCCCTCACGGGCCTCCGCGGCGCTCCCGAACGACCAGTCCTTCGACCGCAGCCGCCAGAACATGCACCAGCACGTCTTCGGATCGCCGCCCTCGCCGAACAGGGCGGCCGCGTCGTCCCAGCGATCGGGCGTCAGCGGGACGATGTCGACGTCGTGGGCCGCGTTCGGCTTCGCCATGGACAGATCCTAGTCGGCCGTTCCGCCAGCCCCTGTCATCATCGTCGCGATGGACGACGAGTTCGCCTGGATGCGGGCGCGCATGGCCCCGCCGCGGCGCTCGATCGCGGGTCTGATCGCCGACGGCGTGCTCGACGCGGAGCTCGCCGCACTGGCCTGGCTGCTGATCGAAGCGCGCATGCCCGTGATCGTCGGCGCGCTCGCCCGGGGGGTCGGCAAGACAACGCTGCTCGAGGCGCTGCTCGATTTCCTGCCGCCGTCCGTGCACCGGGTCGACCTCGCAGGCGCGGCTGAGGACTTCACGTGGCTCCCCGAGGCCGCCGCCCTCGGCTGGCCCCCGGTCGGGCCGACCCGGATCAGTACGCCGCCGATCACGCCGGCGACGGCCTACCTCGTTGCGGCGGAGCTGTCGGAGCACACCCCCCTGTACGTCTGGGGCACGGCGGCCCGGACGCTCGTCCGCGCAGCGTCGATCGGGTACGGCATCGGCGCGTCGATCCACGCGGATCGGCTCGAGGACGTCCATCACGCACTCCGGTCGCGACCCGTCGCCCTCACCGACGACGAGCTCTCGTACCTCGGCCTGGTCGTGATCGTCCGCGCCTGGCGCGAGCCCGACGGCTCCGTGACGCGGCGTGTCGTGGCCGCGCACTACGCGAGGCCGGTGGGGCGCGACGAGCACGGCCACGTTCAGCGGCTGCCGCCGGCGGTGATCGCCGCCCGCGACGACGCAACGGACACGCTGGAGCACTTCGCGTGGGGCGTCATGTCCGAGCTGGCGATCCGGCTCGACCGGAAGGCGGGCGACCTCGAACGCGACCAGGCGGAGCGGTCACGGCTTCTCCGCCGGTTGGTCGCCGACGGCTCGGTCGACCCCGAGATCGTCCGGATGGCGATCCACGAGCACCGCCGCCAATCAGCCGCTCACGAGCACCTGGACTGAGAGGTCGGCTTGAGCCCCCTGGGCTCTCGGGCGTGATCGCTCAGGAATCAACTCTGCGAACCACGATCCAGCCGGGCGCCGATCGGCCGGCTGTCACCGCAATCACCCGGTAGCGATCGTCGCCGATCTGGATCGTGTCGTCCTCGCCGACGAACTCGGTGCGGGCGATCCGGGTGGAAGGGTCCGTGATCGAGAGCTGCGCGCTCATGCGCGGCGTGGTCGTTCCGTGGCCGTTCGGCAGGTCGCGCTCCCAGATGTTGCTGACGCCGACCAGGTGGTCCGACAGGGCCGGCTGCGTCGTCTCCCCGATGGTGATCCCGACGTCGGTCATCGCGAGGTCCGCGGACGCGTCAGTCATTGATGCTGATCTCGATGAAGAACTTGCGCACGTCCGCAACATCGATCCAGCCGTCGTTGTTGGGATGGCTGTTGCCCCAGGGGTTGAACAGCTTGATGCGGTTCTTCTTCGCGTCGACGTCGATGATCGCGTACGAGTGCCAGAAATGCAGGCCGGGGATCCGGGTCGTCATGGCCTTCTTCTCGGCGCTCGCGTCCCCCTGCTTGGGCGAGAGGATCGTCATCGGCCACTTCTTCGCCTTGCCCTTGGCGACCTTGCCCATGATGTAGTCGGCGGTCTCCTCGCGTGGGTCGAAGCGGCTCGGGCTGTCGTTGATCATGTCATCAACCACCCCGCCCGGATTGCCGCCCTTGTTCACGACGTCGAGCCCGCCCTTCTCCTGCGCGTAGGCGCGTTCGATGACCAGGGGCCACAGCGCCTTGCGCGGGCCGAGGTTCGCGTGTTTGCCGACGGCGAAGTCCGCCGTGACGGTCTGCTTCGCGGAATTCCAGAATCCGATCCCCCTGAACGTCACGGTGTACGTCCCATTGGGCCCGAAGGCAATCATCGTCTTGATCAACATCGGGTCGGTGCTGACGATGGCTGCCAGGGCCGCCATCAGGAAGCAATCGCTCAGTCCGCCCTGGGAGATGTCCTCGAGACTCGGCGGAAGGAGCGCCCCATCGGGCCCGCGCGCATAGAGACTGCCCTGGACGTGCTCCATCGGATCCGGCGTCGCGCTGCCGGTTGCCGGCTTCCGTTGAATCGATGCCTCCGGCACGGCGACGGACCCGAGTCGCCACGCGGGCGAGCCGTCCGACCGGGCCGCGTCGGCCAGGTCCGCCATTCGGTCGGCCTCGCGCTCCGAGGGGGCGGATTCCCCCATTGGGCCGCCATTGCCGGGCGCTGACACTAGCGCCTGCGCGCCTCGACGCCCGGCGGCACCCTGCACGACATGGGCGAGCTCATGGGCGACCAGGCGCCTGCCCGCGCGTGAGTCCGGGCGGAACATTCCGTCGGCGAAGACGATGTCGTTCCCGGTGGTCCAGGCCTGCGCACCGAGCTCACGTGCCGATGCGTCGGCGGCCGCGTCGGTGTGGATCCGCACCTGGCTGAAGTCGTGGCCGAACTGAGGCTCGAATGATCGCCGGAGGGCGTCCGTCAGCGGCGCACCGGTGAGCGGCACGTGCGTCTGGGCCCCAGGAGGGGGCGCGCCGCGGCTCGGACTTCCATCCGGGAAGGGCATGCGTCGCAAGGGCGAGGCACGATCCGGGCCAGCGCGACCCGTGCGCGCATGGGCGAGCATCCGGTCACTCAGCATGGGCGGGGCGCCAATCGACTGCCTTGCATGGGAAGGTCCTGCGTCGATTCTGGCGCCCACGTCAAGGGCGGGCGGCCTCACGGCGAGCGCCCCACTGGCGGCAACGGTCGCCCTGGACGTCAGGCCCCGCCGCGCCCTTCCGCGCCTCGACGGCCCTGTGCGCACCTGCGAAGATGCAGCCGTTGCCTATGGGACTCCCGACCGGCCCGACCGTCACGTTCCTGTTCACGGACATCGAGGGGTCGACGCGACTCGAGCGCGCCCTCGGCTCGGCCGCCTGGGCACCGCTCGTGGCACGTCACGACCACCTCCTGCGCGACGCGATCGAGGGCGCCGGCGGCGTCGTCGTCAAGACCGAGGGCGATGCCTTCTTCGCGGCGTTCGAGAGCCCCGTGGACGCCGCGACGGCCGCCGTCGATGCCCAGCGCTCGGTCGCGAGCGAGCCCTGGCCGGACGGCGCGACGCTCCGGATCCGGATGGGTCTCCACATGGGCGAGGGCCGTCTGCGCGAGGGTCAAGCGGGCGACGTGGTCCAGGACTACGTCGGGATCGACGTCAACTACACGGCCCGGATCGCGGCCGTCGGCAATGGCGGCCAGATCGTGCTGTCGGACGCGCTCGTCGCCGTGTTGCGGCCGAGTCTCGCTGAGTCGCCGCGCCTCGCCGATATCGTCCTCGCCGATGAGGGCCTGCGGGCCGTCAAGGACTTCGAGGAGCCCACCCGGCTCCACCGGCTCGTCGTTCCGGGCGCGGCCGACGATCCGCGACCGCTCCGGACGATCGAGGCTCCGTCCAACCTCCCCGGCGAGGTCACCGCGCTCGTCGGGCGCGAGGCCGACATCGACCTGCTCCGGAACGCGCTCGTCGCCAGTCGGATCGTGACGCTGACCGGGCCCGGCGGCAGCGGCAAGACGCGCCTCGCGCTGGGCGTCGCCCGGTCCGTGGTGGATCGCTTCCCGCACGGGGTCTGGTTCGTCGACCTGGCCGCGCTGCACGACCCCGCCCTCCTCGAACCGGCCATCGCGACGACGATCGGCATCCGCGAGTCGCCCGAGCGGGCGATCACCGAGATCCTCCGGACCCACCTGCGCGACCGAACGGCACTCCTCCTGCTCGACAACCTCGAGCAGCTCCTGCCCAGCGCGGCCGACGTCGTGTCGGGCCTGGTCCGGGATGCGCCGAACCTCCGGGTCCTCGTGACGAGCCGGGAGCTGCTGCGGATCGGTGGCGAGCGGGGCTACCCGGTTCCGCCGCTCGACGTCGCCTCTGGCGTCGCCCTCTTCGAGGACCGCGCCCGATCGCATCGCCCGGACCTCGTCCTGACCGACGAATCGCGTGCGGCCATCCGGGCGATCTGCGAGCGACTCGGGGGCCTCCCGCTTGCGATCGAGCTCGCGGCGGCGCGGGTCCGGACCCTGAGTCCGTCGCTCATCCTCGAGCGGTTGAGCCACGCGCTCGACCTCGCCGGCGGTGCCCGCGACGTGCCCGAGCGGCAGCGCACCCTCCGCGGCGCGATCACCTGGAGCCACGACCTCCTGACGGAGAGCGAGCGCCGGCTCTTCCGGAGGCTGGCCGTATTCGCGGGCGGCTGGACGATCGAGGCCGCACAGGCCGTCGCCGACGCGAACGGCGACCTAGGGATCGACCTCTCGGACGGTCTCGAGTCGCTCTCGGACAAGAGCCTCGTCCGCATCGAGCCGGGCGCTGCCGACGGTGGGACGGGCGAGGGCGAGGGCGAGGTCCGCTTCGGGCAGCATCCCCTGCTTCGCGAGTTCGCCCTCGAGCAGCTCACCGAGAGCGGGGAGCGGCCGGCCACCGAGGCTTGCCATGCTGCGGTCGTCGCGGCGATGGCGGAGGCGATCGGGCCCGGCATCCTCGGCGCGTCGAGTGAGGCGGTCGTCCGCCGTCTCGACCGCGAGTCGCACAACGTCCGGGCGGCGATCACCTGGTCGCTCGCCGCGGGTGACCCGGACCTCGGGCTGCGGATCCTCGGGTCGACCTGGCGCTGGTTCCAGCAGCGGGGCCGGCTCCGTGAGGGGCGCGCCCTTCTCGCGGAGCTGCTCGCCCGACCGTCGGACGACGTTCGGCTGCGCATTGCCGGCCTCGCGGCCGATGGGGGCCTCGCGTATTGGATGGACGATGCCGCCGCGGCGCGCGTCGCCTACGACGAGCGCCTCGAGCTCGCCTCGACGACGGGCGACCCGAGGCTCCTGGCCGACGCCCACTACGACCTCGGCTTCCTGTCGATGGTCGCCCAGGACGGCCCCGGCCTCCAGGCCCACGAGGAGCAGGCTCTCGAGCTCTACCAGGCCGCCGGCCACGAGCCGGGAGCCATCCGTGCCCGCCAGGCGCTCGTACTCTCGATCTTCCTGGGCGGCGACTACGCGCGGGCCCGCGAACTCGAGGAGGAGAACCTCGTCGCGTTCCGCCGAGAGGGATCGCAGTACGAGATCGCGGACAGCCTGACCCTCCTCTCGGCGATCTTCTTCCAGCTCGGCGAGCCGGCCGTCGCCTGGCAGCGGATGGCCGACGGCATGCGTTTCTTCGCCTCGAACGATGCGTACTCGGGGCTCGCCCGGGGGCTCGCGATGGCCGCGATCATCCAGCTTCGCCACGGCGACCCGGCGCTCGCGGCGCGGGCGGCGGCCAAGGCCTACGAGCTGGTTCGCGACCAGGAGGTGATGCTCGCGCCCGTCAAGGTGCTCCATCTTCCGGACCCGGCCGACCTCGCGGCCGAGCTTCTCGGGCCGGAGCGGGCGCGCGAGCTCCTCGACGCGGGCGCCGCCATCCCGAGAGCCGAGGTGATCGCCGAGATCCTCGCAGCGACCCCGCCGAGCCGGCCAGCCCACGTGGCGGCGTCGGCCGGCTGACCGGCGAGGTCGCGAATGCTCGTCGGGATCGACCACGTCGTCCTCGCCTGCGCGGATCCCGATGCGACCGCGGACGTCCTCGAGCGTCGCCTGGGGCTCGCGGCGACCGCCGGAGGACGCCATGACGTTCTCGGGACCTTCAACCGGCTCATCTGGCTGGGTGACACCTATCTGGAGCTGGTCGGCGTGTTCGACGTGGAGCTCGCGAGTCGGAGCTGGCTCGGCCGGCCGGTGATCGCAGCGCTCGACGCCGGGGAAGGAGGGCTCGCAACCTGGTCGATCGCCGTCGACGATCTCGACGAGACGCTCCGTTGGGCCCCAACGGACGCCAGGCTGCTCGGCCCGGAAGATGGCGAGCGCCGGCGCCAGGATGGTCGAGTCGTCCGGTGGCGCCTCGCCCGCCCGGATGAGCTGACGCCGACCGCATCGTTCCTCATCGAGCACGATCTCGAGGCGGCCGAGTGGTCGCTCCCCGACCGAGCCGAGAGGGCCCACGAGCAGCACCCGTTCGGCGGTCGTGCACGGCTCGCCGCCCTCGAGATCGAGGCTGCCTCACCGGCCGCGGCAGCGGCCCGGCTGCGTTCCCTTGTCGCCGCGAGTGTCGAGCCGGCCGGCCGTGCCGCCATCCGGGTTCGGCTGGGCGACCAGGAGGTCCGGTTCGTGCACTCACGCCCGGGTTCCGCCGCGGTGATCGACATCATCGGTGACGTGCCGCTGCGAACCAGGATCGCGCGGGTCGGCGACTGCGAGATCCGCCTGCGCGGCCGGCCGGCGGACGTCGGTGCGCCACCGCAACCCGATGAGGTTGCCGACGTTTGACGGTCGTCGGACCCGGTCGTACGCTCCCCGCCCGTGACCCGTCATCCCGTCGAACCGACCGCCCTGCCCGCGACCCTCGGGGCCCTGCGCGCCTCGGGCTGGGTCAGCCGAACGGTCAAGGAGGAGCTGCGGTCGAACCTCCTCGGACGGCTCGCCGAAGGCCGGCCGATCGTCAGCGGGATCGTCGGCTACGACGAGACCGTCCTGCCGGCCCTCGAGAACGCGATCGTCGCCGGCCAGGACATCGTCCTCCTCGGGGAGCGCGGTCAGGCGAAGACGCGCCTCGCCCGGCTCCTCGTCGGGCTGCTCGACGAGCACCTGCCCGTCGTGCGCGGCGGCGAGCTCAACGACGACCCGACGGCCCCGATCAGCCCGTCCGGCAAGGCGATCGTCGAGGAGCGCGGGGACGAGACCCCGATCGACTGGCTGCCCCGCGACCGGCGCTACGCCGAGAAGCTCGCGACCCCCGACATCACGATCGCCGACCTGATCGGCGAGGTCGACCCGATCCGGGTCGCCGAGGGCCGCTACCTCAGCGACGAGCTGACCCTGCACTACGGGTTGATCCCGCGCTCGAACCGGGGGATCTTCGCGATCAACGAGCTGCCCGACCTCGCCGAGCGGATCCAGGTCGGCCTGCTCAACATCCTCGAGGAGCGCGACGTCCAGATCCGGGGCTTCACCGTCCGTCTGCCTCTCGACCTGTTCGTCGTCGCCAGCGCCAACCCCGAGGACTACACGAGCCGCGGCCGGATCATTACGCCCCTCAAGGACCGCCTCGGCTCGCAGGTCCGGACGCACTACCCGCGGACGCTCGACCACGAGCTGGAGATCGTCCGCCAGGAGAAGCAGCGGTTCGCCGGCGGCGACGAGCCGGCGATCGCCGTGCCGCCGTTCATCGAGGAGCTCCTCGCCGAGCTGACCCATCTCGCCCGGCGCTCGCCGGAGATCAGCCAGCGGTCCGGCGTGAGCGTCCGGGTGACGGTCGCGAACACGGAGGTCCTGGAGGCCGCCGCACTCCGCCGGGCCGTTCGGCTCGGGGAGACCGTGGCGGCGCCGCGGGTCTCGGACCTTGGCGCTGTCGTCGCCAGCACCGTCGGCAAGATCGAGCTCGAATCCGTGGGCGACGATGCGCCGGAGGAGCGGATCGTGGAGCGCCTGATCACGAAGGCGCTCTTCACGACCTTCGGGCGGCTCGTCGACATCGACGACCTCGACGATGTGGTCCTCGCGTTCGAGGACGGGCTCGTGGTGGAGACCGGGGAGCGGGTCCCGTCGCGGGAGTACGTCCGGTGGATGGCCGAGATCCCCGGGCTGCACGAGGCCGTCCGCCGGCTCGGCACGTTCGATGCCACGGACGGGGCGGAGGAGCCAGCGGTCGTCGCGTCGGCGGTCGAGTTCCTCCTCGAGGGCCTGCATCTCTCCCGGCGGATCAACAAGGACCGGTCGGGGACCGGGACGGTCTACCGGCGATGAGCCCGGCGCTCGTCTCGCGACGGGTGATGCCGCTCCGGCATCGTTTTCGGATCGAAGGGTGCCTGCGGCCAGCTGACCAACCGGCGATCTCTGTGCGGCATCGTTTTCGGGCCCAACGGCCGGAAGACGACGCGACCAGCCACGAACCGGCCATTTCGATGGTCGCCGCGGCTCCGAACAAGCGGGTTCGATATCCCACCGGCATCGAATCCGGCGCGAAAGCCGGCGGGTCATGCCTTCGAGCGGGAAACAATCTCCGTCAGGCATCGCCTGACCTCGAACCGGCTGGTTCGATGTCTGATAGGCATCGAAGCGGCCGCTGGAGCGGACCGGGCACGCCATCGGGCCGAACACAATCTCCGACAGGGATCGCCAGCTGGGATCGGCGACGCGCATGAGCCGCTGGACACCCGACCCGGACGATCTCGACGCCGCGACGGCGATCAACGCCGGCCGCGACCCCCTCCTGGTCCGCGCCGCGCGCTACGCCCGATGGGACGGCACCCAGACGATTCCGGCCCTCGACGCGGACGAGATCCTCGATGCGCTTGCCGACGACGTCATGGCCGAGGGCGATCTGGCCGAGGCCCTCCGCCGGCTGATGGAGCGCGGCTGGCGGACGAGCGACCCGTCGCGGCCGGACCTCGCCGGGCTCAACGACCTTCGCGAGCGGCTCCGCCGCCGCCGCGAGGAGCTCCAGGAGCGCTACCAGCTGCGGGACGTCCTGGCCGACGTCCGCCAGGAGCTCGACGAGATCGTCGCCCAGGAGCGCGCCGGCATCGAGCGACGCCTCGACGAGGCGGCGACGCCGGCCGACGACACCGCCTCGGACGCCGCGCTCCGGGCGATGCTCCGCGACGCCGCGGCCCGCCGGATCGACCAGCTCGACGCCCTGCCGCGCGACGTCGGCGGCCGGATCCGGAAGCTCGAGGAGTACGACTTCATGGAGCCGGCCGCCCGCGACCGGTTCAATGAGCTGACCGAGCGGCTCCGGAAGCAGACGCTCGATCGCTTCGTCGAAGGCCTCTCCGAGGCGATCCAGGGCACGACCCCGGAGGACCTCGCAGCCAACCGCGACATGGTCCGCGACCTGAACAGCCTGCTCGAGGAGCGGCTCGAGGGCCGCGAGCCGAGCCAGGACGAGGTCGACGACTTCCTCGCGAAGCACGGCCGGTTCTTCCCCGGCGCCCGGACCCTCGACGATATCGTCGAGCAGCTGACCCAGCGCATGGCGGCCATGCAGTCGCTGCTCCGATCCATGACGTCGCAGCAGCGGGCCGAGCTCCAGTCGATGATGGACGCCCTCCTCCGCGACGACCGTCTCCGCTGGGATCTGGCCCGGCTCGCGTCGAACATGGACCAGCTGATGCCCGACGGGCTCGGCGAGGGCTACGAGTTCAGCGGCGAGGAGCCGCTCGGGCTGGAGCCGGCACTGGACCGGATCGGCCAGCTCCAGGCGCTCGACGCCCTCGAGGACCAGCTGGGAGCCGTCGAGGAGCCGGGCGATCTCGCCGGCCTCGATCGAGACGCGACCCGGGAGCTTCTCGGACCGGAGTCGGCCCGCGACCTCGAGGCGCTCGACGAGCTCGCCCGACAGCTCGAGCGGGCGGGCTACCTCACCCGCCGCGGCGAGCGGCTCGAGCTGACGCCGCGCGGCAGCCGCCGGATCGGGCAGAAGGTCCTCGACGACCTCTTCGCCCGCCTCTCACGGGATGCCTTCGGCGGCCACCGGATCGACCGGGCCGGGCGGGGAGGGGAGCGCGAGGAGACGACGAAGCCGTACGAGTTCGGCGACCCCTTCCACCTCGATATCCGGGGCACGATCGAGAACGCCATCCGCCGAAAGGAGAATGCCCCGTTCGAGCGGCTGGCCCGTGGCGAGCCGGGCGTCCGCCTCTCGCCGGAGGACTTCGAGGTCTTCCGGACCGAGCAGATGACGCGGACCTCGACCGTCCTTCTCGTCGACATGAGCCGGTCGATGCTGCTCCGCGGCTGCTTCGTGGCGGCGAAGAAGGTCGCGGTCGCACTCGACACGCTGATCCGGACCCAGTTCCCGCACGACGACCTGACGGTCATCGGGTTCGCCTACTACGCCCGCGAGCTCCGGCCCGAGGCACTCGCGGAGCTGACCTGGCACGGCTACGAATACGGGACGAACCTCCAGCACGGGCTGATGCTCGCTCGCCGGATCCTCGCCCGGCAGCGCGGCGCCGACCGCCAGATCGTCGTGATCACGGACGGCGAGCCGACGGCCCACTTCGAGAACGGCCAGGTCGAGTTCAGCTACCCGCCGACCCGTAGGACGATCCAGGAGACGCTCCGCGAGGTCCAGCGCTGCACCCGCGACGGGATCACGATCAACACGTTCATGCTCGAGCGATCGCGGGCACTCGCGGAGTTCGTGGCGCTCGTGACCCGGATGAACCGGGGCCGCGCGTTCTACGCGACGCCGGAGCGTCTCGGCGAATACGTGCTGGTCGATTTCGTGTCGAACCGGACGCGCGGGGTCGGGTAGACCCGACCAGGGTGGTCGCCGATCGGGCGCCGCCGACCTCAGCCGCAGCAGGGCCCGATGTCGTTCTCGGGCGTGAACACGGCCCCATCCTTCGGCACCCACACGATGTCGCCGCCGGTGCCGCCGCTCCAGGTGAAGTACTGGTGGCCGGTCCAGACGGCCACGGGGAACTCCCGGCCGTTCGTGTCGTTGAACGGCGGCGCGCGCTTCGGCGCCGGCGGCACCTGGTAGCAACTGCCGTTGTACGCCTGCCAGGCCGCAGTCACACCGAGCAGGTAGCCTCCGGTCCAGACCGTCCCCGCGCTGACGCCCGGACATCGTGGGGTCGTCTCCCAGGTCTCGGTCACCGGGTCAAATGTCGCGCCATGGTCGGTCGAGACGATCATGTCGCCAGCGCCCGTGAAATCGACGCCGGCCTCGGTCGGGTCTACGGGAGCGATGCCGTGGTGCCAGGTTCCTGTCGCCGGATCGAGGACGGCCCACTCCACGGGTGGCGTCGCCCCGTCGCCGAAAGCGATCACGAACAGCCGTCCCGCCGCGACTGCGGCGGTTCGCCAGCCCGGCCGGATGGGCGCCGCCGGCAGCTCGGTCCAGCGATCGGTCGCCGGGTCGTAGGCCCCAGCCGCCGCTGAGGTCACGACGTACAGCCGATCGCCGAGCCAGGCCCCGATCGGTTCGTCGCCGGTCAGCGGCGACCGGGCGATCGTGCGCCAGGTCCGGGTCGCCGGGTTCCACGCGGCGCCGTCGAGCCGGCTCTGCTCGCCGATCCGCCCGCCGAAGACGACGACCTCCGTTCCGGTCCAGACCATGACCGGGGATCCGCGACCGGGGATCGGCGCGTCCGGGATCGTCCGCCAGCGATCCGTGGCCGGGTCGTAAGCGGCTCCGCCACGCGGGGCCGCCGCGATGAACACCGACTTCTTCGGCGACGATTCGTAGCCGCCCCAGATCACGGCCTGCGTTCCGGTCCAGACCATCCCGAAATCCGTTCGACCGTCGATCGGTGGCATCGCCGTCGATCGCCACGTGCCGGGGATCACGAACGCCGGCGCCGGGACGACCGCGACCGCCGTGACGATGAACCGCTCCCGGCAGAAGGCCACCGCGCCCGGATCGCCGCAGTCGATCGCTGCCGGGTCGTCGAAATGCCCCGTCACGTCGAACCAGCCGCCGTCCGGCAGGGCGAGCTTCGGGGTCAGGCCGTAGACGGGCAGCGCCGTGAAGAAGTCCGGGTGACCGTCGCTGGAGATCCACCGACGGGAGGTCTTCACCCCGACCGACAGCTCGGACGCGGTCACGGTCCGGAACGTCACGTCGAGGCCGTTGAAGCAGATCATCCGCTCGAACGGCTGGAGCGACGCGACCGTGTCGAGGTTGACCTCCGTCGGGCAGGTCGGCGTGCGGATCTCGACGCTCCGCTCGACGATCGACGCCGGGATCCAGGCCACGTCGCCGTCGGGCCGGTAGCCGGCATCGGTATCGCCGAAATGCTGGATGAGGTAGGACAGGACGCCCTCGTGACCGATCGGTCCCCCGACGATGAGGATCGTCTGGCCGACGGACACGGAGAGCTTCGTCGGCATGCCGATCTCCCGCGTCGCAACCGCGATCGTGTCGGGCCCGAGGCCCGTCGGGGCCTGGCTGACAAGATGGTTCGGCTCGGAGGTCGTGGGCAGCGTCGCGGCCGTCGAGGCGCTCGGCAGGGTTGCGGGTCCCGGGCTCGGGCGCACCACCATCAGCCCGGTCGCCACGATCGCGACGCCGGCGATCGTCGCCGCGAGCCCGACGAGCCAGCGCGCCGGAGCGGCCGTCCGCTGCTGGACCCGCCCGACCTCGGTCTTGATCCGATGCCCGAGGTCGGGCGGAGGCTGAGCGTCCCGGATCGACGCGAGGACGCGATCCAGCGGGTCACGCTCCCGCGTCATCGCGTGTCTCCGAGTCGCGACCGCAACACGGTCAACGCGGCGTTCAGGCGCGACTTCGCCGTCCCCTCGGGGATCCCGAGGATCGCAGCCACCTCCGGCAGGGACTGGTCCGCGAGGTAGTGGATCGCGATGACGGCGCGCTGGTCGACGCTCAGGCCGGCCATCGCCTGGTGGAGGTCGGTCAGCGCGTCGACGTCGGGCGCGGGGTCAGCCCGTCCGGGACGTCGCTCGACCACCGCCGCTGCAGCGGCCAGGTCCGCCGGCAGGAGCCGACGCCGCTCGGCGCGGTGGAGGTCGCGGGCCCGATTGACGAGGATCCGGCGGAGCCACGGGACGAAGCGCTCGGGATCGCGGAGGCGCGGAAGCTGCTGCCAGGCGGCCAGGAACGCGTCCTGCGTCACGTC
>DATLVO010000370.1:0-2318 GCA_035577485.1 Verrucomicrobiia bacterium
CTGCGGCCACCAGCCGGAGATCATCGCCGGGCTTCCCGCGTTCGCGCCGTCGATCGCGGTCGAGCATGAGGGATTCCGGACGGAGTTCTTCGCCGAGCTGGCGGGTCTCGAGGCGGACAACTTCTGGTTTCGTGCTCGCAATGAGCTCGTCGCCTGGGCCATGCGAACGTACGCTCCCCACACCACGTCGTTCCTCGAGGTTGGCTGTGGAACGGGCTTCGTGCTCAGCCGCATCCGACAGGAGCGACCGTCGATCGAGCTGGTTGGCGCCGAGGTCTTCAGTGCCGGATTGGCGCTCGCGGCAGAGCGGGTCCCAACCGCGACGTTCTACCAGATGGATGCACGCAGCATCCCATTCCGATCGGAGTTCGAGGCGATTGGCGCATTCGACGTCCTCGAGCACATCGCGGAGGACGAGACCGTGCTCGCCGAGGTCGGCAAGGCGCTGGTCCCCGGCGGCACGTTCCTGGCGACCGTCCCCCAGCATCGGTCGCTCTGGAGCCAGCAGGACGTCCACGCCCGGCACGTCCGGCGATACTCCTCGCGAGACCTGCGCCGCAAGCTCGAGGCGGCTGGCTTCGATGTCGTCCGGATGACGTCCTTCGTGTCGCTGCTTCTGCCGATGATGTTCGCGTCACGGATGCGAATGAAGGAAGCCGACCCGGACTTCAACGAAATGGATGCGTTGCGATTCTCGAGACCGATCAATGCCGCGCTGGGACTGGTGATGGGGCTGGAGCGGATCATGATTCGAGGCGGCTTGTCGTTTCCCGCGGGAGGTTCGCTCCTGGTGGTCGCCTGGAAACGGGACCGTGATGAGGGCACCCCATGATTCCCTTCAACAAGCCCTACATGACCGGCCGGGAGCTGGCATACATCGCCGAGGCCCACGCCAATGGCCACCTGGCCGGCAACGGGGCATTCTCGAAGCGCTGCTGCGCCTGGTTGGAGCAGCGGATCGGCTGCCACAAGGCCCTCCTGACGCACTCGTGCACCGCGGCCCTCGAGATGGCGGCCATCCTGAGCGGCGTCGGGCCCGGCGACGAAGTGATCATGCCGTCGTTCACGTTCGTCTCGACCGCAAACGCGTTCACGCTGCGCGGCGCGACGCCCGTCTTCGTCGACATCCGGCCTGACACCCTGAACATCGACGAAACGCTCATCGAGGCGGCCATCACGCCGCGGACGAAGGCGATCGTCCCGGTCCACTACGCCGGTGTCGGTTGCGACATGGACGCGATCATGGACATCGCGGTCCGGCACGACCTCCTGGTCATTGAGGACGCCGCTCAGGGCCTGATCGCGGACTACCGCGGGCGACCGCTCGGGAGCATCGGCCACCTGGCGGCACTTTCGTTCCATGAGACCAAGAACATCATTTCCGGCGAGGGCGGTGCGCTCCTGATCAACGACCCGCGGTTCATCGACCGGGCCGAGATCATCTGGGAGAAGGGAACGAACCGCAGCCAGTTCTTCCGGGGGCAGGTCGACAAGTACACGTGGGTGGATCTCGGATCGTCGTATCTCCCTGGCGAGATCGTTGCGGCCTTCCTCTGGGCCCAGATGGAGGAGGCGGACGCCATCACGGGGCGACGCATGGACATCTGGGCGACGTACCACCAGGCCTTCCGGGACGTCGAGGAATCCGGCCTGATCCGGCGGCCGGTCGTTCCGGATGGCTGCCGGCAAAACGGACACATGTATTACCTGCTGCTGTCGGACCTCGCGGCGCGGACGGCCTTCATCGAACAGCTCAAGGCCAAGGGGATCCAGCCCGTCTTCCACTACGTGCCGCTGCACTCGTCCCCGTTCGGACGCTCCGTTGGTCGCGCGGTCGGCGACCTGACCACAACGGACAGCGCGAGCGACAGGCTGGTCCGGCTCCCACTGTGGGTCGGGCTGGAGTCCGAGCAGGCGGTCGTGATCGACCGTGTCCGCACGGCGCTCGCCGATGGAGCATTGTCCGTCTCGCCCTCGTCCTAGGCGCCCCGCCGCCCCGGAGGGCTTGCCCGCCGCCTCGCGCTCGCCGGCGAGGCCGACCCGTTGGCTACGATGGAGCGGTGCACATGCCGCGCCGTCCGCATCGCGCCACCGCCGGCCCGCGGCGTCCGGTTGCGATGCTCACCCACAGCTACTACGAGGAGGACCCGCGTGTCCGTCGCGAGGCGGAGGCCCTCGTGGCCGCCGGCCGCGACGTCGACGTCTACAGCCTCCGCAGACCGGACGATCCGCCGGACGGCGAGCTCGATGGCGTCCGGATCCGCCGGATCGACGTCCAGCGCCACCAGGGGGCGGGCGTCGCGACCTATGTCCGCGAG
>DATLVO010000371.1:0-6750 GCA_035577485.1 Verrucomicrobiia bacterium
CCGGCGACGGCGAAACGCTCGGCGTCGAGCAGGCTGCGCACGCTCTCGGCGTCCAACGGCTCGAAGTACAGGCGCGTCGAGGAGTCGAAGTCGGTCGAGACCGTCTCCGGGTTCGAGTTGATCATCACCGCCTGCCAGCCCCGGTCGCGGAGTGTCTCGGCCGCGTGGACCGCGCAGTAGTCGAACTCGATCCCCTGCCCGATCCGGACGGGTCCCGAGCCGATGACGAGCGCCGCCGGTCGGCCGACCGGCGGCGCCTCGGGCGACGAGCCGGCCGCGGCGTAGGTCGAGTAGAAGTACGGCGTCTCGGCCGCGAACTCGGCGGCGCAGGTGTCGAGCATCGCGTACCCCGGCCGCAGGCCGAGCGCGTGGCGGGCGTTCCGCACAGCCTCCTCGCCGACGCCGGCCATCGTCGCGAGCTCCCGGTCGCCGAAGCCTGCTCGCTTCGCGGTCGCGAGGAGCGTTGCCGCCTCGCCGTCCAGCGGCTCCCCGAGTCGCTCGCCGATCGCCCGGACCTCCAGCTCCAGCGCGACGCTCCGGCCCATCTCGGCGAGGAACCACGGCGCGATCCCCGTGGCCTCCTGGATCGTCGCCTCCGGTACGCCTCGACGGAGCAGGCCGAGCAGCCGCCACAGCCGGGAGTCCGACGGCGCCAGGAAGCGGCGGAGCACGATCGGGGCCGCGGTGCGCTGGGCATGGCGGGTCGATTCGCAGGCCGCGCCGGTTTCGTCGACCCAGGCGATCGGCTCGTCCTCATCGGGATCTCCGCCGCACACGCCGGCCAGGTAGTCGAACGACGGCGTCCAGCTCGGGTCCTCGGCAAGCGGCCCAACGCCGGCCTGCTCGAGCCCGCGGAGCGCCTTGTTCAGCGCCGAGCCGAACGTCCGGTCGATCGCCATCACCTCGCCGGTCGCCTTCATCTGGCTGCCGAGCGTCCGGTCGGCCGTCGGGAACTTGTCGAACGGGAAGCGCGGCAGCTTGACGACCACGTAGTCGAGGGCCGGCTCGAACGCGGCGACGGTCGTCCCGGTGACGACGTTCGGGATCTCGGCGAGCGTGCGCCCGATCGCGATCTGGGCCGCGACCCGGGCGATCGGGTAGCCGGTCGCCTTGCTCGCGAGGGCGGAGGAGCGCGAGACGCGGGGGTTGACCTCGATGACGGCGTAGTCGGTCGAGTCCGGCGAGAGCGCGAACTGGACATTGCAGCCGCCTTCGACGCCGAGCGCCCGGATGATCGCGAGCGCCGCGCTGCGCAGCCGCTGATGGACGGGGTCGGGCAGCGTCTGCACGGGGGCGACCACGATCGAGTCGCCGGTGTGGACGCCGAGTGGATCGACGTTCTCCATCGAGCAGACCGCGATGCACGTGTCCTCGGCGTCCCGCATCACCTCGTACTCGATCTCCTGCCAGCCGACGAGGCAGCGCTCGACCATCACCTGGCCGATGGGGCTGGCCCGGAGCCCGGCCCGGATCCGCTCGCGGTAGGCCGGCTCGGTCTCGACGATCCCGCCGCCGGTCCCGCCCAGGGTGAACGCGGGGCGGACGATCGCGGGAAGCCCGATCGTGGCGAGCGCCTCGTTGGCGGTCTCCTCGCGGGCTGCCGCGGTCGTCCCCTCGACGATGAAGCTCGGCGCATACGGCTGGCCGATGCGGTCGAGGAGGTCCCGGAAGAGCTCCCGGTCCTCGGCCATCCGGATCGCCTCGAGCGGCGTTCCGAGGAGCCGGACGTCGTACCGCTCGAGAACGCCGGCGTCGGCGAGCTGCGTCGCGAGGTTCAGCGCCGTCTGCCCGCCGAGCCCGGCGAGGATCCCCTCGGGCCGCTCGCGGGCGATCACCGCCTCGACCGCGGCGACGGTCAGCGGCTCGAGATAAATCGCGTCCGCGACCGCCGGGTCCGTCATGATCGTCGCCGGGTTGCTGTTCACGAGGATCGTCCGGACGCCCTCGGCGCGGAGGGCGCGGCAGGCCTGGGTCCCGGCGTAGTCGAACTCGGCCGCCTGGCCGATGACGACCGGCCCCGAACCGAGGATCAGCACCGAGGACGGCTTCGCGCGAGGCACCATCGTCATCGAGGCGAACCGGCCCGTGTCTGGGCTGCCGCCACGAACCGATCGAACACCGCCAGGGCGTCGAGCGGGCCGGGGGCGCCCTCCGGGTGGTACTGGACGGTCTCGATCGGGAGCGTCGCGTGCCGCAAGCCCTCCACCGAGCCGTCGTTGAGATTGACCTGGCTCACCCGGAACCCCGATTCGGGCGGCAACGACGACCCGACGACCTGGACCTCGTGGTTCTGGGCGGTCACCTGGACGTGCCCGAGATCGACATCGCGGACCGGATGATTCGCGCCGTGATGGCCGAACCGGAGGCGGGTCGTGTCGGCACCGGCGGCTCGCGCGACGATCTGATGCCCGAGGCAGATTCCCAGGAGCGGCCGACCGTCATCGATGATCGCGCGGGCCAGCTTGACGGGCCCCTCGAGCCGCGCGGGGTCGCCCGGCCCCGGCGACAGGATCAGGCCGTCGACCTCGGGCATGAGGGCGACCGATGACGAGATCGTGTGCGGCAGGATTCGGACGCGGGCCCCGCGGCGTCGCATGCTCTGGACGATGTTCGACTTCAAGCCGAAGTCGATGATCCCGATCAGGGGCCCGGTCTCGTCGTGCCTGCCGACATCCACGATCGATGACGGCGACACCTGACCGACGAAGTCCTGGTCCTCCCAACGGGGAACGGCCCGCGCCCGCGCCACGGCGTCGTCGGCGTCGATCGCGCCCGGCTGGGTCACGATCCCCCGAAGCGAGCCGCTCGCGCGCAGGTGCCGGGCGAGCGCTCGCGTGTCGACGCCGGCGATGGCCGGGATCCCCGCACCCCGCAGGAGTGAGGCGAGCTGCCGGGCATCGTCTAGGACCGCGGCCGTGGCGTTCGCGACGACCAGCGCGCGGAGCCAGGGCCGGATCGACTGGTCGTCGGCGACGAGACGCCCGTAGTTCCCGATCAACGGGTAGGTCATCACGACGATCTGGCCCGCATACGAGGGGTCGGTGCAGACCTCCTGGTAGCCGGTCTGCGAGGTATTGACGACGAGGTCGCCGCCCGCCGCGCCGGGTGCCCCGAAGGCGATCCCCGGGAAGACGGTCCCGTCCTCCAGCGCGAGCACCGCCCGGCCGAGATCGCCGACGCGCGGGTCGACGATCGAGCTCGACCGCGGTTGCGGGGGCAGGCGCTGGTCGTTCGCGATCACCGCCGCCTCACATGAAAACGCCACCGGCCCGACGGGCACGGTGGACGCGCGAACACACGATGATCTGCCTCCTGAGCCGGCCTCTCAGGACCGGTTCGCCGGTCTCACAGGGCCGGCCGTCAAGATGCTCGAAGCGTAGCAGGTGAAGGCGCCGAGGGCGGATCGGCAGGGGCCGCCGTGCGGACGAGTCTCGGCGGGCAGACCCGCCCGCGGCGGCCGCGGGATCCGCTAGCCGGCCGCCGGCTTGCCCCGATGGGCAGAGCGTTCGTGGACGTGATCGACCTTCAGGTGCTTCTCGACCCGTGCTTCGACCTGGGCGACCGAGTGGCGGGGTCGATCGACCGCGTTGCGCGCCCGAAGGCGGGCGGTCGCCCGTTCGAGATGGACGTCGATCTCTGCGGCGGTCCGCCCAGGATGGGCGGCGGGACGGTGGCGGACGTGGGGGCTGATCGGCTTGCTCATCGCCGTGTCAGCCGATCACGAGGTAGCTGAAGTAGATGGTGCCGGTCGAAGTCTTGTTGATGAAGACCCGGAACTTGCCCGTATACGACACCACGCACTCCACGTGGTAGCCGGCCTTCCGGGTCTGGAGTGTGGCGATCACGACGCTCGAGGAGGTCATACCGCTGATCGAGACATCCCGGTACAGGTGGTTCGGTGAGATCGTCGTGCGGCCGCTGCGGCCGTTGAACTTGATCTTGCCGTCCGTCAGCAGCGCGTACGCCGCGGGGCTCGTCCCCGCGCCATAGAGCCCGACCGAGTCGCCGAACCCGGCGACCGCCAGGTCGCCCGTGCCCTGGACGCCAACGCCGCCCCAGGTGTCGCCCCAGACCCCGACCGACGCGGGCGAGACGTCCGAGAACCCGTAGGCGCCGACCTCGTCGGTATTCAAGGCGACACCGCCGATGTCGCCGGCGACGCCGAGGTCCCCGGCCGTCCCGATCACGCCGGAGCGATACGACTGGGCGAGGAAGTCGCTCGAGGTGTCGTCGGTGCTGGCACCGCGCACGGCGGTTCCAGTGGCCGATTCGCCGCTGACCCCGATGCCGTCCGCGTGCAAGCCCTTGAGGGACGCCTCGCCGGTGTCGGTGTTCTCGAAGCTCGTCTCCGTGGTGCTTGTGTTCGCCGTCCCGAGGAGCGCAGGGGCACCGTCGAGCGCCGCGACCGCGTCCGGCCGTCCGAGGCGGCTCACGACCAACCCGCCCAGCCCACCGAGGGCGGCGGCCAGCAGGCTCCGTCGTGACGTGCGCGTCTCGCCGTCAATCGCCATGTCCAGGTTCCCTCCCCTGTCGCGACCGGATCGCATCTGGGCGGACGCGATCGTCGGTGCGCCGATGCTACCGGACGGCGCTCGTCGCGACGGCGGCTGGCGATCAGGCGATCGGACTGCCCTTGTCGGCGGGAGCGAGCATGCGTCCGATGACGACCAGCGCTTCCGCGGCAGCGGCGAACTGGTCGCGAGGGATCGACAGGACCTGAGGCTCGTCGTGAGCCTGTTCGGGGACGATCACGAGCGTCGCCGGCCGGTCGCGTTCGATGTCGAACTGGATCCGCCGCAGCCCCTCGAGGGGGACGGCGAGCGCGATCCGGTCCGGCGCCGCCACGACCAGGCGGCGATCGGTGACCGCGAGAACTGCCTCTCGGGACCTCGCTCGGACCCGGAGCTGTTCGCCCGGCTCCAGTGCTTCGAGGACATGCGGTTCGACTTCGCTGATCGTCTCCATGCGCTCACCTGCCTTGTCCAGTTTCAGGGCCTCGAGATCGTACTCACATAACGTTGCGGCGACCTATCGACCCAAGCGGGACCCCTACAATCGACCGCCGGATGTTGTGCGAAGGACGAGTGACAGGGATCGGCGCGCGTGGCCTCGGGCGGATGGCCTTGATCGGTCTGCTGGCGCTCGCGCTTGGCTCGTGCTCGACCACGACTCAGCCCTCGGCCTTGCCCGCAGCCTCGGCGTCGGCCGCGACCGGGCCGGTCTGCGCTGAGACGAAGACCGGTCTCGACGGTCCGGGCACGGTGGCCGTCGACATGGAGAACAACCCCGCCCTGCCGGCGTTTATCGCATCCCGGGTCTTCGCCCCGGCCGACATCACCGCCCGCGTCGGCCAGCCGATCGTGTTCCGCAACGCAGACCCGGACGAGCAGCACCAGGCCGAGCTCGTCAGCGGTGCCTGCGGCACCGACTACCTCGACTTCAAGAAGCGCGACAGCCTGGTGTTCGACGTCGCCGGCACCTATCCCTTCTATTGCCTGGTCCACGGCACGACGATGGCCGGCACGATCACGATCACGCCGTGAGGTTCCGGTCTGGGGCGTGGGCGTACCTCCTCGCGGTCGTGGTGGCGGCGTGCTCGCCGAGCACAACGCCGACGCCGACGGCCGGATCACCGGCGTTGACGTCCTCGGGCGCCGCCGGCTCGCCGGGCGCCTCGGGCTCGTCCGGCTCAGTTGGCCCTTCCGCGTCTTCGGGCCCGGTTGGATCGGCCGTCGCCGGCGGCCCCGGCTCCTGCGGCACCGTGACGATCGCCCTCAACCCGTGGGTCGGCGACGAGGCGGACGCGGCCGTCGTCGGCTACGTGCTCGAGCACGAGCTCGGGTGCGCGGTCGTCAAGCGCCAGCTCGACGATGAGGCCTCGTGGGAGTTCTTCGAATCCCGTGGCGTCGACGTGATCCTCGAGGTCTGGGATCACGAGGACCTGGCGGCGAAATACATCACCCGGGACCAGGTCGCCGAGGACGCCGGGCCGACCGGGAACGAGGGCGTCATCGGCTGGTACGTGCCCCGCTTCTACGCCGACGCGCACCCGGACATCCTGACGGCCGCCACGAACCCGTCGATTCTGAACAAGTTCGCGGCCGACTTCCGGACGGCCGACTCGGGCGGGAAGGGCCAGCTGCTCGACGGCGAGGAGGGGTTCGTGACCCAGGACAAGGCGATGATCGCCGGGTTCGGTCTCGACTACCAGGTCGTCTACGCCGGTGGTGAGGAGGCGGCGTACGCGAGGATTCAGGCGGCGGTCGCGGCTCGGCGGCCGATCCTCGCCTACTACTTCACGCCGAACTGGTTCAGCACGAAGGTCGACCTCGTCCACGTCGTGCTGCCCGCGTTCACGCCCGGCTGCAACAAGGATCCCGCCAAGATCGCCTGCGACTACCCCGTCTACCACCTCCACAAGGTCGTGGCCACGAAGTTCGCGACGAGTGGCAGCCCGGCCTACGAGATGATCAAGCGGTTCAGCTGGACGAACGCCGACCAGGATGCGGTTGCGGCGTCGATCGAGGATGGCCGCCTGTCAGCCGACGAGGCCGCGAAGCAATGGCTCGACGCGAACCCGGTCAAGTGGCGGGCGTGGCTACCCTAGGCGATCTGGTCTAGGCCTGCGCGAGCCCGTCCAGCTGCCTCGCCCGGGCGAGGATCGAGAGGATCGCCGCGCGACGGGCGCTGAGCTCGTCGAGCTCGTCGATCGACACGACCGGTTCGGGCTTGTGGTTGCCGGAGATGTTC
>DATLVO010000372.1:0-2328 GCA_035577485.1 Verrucomicrobiia bacterium
GTCGATGACGGCGCCGCGGAGCTTGGTGACGTTCCCGCCCGCCACCCGGAAGGCGAAGATGTCCAGGTCGAGCGCAGCCGCGGCCTCCGCCTGGTCTTGCGACTGGGCGCGCGGATCGCCGGCCTGGGCGAGTTGAAGGTCGTCGAGCTTGACGCCGATCCCGCGCATCGCCGCGGCGAGCGCCCGGCTGTTCGGGTCACCCGGGAGACCATCCGCTGCGCTTCCGCTCCGGACCGTGAGGGCGATGCCAGCAATGTCCGTCGGGAGGTGCGCCTCGAGCTCGGGCACGCCAGGCGCCTCGGGCGAGCCGAGATCGGCCGAGCCCGTCGGCTCGACGGCGCCCGAGTCGGACGGACCCGGGATTCCCACGGCCTGGTCGCTCGTGGTGCCGGCGGCGGCCGGGTCGCCCATCGCGGCCGCAACGGCCCCGGTGATCTTCGCCAGATCGGCCGGATCGACGTACCCGCCGACTGCGACCTGCCCGATCAGCCCGCCGACCCGGAAGAGGGTCGTGACCGACCCCGTGGCCGAGGAGTTGTCGACGTCGTAGGCATCGCCGCCCTGGCCGCGGTCGATGATCTTGGCGTTCGCGGCCTTGGCCGCGGCCCGGTACCCGTCGATCGCCGTCTCGGCGACGTTGCCGTAGCACGTGACGCTGGCGTAGATGATCGGCGCGCTCGAGGAGCCGTCCGGCGGGGCCTGGCCCGTGATCGAGACGGTCATGCCGTTCGCGTTGAGGTCCGTCGAGGTCAGCGACCAGCCCGTCGGCAGGTTGTCCTTGGACGGGACCGCGGCCCACGCCGCGCGACGGCATGCATCGAGGTCGCCGCCCCGGCCAAAGAAGGCCAGCGCGAGCGCGGCGGCGGCAATCACGAGCGCGCCGAGAGCGAGCCACGGGGCGGCGGTCGCGAGCGCGCCGGGCGATTCGGGGTCGGATCCGTCGTCGTCGTCCCGCTCGTAAACGCCGTACGGCACGGTCGGGCGGGTCACGGATCGGCGCGGACTCGTTCGTCGAGTGGGCATCGTGCCTCAGCCTAGAGGTGCCGGATGAGGGCTGCCCGACACCGGGTCCGCTTGAACCGGTGGGATGGTCGGGGCGGCGGGATTTGAACCCACGACCTTATCGTCCCGAACGATACGCGCTACCAAGCTGCGCCACGCCCCGACCGAGTGCCCGTTTGCAGGGCCCCGGGATCATAACAGGTGCCTTGATCTACGACTGTCGCGCCTGGGCGGCCGATCGCAGCCCCCTCTGTGCATGCAGCGCGCACCGGCCACTCCGTGCCGCGATGAACGTGGTTGATCGATCGAGGTTCGGATGTGCATGGGCCCCGACCGAAGGACGCTCATAGCTGGCGCCTCCGGCGACGTGACGCGCGCGTTCGGGCGGAGGGTGATTGATCGTGTTGATCAGGCTCGGGCGGCTCGACAAGAGCGGCGGAGCAGTCAACGACCCGTCGCCGGTCGGGCGCGCTTTTTCGCTCCGAAGCTGCGAAGCAAACCCGGGCCCTCGGCTGCTCGACAGCCGAGTTCGGGCCCACCTACTCAGTCGGGCAGGACGAGGTCCGGAATCGGCTTCGAGGCGCGGCGTGGTTCGCGGATCGGGAGGATCGACAGGGCGGCCAGGAGGAAGGAGCTCGCCATCAGCCAGAACACGACCGGCAGGCCGGTCGGCTCGCCGAGCCAGTCGATGATCGCGCCGTACAGGGCGACCCACAGCGATCCCACGCCGAACGCCAGCGTGAAGTAGAGCGCGAACGAGGCGTCGCGGATCGTGGGCGGCGCGATGTCCGCCAGCAACGCCTGGAGCTGGGGCGACTCGGCGAAGCTGAAGAGACCCATCAACAGGATCCCGATCCAGAGTCCTACGAGCGAGGAGCCGACGAGCATGAACACGGCGAACGCGACGGCGCCGCCGACATAGACCCCGATGATGACGGGCCGCCGGCCGACCCGATCCGACAGCCAGCCCGCGACGAGCGGCATCGGCACCGAGAGCACGATCAGGATCCCGTACATCAGGTTCGACAGGCCCGTCTCGACGCCGATGACCGACGTCAGGTACAGCAGCATGAAGAGGTTGACCACGCCGAGGCCGCGGCCGCCGCCGCCGAGGATCGAGGCGAGGTAGATCCAGCGATGATCGGGGTCGCGCAGGATCGTTCGGAACGCGTCGCGAACGCTGCCATGGGCCATCGCCGCGTCGCGGTCGCCGCCGGACTCCTGGACGAACAGCAGGATCGCCAGGGCGATCGCGATCGCAGGGATGCCGAAGAGGACGACCACCCAGCGCCAGTCGAGGAGGGCGATCAGCGGCGCCCCGGCGAG
>DATLVO010000373.1:0-4126 GCA_035577485.1 Verrucomicrobiia bacterium
CTCGTGGGGCGGGCCGCCTCGAACCCGGGGCCACCCTGGAGGAAGACGAGGTACGGTCGATCCTGGCCGTCCGGAGCCACGACCTCGCGGGTGAACACGCCGATCTGCGGGCCATCGGGCCGGGCATGATCGAGGGGCACCGCGTGTTCGCGCTCGATGAGGGTGGCCCCCGGGACCCGGTATGTGCGTTCGGTGCCGGCGGTCACGATGGCATCCTCGCTGGGTGGGCGTGACGGTCGCTGGAGCTCGTCCGTCCGGGAACAGCCTACCCGCCGTCGGCCACCGTACGAGGTCGAATCCGGACCGGGCCGATCTCGGAGCGCCGTTGGTGGGGTATCGTGCCGACGGGTCCGCTCGTGACGCCGAATGAAACCCAGATGGGACGCCCAATCCGCCCGCCAGGCCACAGAAACGCCCGGCGACCGAGGAGGGCCGCCGGGCGGTCATGTGAACCCGAAAATCAGGCGGTGACGGGCTCCATCCGCTCGACGAAGTCGGCCCGCCAGGCCGGAGCTTCGAACGGGTTTGCGAAGTACTCGGTCACCTTGCTGACCTTGCCGTCCCGCATCTCGCTGATGCCGACGTAGCTGACCGGGATGCCGTCGCCGTAGTCGATCGTGCCCTCGATGACGAAGATGTCGCCACCGCCGAGCATCCGCTTGTAGGTGAAGGACGGAGTCTTGCCGGACATCTCCGGATAGCTCTCGGTCATCCGGATCGAGGCGGCCTTTGTCAGCCGCTCACCGGACTGCGGCCACTCCTCGACGAAGTCGTCCGTCGCGTACTTCTGGGTCAATGCGGCGAGCTTGCCGAAGTCGCCCGACTTGAGGACCTCCTCGTACTCGGCCGCCATCGCTCGTGGGTCACCCATGGCACTCCCCTTCCTGTTCTGCGTGGACCACACAGCGTGAACCTCCGCGGCGTTCTGAGCAAGCGCTTACGGTGCGGCGGTCCAGGACGAGCGGGCCATCCGGCCGGCGAGGTCGGTTTGGGCGAGCAGGCGGGCGCTCTGGCATGTCGGGCGCGTGTCGGCCTCGCGACGGATGGCGGCCAGGAAGTGGCGGTCGAACGCTCCGCGGGGAAACGCCTCCATGACGGCGGGCCGGACCGCGCCGACCAGGTCGAAGCCAACCCCACGGACGTCGAGACCCGTCGCCCGATCGAGGAGCACGGATTCCACGCCGTCGTCGAGCGTCACGTTCGGCCGCATGTGGAGGATGATCGCGATCGCCGCCCGCTCGGCGTCCGACGCCGGGAGGCCGAGCTGCTCGAGGCGGTCGCGGGCGATCTCGGCGCCCTCGACCTCGAAGCACATCGTGTTGCGCGGGATCCGGGTCAGCCCGTAGTCGTGCCACAGCGACGCGGTCCACAGGATTCGGCGATCGAAGTCCCAGCCCTCCCCCGACGCGATCGCGGCGCCCCAGCAGTACGCCCGGACCGAGTGGGCGAACAGGTACTCGGGCAGAGATCGGTGGGCCCATCGCCAGGTCTCCGTCGAGATGGCGTCCTGCGGGACGGGGATCTCGGCGATCCGGCGCGGCAGGTTCGGGACTGGCTTCATCGCGGCATCGTATCGGCTCGCGGCTCGCGCCCCCGGGTCCGGGCCCGGGCGATCGCGGATCATGCAGCTGGTCCGGCCCGTCGAACGGGTGACCGTGCGTTTTCCGCACCACCGTCGTGTATGTAGGTGTGACCACCCAGATGGCGATCGCCGAATCGACAGAGATCGCGTACGAACGCGCCTACGAGGTGCACTGGACCGACGTCTTCCGCTTCGCACTGGCCTGGACGAACGACTGGACCGCGGCCCAGGACCTCGCCCAGGACGCCTACCTCCGCCTCTGGAACCACCGCGCGCGGGTCGACTGGACCCGACCCGTATTGCCGTGGTTGCTCGTGACGACGCGCCGGCTCGCCACGGACCGCTTCCGGACCCTGAGCCGGCGTCTTCTCTCATCGACCCACGCCGAAACCGTCGACGCCGATCCCGCCCTGCGGTCCCGGTGGCTCGATGTGTCCGCGGCGATGGGTCAGCTCTCGACATTGGAACGAACGGCCCTGGTGATGACCGCCCTCGAGGGAGCGACCTACGAGGAGGCGGGCCAGATCCTGGGAACGACCGCGGGGGCGCTGCGCGCCGCCGTCAGTCGCGCCCGAACGAAGCTGGAGGCGGCCTCATGAAGCGAACACGCGTGGACCGAATTCTCGACGACTGGGCGGCCGTGGCGAATGCCGCGCGCCGACCGGCGACGTCGCCACGACGCGTCGCCGTCCGGACCGGGTTCCCGATGGCCACGCTGGCCGGTGCGACCGCGATCGTGCTGGCCGTCGCGGTCGCCGGTGTCTGGCTCGGCCGGCCAACGTCGGATGCCTCGGTCGGCAGCTCGCCGTCGGTCGCGCCGCAGCCCACCAGCTCGACCCTGACCGCGGCTGCCAGCCCGGAGCCGACGACCGCACCCACGACCGCGCCCTCGACCGCGCCGAGCACCCAGCCCACGCCGAGTCCGACGCCGCGTCCCACGATCGGTCCCTGCGGCCTCCAGAGCCTGGCCGCCCACATCACGCTCTGGGAGGGCGCCGCGGGCTCGCGGATCGCCCATGTCCAGCTCACCGTCGTGCGGGGCGGGCCGTGCGAGGTCGCGACGATGCCGACGCCCCAGCTCGTTGACAGGCACGGCGTCGTCCTCATCCAGGGCACCCGTCCGCCGGCTGGGCCCGACATCAAGATGGCCTCGGGCGACGTCGCGAGCACCCTGGTCGAGGTTGGCGACTACTGCGGGCCGACGCCGTCGTTCCCTCTCTCGGTCGCCTTCGTCTTCGGTGACGGTGTCCGGATCGTCGCGACGCCGGTCTCCGCGAACGACACGACGGTCCCCCCCTGCAACTCGAGTCCGGGCACGCCCGGGACGATCGACATGCACCCGTGGGCGCGGTGATTCGGCGACCGGTGACGCCGGGGCGCCTGGCCATCGTCCTCGTGGCGGTGCTTGCCGGTTCCAGCCTCGGCGGCGCCGCGGTCGCGACGAGCACCGCCCGGCCGGTCGATGCAGCAACCTCTGCGAGTCGGGCGTCGGCGTCCACCGCAGATTCGGTCTCGGCCTCGTCCGCGATCCCGCTCGGCCAGGCCGTGGGCAGCCAGGTCGCCTCGACGCCGACAGCGACCCTGGCCCAGCTCATCGGCCAGAAGCTGATCGTCCGGATGGACGGCCTGACGCCGAGCGCAGACCTTCTCGGGCGGATTCGGCGCGGCGAGGTCGGCGGCGTGATCCTCTTCGGCTCGAACATCACCACGTCAACGGCCCTGGTCGCCCTCACCGCCCAGCTCCACGCGGCGGCCGCGGCCGGCGGCCAGCCCCGTCTCCTGATCGCGGTCGATCAGGAAGGCGGCACCGTGAAGCGGATCACGTGGGCGCCACCGACCCTCTCTGCCGCCCAGATGGGCGCGACGGGGCTGGCGTCCGTGGCCCAAGCACAGGGCACCGCTGCGGGAACGGCGCTCCGTGGCCTCGGCATCGACGTCGACTTCGCGCCGGTCGCGGATGTCCCGTCCTCGACGGCCTCGTTCATGTACCGGGCCGGGCGGACTTGGTCGTTCAGCGCGTCCACGACCAAGACGCTCGCGAACGCGTTCGCCCTCGGGCTTCGCTCGACCCACGTCCTCGCAACGATGAAGCACTTCCCCGGGATCGGCTTTGCCACGCTCAACACCGACTCCTACGTCGTGACGATCAACGCATCACGTACGGCGCTCGCGCCGGGGCTCATCCCCTACCACAACGCGATCGCCAACCACATCCCGCTGATCATGCTGTCCAACGCGACGTACCCCGCCTACGACGCCGTCAATGCGGCAGGTTGGTCGCGAGCGATCGGCACGACGCTCCTGCGCGGGACGATGGGCTTCACGGGCGTCACGATCACGGACTCGCTCGACGGGACGGCGGCGGCGCGCGGTCTCTCGACCCGGTCGCTCGCCATCCGGGCTGCCCGCGCCGGCACCGACATGATCCTCCTGACGGGGTCCGAGGCCTCCACCGGGTCGGTCTTCACGACGTTGCTCAAGAACGCGGAGAGCGGGGCGATCCCGCTCGCGACGCTCCAGGCGTCCTACGCCCGAATCCTCGCC
>DATLVO010000374.1:0-2114 GCA_035577485.1 Verrucomicrobiia bacterium
CGACCACCGCGAGGACGACGACCGCCCGTGGTAGCCATTCGCTGACGAGCGGTCCGCGGATCGACTCCATGAGCCACGGCGCCGCGCCGCCGCCGGGCGTGTGCAGGACGAGCAGCGCGAAACCGGCCCAGACGAAGAGCATCGCGAGGGTGACGATGATGTCCGGGACCCGCGTCGCGACGATCAATCCGCCGTTGATCGTGCCGAGGAGCAGGCCCATCCCGAGGATCGCGATGACGATGACGACGGCGACCGCGTCGCTCTGGCCCTTCATGAGGACGGCCGACGTCACGCTCGTCAGGGCCATCATCGACCCCACCGACAGGTCGATCCCGCCCGAGATCACGACGATCGCCTGGGCGACCGCGGCGAGCGCGATCGGCAGGAGCGAGATCGCGAGACCCTGGATGCCCGCCGCGCCGTAGGTCGGCTGGATGAGCTTCGTGAGTGCCAGGAAGATCACGAGCAGGCCGACCAGGCCGGAGGTCCACAGGTTGCGGCGGGCGATGCCAACCGCGTCCCACCGGAGCGTCGGGCGACCCCGATCGACCGAGCCGGCAGAGGCGCTCACTGGGGCGCCGCCCCGACGTCGCCGGGCCCGGTCCCGGACGGTGCGGCGCCGGCCTCGACAGCGACAGCGGTCGCGGCGACGGTCTCCGGCATCGGCGCGTCGGCCCGCAGGTTGTACGCGGCGCGCAGCAGCGCGGGCTCGTCGGCGTCCTCGACGGCGATCTCGGCGACGACCCGGCCGCCGAAGATCACGACCGCCCGGTCGCAGGCGAGCTGGATCTCCTTGAGCTCCGACGTGTAGTACAGGACCGCCGCACCGGCACCGGCGAGGTCCCGGACCAGCTGGTAGATCTGCTGCTTCGTGCCGATGTCGATGCCCCGTGTCGGGTCGAAGCAGAGCATCGTCCGCACGCCGCCGGCCACCCAGCGGGCGATCGTTACCTTCTGCTGGTTGCCGCCGGACAGGCGGCGGACCTCGGAGGCAGCGCGGGTGTCGATCTGGAGGGTCGCCACCGCCTTGTCGACCTTGCGTCGCTCGTCGCCGACGTTGATCAGGCCCCACGCCGAGACGCGGGTCGAGAAGGGCAGGGCGATGTTCTCGCGGACGGAGCGCTGCATCAGCAGGGCCTCCGCCCGATCGGCCGGGACGTAGACGAGACCGGCCCGGATCGCGTCGGCGGGGTGACGGAACGAGACCGCGGCGCCGTCGATGCGGAGCTCGCCCCCATCAGGCCGCTCGGCGCCGGAGAGGATGTCGAAGAGCGCGTCCTGGCCCTGGCCCTCGAGCGCGACGACGCCGAGCACCTCGCCGGCGTACAGGTCGAACGAGACGTCGCGGAGCTCCGTCCCGCTCGCAAGGCTGCGGGCCGCGATCCGCGGCGTCACCGAAGCTCGCGCGGCGACCGCACCGGGCGTCTTCCCGTCCGCTGACGTCGCGGGCCCGCCACGGACGATGTCGCCGAGCATCAGCTCGACGATCCGGTCGTCGGAGCCCTCGGTCACGTCGACGACGCCGACGGTCGCGCCCTCCCGGAGGACGGTCGCGCGGTCGCAGACGGCGGCGATCTCGATGAGCCGATGGGAGATGAAGATCACGGAGCGATCCGTGCCCTTCTGGCGGCCGATGACCTCGAGCACGCGTTCGGTCAGGTTCGCCGGCAGCGCGGCGGTGATCTCGTCGAGCATCAGGAGGGCGGGCTCGATCGCGAGCGCGCGGGCAAGGTCGATGACGCGCAGCGATGCCAACGGCAGGTTGCGGACGAGGCTCGTGAGGTCCAGGTCGGGCAGCCCGAGCTCGGCCAGCCAGTGCCGAACCGGATCCACGGGCGTCCGCGTCAGGCGGAGGTTCGACCGGACGTCCAGGTCCGGGATCAGAGCCGGCTCCTGGTAGACCGAGACGACCCCGCCGGCGCGCGCCTCCGACGGCGAGTGCGCGGTATAGGAACGGCCGCGGACGCTGATCGATCCCGTGTCGGGCCGGACGGCGCCGGTGAGGATCTTCACGAGCGTGCTCTTGCCGGCGCCGTTCGCGCCCATGAGGGCGTGGACCTCACCGGGCCGGACGGCGAGCGACGCCGACCGCAGGGCGACGACGGCACCGTAGG
>DATLVO010000375.1:0-4216 GCA_035577485.1 Verrucomicrobiia bacterium
CCGGGCGATGTGGGCGATCGTCGGTCCGAGCCGGTCCATGTGATCGAGGTCGACGTTCGTGATCGCGGCCACGCCGCCGTCCCAGGCGTGGGTCGCGTCGAGGCGGCCGCCGAGCCCCACCTCCACGATCGCGAGATCGACTCCCTCGTCGGCGAACCAGCGGAAGACGATGGCGGTCAGGAGCTCGAACTCGGTCGGGGGACCGAGTCGCCGGGGGATCCGGTCGGCGGCCGCGATCGCGTCCCCCACGAGCCGCGTGAACGTGGCCGCGTCGACGGGCCGGCCACCGATCTGCAGCCGCTCGCGATACGAGACGAGATGGGGCTTCGGGGTCTCGCCGGCGCGGAGGCCCGCGGCACGGAGCGCCGACCCGGCGAGGGCGAGGACGCTGCCTTTGCCGTTCGTGCCACCGACGAGGGCGCCGCGGATCCCGAGCTGGGGGTCGTCGAGCTCGCGGAGCAGCGCCCGGGTCCGGCCCAGCCCCAGGCGGATCCCGAACCGGCCGCGCTCGGCAAGGGCGTCGAGGGCATCGTGGTAGGCGGCCCCGATCGTCGGGTCGTCCGCTGGACCGGGGCGGGCCATCACGCGCGACCGGCCGCTCACTCGCGGGTCAGGTCGTCCTCGTAGAAGACGCACTGGTTGAAGCGCGGGGTCAGGCAGACGTCGTTCACGTAGCCCTGCTCGAGATGGACGCCGCCCCGCAGCTGGCACCGCGACACGTTGGAGTCCTGCCGGATCAGGCCTTTCAGCAGGTGCGGCGCCTGGATCGGGATCGCACCGCGCGTACCCGTCATGTAGAAGTGCGGGCAGACGTTGCGGCGGAGGTTCGGCAGGCCGAAGCCACCCCGGGCCGGCGGCATCGACGGCATTCCCGACCGGGACGGGACCATCGGCCGGATCGCCTCGCCGGGCCGCGGCAGCATCGGCGGGCGGACGGTCGTGGCACCGCTCGACATCGGCCCCCGTTCGGACGGCGCGTTGCCGCCGGGTCGCTGCTGCCCGGGAGGCCGGCTGACGCGGGCGATCGGTCCGACGCCGAAGGCCGGCCGGCCCGTCGGGCTGGCCGGTCGCTCGCGCTTCGGATCTCGGGCCTGCAATCCATCCCTCGTGGGGGCAGCGCGCGATACGGGCACGCGCGGCGACCGGCCAAGACTACAACGCTCCGCGCCGCAACGACACGCCGGGGGCGGTCCGGCCGTTCGGCCCGCGCCGAGCGTGCGACAATCGCGGCCGATGGCGACACGGCACGGCGGGCGACCACCCCAGGTTCGACCACGGCCGCCTTCGAATGGTCGACCCGCTCCCGCCAAGGTCCGGCCGCGACCGCCGGCCCCCGGCCGTCTCGCCCAGCACCGTCGGGTCGATCGCGGACCGGGCATCGCCCTCCCATTCCGAGCCCTCATGGCCATCCTCGTGGTGGCCCTGGGCGTCGGGGTCCTGCTCGTCGCGACGGGCGGGCTCGGCAAGGTCGCGGCGACCGTCACGTCGGCGTTCAACAGCTTCGTTACCGACCTGACGAAGGCACCCAGCCCGAGCCCGTCCGCGGTCGTCGTCGCCGACGCCCCGACGCTCGAGGCACCCGACGAGCCGTACACGAACCAGCCCAAGGTCGACCTCGTCGGGCACGTGCCGGCGAACGTCGTCGGCACGGACACGAGAATCCGGATTTACGTGGCGATCGGCAATGGGGACCCGGGGCCGGTCACGGATGTCCCGGTCGGATCGACCCAGGGGTTCATCGTCCCCGGCGTCGAGCTGAGCCCGGGGACGAACATGTTCACGGCCACGATCATCGGGGCCGGCGAGGTCGAGTCGGACCCGTCGGCGGTTGTGACCTACATCCTCGATGTCACGAAGCCGCGTCTCGTGATCAGCTCGCCGAAGAACGGCGGGACCGTCAATGCGCGGACGGTCAAGATCGTCGGCCAGACCCAGGGCCGGAGCGCGATGAGCGCGCGGAACCTCACCACGAACGCGACGGTGGCCGGCGCCGCGGACGAGAAGGGCGCCTTCAGCCTGATCCTGCCGATCGGGACGGGGGTCAACAAGATCGAGATCAGCGCGGTCGATCCGGCCGGCAACGAGAACCAGGTCACGATCTCGGTCCGTCGCGGGACCGGCGCCCTGACGGCCGCCCTCAGCGCGTCGTTCTACCAGGTGAAGATCGGCAAGCTGCCTGAGCCCGTGACGCTGTCGGTGAGCGTCACCGATCCCGATGGGCGGGCCCTCAAGGACGCCAAGGTGACGTTCACGCTGGCCGTGCCGGGCGTGCCCGCGATCGCCTCCAGCGAGCTCACGACCGCCGCCGACGGGACGGCGACGTTCACGACCACGATCCCGAAGGGGGCGACGACCGGCCAATGCTCGGTCACCGTCATCGTCCAGACGAAGGATCTCGGCGGCACGACCGACCGCACGGTGATCACGATCACGAAATAGCCGCGGTCGCCCGGGCGCAGGCACCGCTTCGCCGGTTCGACAGCGCGCTCCGTCGCAGCTACCATCCGGTCATGCCGTCGTGGCGCTGCCCGCACTGTGGGACTCCTCAGCCGGAGGCGTCACGCTGCTGGGTCTGCCACCGCTCGTCGACGAGCTGCGGGACGTGCCGGCACTTCCGGGGATCCGTCGCCTCGCGACTCGGGTTCTGCGGGCTCGATCGCCTTCGGTCCCCGCTGAGCGGCGACGAGGTGCGTGCCTGCTGGGAGGACGGAGCCGTCGCCGCGCCCGACCGGCCGCCGGACTGGCTGCCTGACCCCGAGCCATCGATGACGCCCGCACTCGCGCCGGCCGTCCCGGTCGCGCTCGACCCCAGGCCGTCGACCGGCCGCTTGTGGGTCGAGGTCGACGCCTCGCGGGGCTGAGCTCAGGGGCAGCTGCCCGGCTTCGTCTCCTGCGTCGTGATCGTGATCTGGGACTTCGGCGGCGCCGTCGTGCCGGCCGCCGGCGCCTGGCCGTTGACGAACCAGGCGTCGTTGTCGGTGGGCAGGACCGGCCCGACCGTGAAGCCGTCGGACACGATCTTCGCCTTGGCATCGCCGACGGTCATGCAGACGTAATTGCCGACGACGAGGGGGGCCGGCGGAGGTGTCGGGGCCGGCGTGGGCCTTGGTGTCGGGACGGGGGTCGGTGGCGGTGTCGGCGCGGGTGTCGGGCTCGGGCTCGGGCTCGGGGTCGGCTCGGGTCCCTTCGAGAGGTCGTAGTCGACCGCGGTCTGCTTGTTGACGACGACGCCCGGGCCAGGGTTCTGGCGGACGACCTGGCCCGCCGGCACGGTCGGGTCGAACACCTCGGTCTTCGTCCCGATCTGGAGACCCGCGGTGGCGAGCAGGTTGAAGGCTTCCTGCTCGGTCTTGAACCGGATGTCGGGGACGGCCACCGTTTCCGGCCCGGCGGCGACCGTGACCGTAACCGTGCCGCCCTTGTCGATCTTCGTGCCCGCGGGCGGGTCCTGGGTGATGACGCTGTTCACGACGGCGCCGCTCGCCTGGACGACCGTCGGGCTGAGCGTGAACCCTGTCTGCGTCGCGAGGGCCTGTGCCGCCGACACATCCTGGCCGATGAGGTTGGGGACAGTGACCTGGGCGACCGGCGTCGCCGCCGGCGCCGAGAGCAAGCGGAACACGATGAACCCGACCGCGAGCAGGATCAGGAGGGCGACGAGCCCCGCGGCCCAGACGGCCGGGCTCGTCCCGCGATCCTCGGGCTCGTCGTCGATCGGGCGTTCGATCCGCCGGGCCATCCGCGGATCGCGGGCGACCGGGTCGGTCCGCCGGACCGGTCGATCGGAGGCGTAGGCATCGGGCGAATACGGGATCGCCCCCGGGTTCGGGCGGGCGGTGGCGGTCGTGGCCCCGAGGCCGGGGGCGGTCGCGGAACCGGCACCGGCGAGGGTCGCCGCGCCCGCCGCGCCGGCGGCCACGCCGGCGCCCGGCACGGCCGAGCCCGCGAGGAACGCTTCGAGGGCGGCCGCCATCGAAGAGGCCGACGACCAGCGATCGGCGGGCTCGGTGGCGAGCGCCTTGCGGTCGATGGCGACGAGGTCCGACGGGATCCCGGACCGGATCGACGCGGGATCGGGGGCCGGTCCGGCGAGCCGGGCCATCGCCACAGCCGCGGCACTGTCGGCCTCCCAGGGTCGATGGCCGGTCAGCAGCTCGAAGAGGACGATCCCGAGCGAGTAGATGTCCGACGACGCGGTCGCCTGGTCGCCGCGCGC
>DATLVO010000376.1:0-4883 GCA_035577485.1 Verrucomicrobiia bacterium
GCGTACGACCCGCGCGCGCTGGCGATGATCCGGGAGCGGGGGATCGTCCTCGAGATCTGCCCCAGCTCGAACCTGAACACCCGCGTCGTATCCGGCTGGGACGAGTTCCGCTGGATCTTCGACACGCTCCGCCGGAACGAGATTCGGTTCACGATCAACACCGACGGCCCGGAGATGCTCAAAACCTACATCCGCGACGAGATGGCATCGCTCGGCCGCCTCGGGATCCTCACGGTCGAGGACCAGGAGGTCGCCGCGGCCACCTCGCTCGCGGCGTCGTTCGTCCCGAACGTGTCCGACGTGCCGGCGGCCCGCCACGAGCCGGCGTCGCGCGTCGCCGTCGAACGTGAGGAGGCGTAGGCCTCCGGCCTCGCGATCGGGTCTCGAGCCACCGCTCGGTCGGTAACGGTCGCGCGATCGAGGCGTCTCCGTGCCAGACCGAAGCGCCCACCCTGGGCGCCGGTCCGGTTGGAGGCTCGATGCCGATGTCCACACCGTCCCTCGGCAGCCACGGGCGGCTGCTCCTCATCTCGGGCGCGCTCGTCGTCGCCCTCGGCCTGCCGGCGGCTGCTCTCGCCGACACCACCGGCGGGGTCCCGTCGATCCAGCCCGCGTCCGCTCGGGACGCGACGATCCAGGTGACGTCGGTGACTGTCATCGCGAAGGTGATCGCCACCGTGTCGATCTCGTTCACCTGCCAGCCGTTCCAGAGCTTCGACTGGGACACGGGGCAGACGATCGAGACGACCGTCGGCCGCATCGAGGGTGGCGGCGCCACGATCGTCCAGGCCCAGGGACGCACGATCGACTGGGGCCAGATCGAGATCTTCGGTGGCACTGCGACTTGCGACGGCAGCACCGTCAACACGGTCTCGGCGCCGGTCACCGCAGCCGTCTCCCCTTGGAAGGTCGGCACGGCCGTGGTCGGGGCGTCGATCTACGTCACCGACGAGAACGGCTCGGACTCGGACTACGCGACGACCGGTCCGGTGACGGTCCGGCTGACGTCCCGCTGATCCGGACGACGCCACTGCTGGCCGCCGCCTCGCGAGGGGCGGCGGTCAGTCCGGTGCGACGATCCGATAGGTGCAGCAGCGGTCGCCGCTCGCGATGTGGGTCTCCCGGACCACGTCCGCGCCCAGGACCTCGCGGAACATCTCGAGCTCGGCCTCGCAGGCCGCGCTCTCGCCACGGGCGACGTCGAGGATCGCGCAGTTGTGCTCGCGCAGCCGGATTGTTCCGTCGGTCCCGAGCAGCGCGTCCGCCAGGTAGCCCTGCTCGTCCTGGATCACCGCCAGGGCCCGGACCCGTTCCGCCAGCGGCGCGGCAGCACCGATCCGGTCGTCCAGCTCCCGCCGGACGCGATCGCCGATCTGGCGCCGGCGGGCGATGAACACCTGCTCGACAAGCGCATCGCCACCGACCGCGTTGATCGCCGACACGAGACCGGCCGCGAGGCCGCCGTAGTTCGTCGGGAAGAGCTCCTGGGCCTCGGCCGTGATGTCGTAGAGATGGCGTGGCCGGCCGACCCCGTGACGCACCGTCTGGCGGCTCACGAACCCGGTCCCCTCGAGGGCCCGGAGCTGCTGGAGGACGCCGGTCCGGCTCGCTCCGATCGCCGTCGCGAGCTGGTCCGGGGAGGCGGGCCCCTCCCGGCGGAGCCGGACGAGGATCTCGCGCCGGAGGGCGCTCGGCGAGCCGGGCGACGGCATCGGCGAGGCGCCGACCGGCGGGTCGACGCGGCTCGCGGTCGGGCCGTTCTGGACCATCGACGAAGGCTAGCACCGGCGGCCCCGGGTCGCTGTCCGGGCGGCGGTGCTACGCTCGCGGGCGATGGACTTCGACCTGTCTCCGGAGCATGCCCTCCTCCGTTCGACCGTCCGCAGCTTCATGGAGAACGAGGTTGCCGGCATCATCGACGAGCACGAGCGGGACCACCGATTCCCCGTCGAGGTCGTCCGCCGCCTCGGCGAGATGGGCTGGCTCGGGATCCCGGTGCCGGAGGAGGACGGCGGGGCCGGCATGGGCACGCTCGCCTACGCGATCGCGGTCGAGGAGATCAGCCGCGTCTGGGGCTCGCTCGGGATCATCGTCGCCGCCCACACCTCGCTCGGCTGCGGGCCGCTGATGATCGCCGGCACCTCCGACCAGAAGGAGCGGTTCCTGCGACCGATGGCCGCCGGCGAGGTGATCGGCGCGTACGGGCTCACCGAGCCAGGCGCCGGCTCGGACGCGGGTGGCACCCGCACGACGGCTCGTCGCGAGGAGACGCCGGACGGCGACAGCTGGGTCATCGACGGCGGCAAGCGCTTCATCACGAACGCCGGCCAGGCCGGCACCTACGTCGTCACCGCCCGCACCGGGACGACGGCCAAGGGCGATGCCGAGATCAGCGCGTTCATCCTCCCGGCGACGACGCCCGGGTTCTCGGTGGGTCGGGTCGAGGACAAGATGGGCCTGCATGCGTCGGCGACCGGCGAGCTGGTCTTCGACGGCTGCCGGATCCCGGCGGGGAACCTCCTCGGCTCCCAGGGCGACGGGTTCCGGATGTTCCTGAAGGTGCTCGACGGCGGCCGGATCAGCATCGCGGCGATGGCCCTCGGGATCGCCCAGGGTGCCTATGAGTCCGCCGTCGCGTATGCGAAGGAGCGTCAGCAGTTCGGCCGGCCGATCGGGACGTTCGAGGGAGTCGCTTTCATGGTCGCCGACATGGCGACCGAGCTCGAGGCGGCACGCGCCCTCGTCTACCGCGCCGCCTGGCAGAAGGACGAGGGCCGGGACTATGGCCTCGCGGCCGCGCAGGCGAAGCTCTACGCGTCGGAGGTCAGCAGCCGCGTCACCAACGCCGCGATCCAGGTCCACGGCGGCTACGGCTACATCACCGAGTACCGCGTCGAGCGGTTCCTGCGCGACGCGAAGCTGACCGAGATCGGGGAGGGGACGAGCCAGATCCAGCGGCTCGTGATCGCTCGCAAGCTGCTGGATCTGCGCGTCGTCTAGGCTCGGCGTCGCGCGACCGCGAGCGCGGATTCAGCCGACCTGGACGAGCCGGACCATCAGGCGGTACTGGCTGTTCGACCCGACACAGGTCTGGAGCGTCATGCTCGGCCGGCTCAGCGATGCCCAGGCCCACGACGCGGCGGTGGTCGGCGCGACGACGCGCCACCAGATGACCGCATATGTGTGCACCCGGCCGGAGCCGTCGGCGTACACGACCTTCATGCCCTTGTGGAGGCTGCCCCGGACGTACGCGTCATGGAGGGGCTTGAACGTGCTCCAGGCGTGCGACAGGAGATAGATGTTGTTGCGACCGGCGCAGCCCCAGCGGTAGACCCCGGCGTCCGGTGGCCGGCTCCGCGAGCACGGGAACGACTGGACGGTCTTGTTGATCCCGAGCGACGGGATCCAGACGTGGTTGCGGCCCCGGTAGCTGGGTGCAGGGGCCGGTGCCTTGGCCCGTGTCGTGGTCGATGCCGGCGCCGTCTTCGCCTTCGTCGCGTAGACGGGGCTGACCGGGCTGACGCCCGGGCCGGAGACCGTCGCCGGCGTCGGACGTACGGCCGTCTGCGTCGTCGTCGCGGTCGCGCCGACCGAATCCGCGGCGGCCTGACCCGTCGCGGACAGCGCCCCGGCAAGGAGGCGAAGGGCGGCGGCGGACGAGGCGACCGGGGCCGTCGCGGCACCACGGGAATCTGTGGAAGGGACGCCCGCAGGGACGATCGAGCGGGCGATCGCGAGGCCGGTGATCTCGGCGGCGAGGACCGCCGCAAGGGCGATCGGGAGCAGCAACCGGCGAGGCCGGGGACGTCGGGAAGCCATGACCCGAGCATCGGCGGCGACGCCGTCCGGGTCCGTGGCTCGGTGGTCCGGCGGCCCGTGGGACGATGGTGCCTTCTGGCACAACCGGTCCGGTGCGGTGCCAGCCGGTCCGGTGCGGAGCGGGTCAGTTGCCGGTTCCGGCGGCCTCGACGATCGCTGCCCGCAGGTTGGACTTGAAGGTCGGGCCCCAGGGCCCCTGGCCCGCCAGCACGTACGGCGACGTCTCGACGGACTCGTAGGTGTCGGGGTCCGTCACGTACATCCGGGCGCAGCTGTCGATGTTGGCGCGGAGCCGCTCGTACGTGGCGCGGTCGCGAAAGATGTAGACGTGGACGCGGACGGTGGTCGGCTGGTCCAGCCCCACGGCATCGAACCCGATCGCGGTCTTCGCCAGGTCGGCATCCTGGCAGCCGGCGTCGCCCGAGATGATGTGCTCGATCCGGATCCCCCGCTGGACGATGCTCCCGGCGATTCCCTGGAAGTCGGCCGGGGTCGCGGCCGGCGGCGTGTTCGAGATCGTGCCGCAGGCCGCCAGGAGGATCATGAGGACGGCGGCGACGGTCCCCGCGCCGGCGAGTCGGATGGAAGAGGCCGGCGGGCCGGGTCGGGTCATGCCATCCGAGCGTACACCGGCCGCGGCATCGGGGCCTTCAGCGCTCCCGGGCCCTCCGCTTCGCGTCCCGCAGCCGGGCCAGCGTATCGCCATCATCCGGGTCGGCGGCCGGTTCCGGCACGACGGTGGCGGGCGGGAGCGGGCCGGGATCCGTCGTCGACGAGGTGGGCGCCGCGGCCGCCGGGGTTGGTGCGGGGGCTGGCGCAGCGGCCGCCTGCGGGACCGGCCGCTCGCCGGTCGCCGGGATCGCGCCTGGGCCGGCCGCCGGATCGTCCGCGCGGAGCAGCGCCGCACGCGCGACCGAGCCGGCCGCGCGATCGCGGGCCGCGAGCATTCCGGCGACGTCCGCGGTGCGCGGCGCCACCGACCGTCGCCACCCGCCGGCCAGCCAGCGCCGCGCGTCGGCCACCTCGCGCCGGCCGACCGAGACCCGCCGCAGGGCGATGTCGAG
>DATLVO010000377.1:0-6182 GCA_035577485.1 Verrucomicrobiia bacterium
CAGGCTTGATTGCCGGCCCCGACAGGCCGCCGTAGATGTTGCCGAGCAGCGGCTTCTGGCGCGACGGCGCGACCGCGATCCCGCTGAGCGTGTTGATCGCGGTGAGAGCGTCGGCGCCGGCGTCGGCGATCGCACGGGCGATCGGACGCACGTCCGCGACGTTCGGGCTGAGCTTGACGAGCAGCGGCAGGTCCGTGGCGCGCCGGACGGCCGCCGTGACCTCGCCTGCGGCGCCGGCGTCGATCGCGAACTGGAGGCCGCCGCGGCCCACGTTCGGGCAGCTGATGTTGAGCTCGATGCCGGCGACGCCGGGCACGCCCTCGAGGCGGCGGACGACCTCCACGTAGTCCGCGACCGACTCGCCGGCCACATTCACGATCACCGCCGTTTTCCAGCCGGTCCAGGTCGGGGCGTACTTCTCGATGACGGCGTCAACGCCCGGGTTCTGCAGCCCGATCGAGTTCAGCATCCCGCCGGGGGTCTCGGTGACCCTCGGCGTGATGTTGCCGACGCGGGGCTTGAGGGTCGTGCCCTTGCAGCAGATCGCGCCGAGCCGGTCGACCTCGACGACGTCGCCGTATTCGATCCCGTAGCCGAAGGTCCCCGACGCGACGAGGATCGGGTTGGCGAGCACGAGCCCTCGGCCGAGATCAACCGACAGGTCGACGTCGACCGTCGGGGCCGGCGCGGGCGCCGCATGACGCGACCCGGGCTCGATCGTCGCGGGCTTCGGGCCGGTCGGCCGAGCGACCGCCGGCGCCGTCCCGGCGGCCGACCCCGACTTCCGGCGCGGCGTCGGACCGCGCTGGATCCCGCCGGGCCGGGCGTCCCTGGCCGTGGTGACGCGCCGCTTCGCTCTCACTCGATCGCCGCCGGGACGACGCTGAACGCCCAGCGTTCGTTATGGCGGCCGTCGAACGGACGATCCGATGACTGGAACGCCGGGCGTTCGGCCGGTCGAAACAAGGCGCGGCCAGGCGCCACCGTGAACGCCAGCAGTTCAGCCCAATCGGCGCGACGGTCCCCGGCCGCCCGAATGAACGCCACACGTTCAGCCAGGACCGCCGAACGGAACTCGTGCCTCACCAGCCGGACTCCCAGGCGACTTCCTCGGCCGCGAACACCGGGCCCTCCCGGCAGACCCGCTGCGGCGCACCGTTCGTGCCCATGATCACGCAGCCGAGGCACGCCCCGACCGCACAGCCCATGTTCTGCTCCATCGAGACCTGCAGGAACGCCTTCCGGCGAGCCGCCGGCGACCCGAGGGGATCGGCCTTGCCGCCCCCGCGCTTCCGGCCGAGGCGGGCGACGCCCAGCCGCTCGCGGCGGCCCACGGCCAGCCGGGCGAGGGCGGCGAGCATCGGCGCGGGGCCACACGCGAAGGATTGATCCGCCCACGCCTCGTAGTTCGGCACGAGCTCGGTCACGAACCCGTGGTGCCCGACCGAGCCGTCGTCGGTGGCGATCACGTACTCGACCTCGTCCGGGAGGAGGGACGACGGGTAGACCTCGCGGGCACCGGCGGCTCCGAACAGGAGCGTGACCTGGCGCCCCGCGCGGAGCGCCTCGTCCGCGAGGTAACGGACACCGGCCATCCCGAGCCCACCGGCCACGAGCAGCAGGTGCCGCGATCGGGGGTCGACCTCGAACGGCCGGCCCAGGGGCCCGAGCATGTCGACCGGATCGCCGGCGCGAAGGTGGGTGAACCACTCGGTCCCCCGCCCGATCGTGCGGTAATGGATCGTGATCGTGCCGGTCGCGGGATCGGCGGTGTTGATCGAGAACGGCCGGCGGAGCACGAGGCCCGACAGGTCGCCGGTCCGCACGTGAACGAACTGGCCGGCCCGGGAGCCGGTCGCGAGCTCAGGGGCGTGGAACGACTGGAGCCATTGACCCGGGAGGATCTCCCGGCTGTCGACGAGCTCGGTCCGGACGAGCCGCATCGTCACCGGCGGGCGTTGTCCTCCCCGGTCCCTTTCGCCTTGCCCTCCTCGCCGTCGTCATCGTCATCATCGTCATCGCCATCGCCGTCCGCCTCGCCGGTAGCTGCCGGCGCCGCATCGGTGGCCCCGTCCGGGGTGACGCCGCCTGCCTCGAACGCGGCGACCTCCGGGGCGATCGCCGGATAGGCCTCGGCCAGCGCGTCCGCCAGGTCGCCAAACACGTCCGTCGGGTCGTAGTACTCAACGAGCTCGTCGGCGGTCGTCAGCGGCCGCCACTCGTTCTCTTCCTCGGTCAGGACCTCGGCCCGGAACTCGCCCGACGCGGTCAAGGTCAGGCGCTCGTCCTCGTCGTCGTTGACGATCAGGTCGCCGATCTTGCCGATCAGGATCGACGAGGCGTCCTCGAACTGCTCCAGCAGCCGCGACTCGCTGCGCTGGCTCCGCTCCTGGTACTCGAGGGCGAGGTCGTAGAGGCGCTGGGCGGCGAGCTCGTCGTCGTCGACCTCGACCGGCTCGGGCTGCGTGGCGGCCCACTCGTCGGCCGCCGCGGCGTACGGATCCGGGCCGCCGATCGTGACCGACTCGTCGACCCCGATCCCGGCGCCGTCCAGGAGCTCGCCTTCGGCCGTCGGCTCGGCGGGCAGACCCGCCGCCTCGCGGGCGGCCTCGGCGAAGGCGCTGTAGATGTCGGCCGGGTTGTAGAGCTCGATCAGCTCGCCGGGGCTCTCGATGACCTCGGTCTCGCTCGTCCACTCGTTCGTCAGATCGTCGAGATAGCGGGTCCGGCTGCGGAACGTCAGGTCCGGCGCGATCGAGAGGTAGTCGGGGTCGTCATCGATGAGGGTCAGGCCGCCGAGCTCCGAGATCCGCTCGCGGTTGGCCTTGAGGAACTTGCTCAGCTGCTCGGTCGCCTGGACGATGAAATCGGACCGCTCGAGTTCGGCGTCACGCGCGATCTCACCGAGCAGGTCGTTGCGGCTCGTGTCCATCGCAGATCGCCTCCCATCGTTCGGCTGTGGTGCTGCAGTTCGACGGATCGTCATCGGGCTCCGATCAGCCGTGATAGTCGAGATCCGGGCCCATCCGCTCCCGGAGAAACATCGAATGGTGACGCTGGAAGATCCACTCGCCGGCCCGGTGCCCCAGGGCTCGCAGGCCGGCATCCTTCTCCAGCAGGTCCAGTGTCGCGTAATCGGGCAGATCGAGCAGGATCACGTTGTCGAAATCCCAGCCGTGGGCGACGTTGTACCAGCCGAGGAAGCGGATCCCGTACTTCGCCTCGTACTCGCGGACCTGCCGGGCGAAGAGCGTCTTCATGTAGAACTTGAAGAACGCGTCGCGGCCGCGACGGACGGAGAAGTAGGTCGCCATGACGGGCACGGGCCTGCGGTTCCTCCTGTCCATCGATCCGCGACGCCGGACCGGACCGGCGCCGCCCGGCGGGAACCGGGGCGGCCTATTGTCGCACGGGCCCTTCGTCGGACGGCGGCTCGGCGGGTGGGTCGGACGGTGGCTCCGCGGAGGGGTCCGACGGGGGCTCCGGCGAGGGCTCACCGGCAGCGTCCACCTGGGCCGCGTCGTCCAGCTCACCGACGGTCCGCGTCGCGCTGGCGAGGGGTCGCCGTCGGGTCCGCCGGTCGGCCGCCACCAATCGCAGCAGGAAGATGATCGTCTGCCCCGCGACGAGGAGCAGGACGATCACGCTGAACAGCAGCACGGTGCTGATCCAGGTCGGCCACTGCCAGGCGACGGTCAGTGGCGTCAGGACGATGAAGAAGACGAGGACCGCGAGCTGGAAGCGGAAGCAGCCGAGGCCCGGCCCACGCTCCGGATCGAGCTCCTCGCCCTTGTACTGGATCGGCTGGCGGTTGATCGTCACGAGCGGGAAGGGTACGGGAAGGACGCGTCGCGCGAGCCCGGCCGCGGCTCCGGGATCAGCCGGGCAGGTCCGATCCCCGGCGGGCCAGCCGGTCGCGGAGCCGGAACCACTCCCCGGCGAAGGGCAGGAACCACGGCCGGCCCTCGTAGGGTGCCGGCACGAGCGGGAAGCGCAGCTGCGCGAGGGCCGGCGCGGAGTCGCCGGACAGCCATCCTCCGACCGCGGTTCCGAGGGCCGTCATCATCGCGACCCCCGTTCCACAGCAGCCCATCGCGTACGTCACGCCGTCCTGGCGCCCGACATGCGGCATCCGATCGAACGTGAACCCGACGTTCCCGCCCCAGGCGTAGTCCACCCGCGTCCCGGACAGCTGCGGATGGACCTCGAGCATCCCCTTGTGGAGGATCGCGGCGCTCCGATCGACATCGGTCGGCAGGAAGCTCGTCCGCCCGCCGAAGATCATCCGGCGGTCCTCCGACACGTGCCAGTAGTAGAGGAAGTTCTTCGTGTCAAAGAACGCCCGGCCGCGCGGGGAGATCTCCCGTGCCAGCTCCTCGGGGAGCGGCTCCGTCGCGATGATGTAGCTCCCGATCGGGATGATCCGGCGCCGCAGGGCCGGGACGACGCCGTCGGTGTAGCCGTTTGTCCCGACGACCACGTCCTTCGCCAGGATCGCGCCGCGGTCAGTCTCGACGACGAGCCGGCCGTCGGCCTGGCGGCGGATCGTCCGCGCCCGGACGCCCTCGTGGAGGTCCGCCCCCGAGCGTTCCGCGGCACCGACCAGGCCGGCGAAGTATTTACCCGGATGCAGCAGCCCACTCGTCGGGAACACGAGCCCGCCGTGGTAGAAGCCGCTCCCGATCTCGTCGCGGAGCCGCTCCGGCGGGACGTAGGCGGCCTCCACGCCGAAGGCCGCGAACGTCGCCACCGACGCCTCCAGCTCGCGGGCGTGCGACGGCGCCCAGGCAAGGTCGAGGTAGCCGCATTCGCGGAACTCGCAGTCGATGTGCTCGTCGGCGATCAGGCGCTTCACGAGCTCGTAGGCGTCCATCGTCTCGCGGAAGAGCGCTCGGCCCGCTTCGTCACCGTATCGCTCGACGAGCTCGTCCGGGGCCCACTTGTAGCCGGGATGGACGATCCCGCCGTTCCGGGTCGAGCCGCCGAAGCCGAGGGTCTCGGCCTCGACGAGCGTCACGGCGGCCCCGCGTCGGGCGAGCTCGCGGGCGGCCGTGATCCCCGTGTAGCCGCCGCCGACGACGACGACATCGGCCGTGTCCGGCAGGGTCCGATCGCGACGCGACGGCAGCTCCGGCATCGTCGCGTGCCAGTACGGTCGCCGCTCATAGTCGCGGTTGAGTCGGGCGGTTCCGGTGGCGGTCGGCATCGCGGCGGAGCGTATCGAACGCTGGCGGCCGCCGTCCGGCCGTTGCGTTTCGAGGACGCCGACGCGTCACAGTGAACCAGGCGATGCCGAGCGGCATCAGATGGTCGAACGCGCCAGGAGGGACACGCGCATCGGACCCGCGCTCGACCGGTCGCTGATCGACCGGGCCCGGAACGGCGATCTCGACGCGTTCGACATCATCGTTCGCGCCCGGATGGAAGCCGTGTACCGATTGACCAGCGCGATCCTCGGCGACGAGGCCGATGCCCGCGACGCGGCCCAGGAGACGTTCGTTGCCGCGTGGCGGCAGCTGCCGCGCCTGCGCGAGCCGGACCGGTTCGACGCGTGGCTCCAGCACGTCGCGGTCAACGCCTCCCGGATGACCCTCCGGGCCCGTGGGCGGCGGCGAATCCGCGAGATCCCGACCTCGAGCGTCGCCGCCATCGCCGACGCCTCCGCCCCCGAGCCCTCGGCCGATCGGGACGCCCGTCGCCTGGACGCCGCCCTCGGACGCCTGCCCATCGAGCAGCGGGCGATCCTCGTCCTCCACCACCTCGAGGGCCGGCCGCTCGCCGAGCTGGCCGCGATCCTCGATGTCCCGGTCGGGACGGCCAAGTCGCGGCTCTTCGCGGCCCGCCGCGCGCTGGCGGCGCTCCTGGGAAGGGACGGCGAGCGATGAGCGCGCGGCCGCCCTTGATCGGCGACGACGGCCCGGACGACGGCTGGGACGACGAGCGACTCGCCGCCGCGTTCCGCGTCCGATCCGACGCCGCACTGCGGCCCGTGCCGAGCGACCTCGTCGAGGAGACCCTCGCCCGCGTTCGCCGGCTCGAGCCACGACGCCCGTGGTTTGCGAGACGCGGCCTCGTCGGCGTGACGACGGCGGCCGCGGTCCTTGTCGCCGTCCTCGTGTTCGGAGTCTCGACCCTCGGGCCGTCAATCGGCCCGGCGGGGAGCCCGAGCGCCTCGCGCGCAA
>DATLVO010000378.1:0-2260 GCA_035577485.1 Verrucomicrobiia bacterium
CCTGGTCGCGGCATCATCCGGGTTCGGATCCGGACGGGCCGCATCCCATTCCTCGATCGTGTGGCGAGCCTCGGTTTCTCGACCGATCCAGGCGAGCGCCTTCGCGGCCCACAGCTCGAGTTCGAGCCCGCATCGCGGGCAACCGGCCGTGGCAGCGCACGCACGGCCGGCTTCGATGTGGCCGGTGACGGCGGTGGCGGCGGCCGGCCCGTCGAGGAGCGCCAGCCAGAGCGCCAGCATCTCGTGGGCAGAGACCGCGTAGTGGGCGCCGACCGTCTCGGTCGCCCGGGTCAGCCCCTCGATCGCCACTCGGCGCTCGCCCATGTGGAACGCGACTTCCTGGGCCACGAACTGATTCCGACCCAGAAGCCGACCGCGCACGCCGATCCGGTCCACCAGGTCGAGCGTCTGGCTGGTCACCTCTCGTGCCGGACCGATCTGCCCACACCGGATCAGCGTGTCGGCGAACGGAAAGCCCGCCTCGACGGCGATCGATGGATAGACCCGCTGGTGACTCTCCTCCCAGGCGCGACGCCGGGCAGCCAGCGCCTCTCGGATCTCACCCCGGATCGCCGCCGCTGTGGCCATCGACAAGATCGCACGAATCTCCTCGGCGCCGTCGAACCCCTGCGCGGCGCGGATGTAAGCCTGGGCGACGTCCCCGGCGTCTCGCCACCGATCATCCTGCACTGCAGCCTGGAAGGCGACCCGCAGCGCACCGATCAACGCCCGTCGATCCTCTGCTGGGAGTCGGTCGACCCCGCCGGCTTCGTCCGCGACGCGTTGAGCCTGCTCGACGACCCTCCGCGCCAGCGGCCAGCCGTCTGGAGGCCGGCGCTGGAGCCAGATGACGACCTCGGCCTCCAGGGAGTCGAGCTCGATCCGGGTCGCGGACGAGGTCGCGCTCGCCCGGGCCTGGTCGATGGCCCGTTCGGTCGCCGGCCCCAGGTTCAGCTCGTACGCGGCTCGCGCGGCGCCCAGGAAGGCGCGCTGACGAGCCGGACCGGGCGGCAGCTGCTCCGACAGCCGCGTCCAGCGTTCGTACGCCGTTCGATCCTCGCCCAGCTCCGCCGCGAGGGCTGCTGTCGCCTCACGCAGGTCCTGGGTCACCTCGTCGATCGATTCGGCTTCGTCGGCAATCGCGCCGACGAGGGCCAGTCCGTCGATGCCCAGCCATCGGCGCCGAGCATGGCGGACCAAACGGAGCGCCAGGTCGACCGTCGCCATCTCGGCCGCTCGCCGGTGCTCGAGGGCCGACCGGAGCGTCCCGAGGTCGCCTTCGGCGATCGCCTCGAGGGCCTCAGCCCAGGCGCGATGGAGGCGTCGACGCGTCTCCGCGGAGAGACGCTGATCGGCCGCAGCTCGAACGAGGTCGTGGACCAGCGAGACGCTGCGCCCGGTCGAGGTTGCCAGCCCGCCGGCGACGAGCTCGTCGATAGCCGCCTGCCCGCGCTGCTCGGGCCAGCCTTCGAGCGTCGCGATCTCGTCGATCGTCACCGGGCGGCCGCTGACGGTCAGGAGTGCGACCAGCTCGGCGGCGTCGGGAGCGGCGTATCGGAGTCGCACGTCGAGGACCTGATCGGCAGGATGATCACCCTCGCTTCCCGCGAGCATCCCGAGCCAGAACGGCGAGCCGGCGGCCTGGGACCAAAGGTGGGCGGCCCGATCCGCCCCAAGGTCCGGGGCGTGGGCGCGGGCAAGCCTGATCCCGTCATCGCGGTCGAGCGGCTCGAGCTCCTCGATCGCGAACTGGCCCGAATCGGCGAAGACGTGTCGAAGCGCATCGCTGAACGAGCCGACGACAGGCGATGGACGCGACATGGCCACGAGGCCGACGGGCTGTCGGCCGGCCACGGCCGCGCGGAGCAGGTAATGGCAGAGGGCGAGGGACAGCTCGTCGACCCACTGGAGGTCATCGAGGAGGATCACGAACGGCAGCAGCCGCTCAGATGCACGATGGGCTGCCTCGAAGATCCGGATTGGCTCGAGGGCTGTGACGTGGGCCGGCTCGGTAAGGAGCTCGCTCAACCGACCACCCGGATCGGCGCGAATGAGGGTCCGAAGAGCCTCGGAGGCGGCGGCCAGCGGGACGTTCCGTTCGGGCTCGTAGCCCACGACTGCGAGCCAGTGACGGACCGCGATCGCCGATTGCGCCTCGTTCAAGAGCCGCGTCTTGCCCAGTCCCGGTTCGCCGACGAAGAGGAGAGCCGATGGACGGCGATCCACGTTGATCGTCCGGCTCAGGGTCCGAATGCGATCG
>DATLVO010000379.1:0-2891 GCA_035577485.1 Verrucomicrobiia bacterium
TCCAGTTCCACCCCGAATCCGTCCTGACACCCGACGGTCCCCACCTGCTCGCGAACTTCCTCCGCCTCGCCGGGGAGGGCGAAGCCTCGCGACTCGACGACGCGACCGGCAGCTTCGCGACCGCCGGCCTTGCCGGCGCCGAGGGCGACGATGCGGCACCGGCTGCGCCCGAGAGCCCGGCGCTGCCCGCCGAGGCAATCCGATGAGCGACGAAGTCAAAACCGCGCTGGCGACCGTCGTCGACGGCGGGTCGCTCACCGTCAACGAGGCGCGGACGGCGATGGGCAGCGTGATGGACGGCGAGGCGACGCCCGCGTTGCTGGCGGCGCTCCTCGTCGCCCTCCGGATGCGCGGCGAGACGGTCGACGAACTCACGGGCTTCGCCACCGCGATGCGCGAGCGTGTCCTGCGGGTCGACGCCCCGGAAGGTGCGGTCGACACCTGCGGGACCGGCGGGGACGGCAGCGGCACCTTCAACATCTCGACGGCCGCCGCGCTGGTCGTGGCCGCGGCCGGCGTCCCGGTGGCCAAGCACGGCAACCGGGCGGTGACCTCGAAGTCGGGCTCGGCCGACGTCCTCGATGCCCTCGGCGTCCGGATCGACCACGACGCGGCCTCGGCCGGAGTCGCCCTCCGCGAGATCGGCTTCGCCTTCCTGTTCGCGCTCGGCTTCCACCCGGCGATGAAGCACGCCGGGCCGACTCGCCGGGAGATCGGCGTCCGGACGGCGTTCAACCTCCTCGGACCGCTGACGAACCCGGCCGGCGCCCGCCGCCAAGTCGTCGGGGTCGCCGACCCCGCCACCGCCCCGAAGCTGGCCGCCGTTCTCCACCGGCTCGGCGTCGAGCGGGCCTTCGTCGTCGGCGGCGACGGAATCGACGAGCTGCCGCTCGACGGGACCGGGACGATCCACGACGTGACCGCGGCGGGGATCGAGGTCCGGTCGGTCGACGCGGCAGCCCTGGGCCTGACCCGGGCCGGCAACAACCGTCTCGCGGGCGGCTCGCCCGCCGACAACGCCGCGATCATCGAGACGATCCTCCGCGGCGAGCCCGGGTCCCGTCGCGACGTCGTCGTCCTGAATGCGGCCGCGGCCCTCGTCGTGGCCGGTGTCGCCGCGACGCTCGAGGATGGCGTCGACCGGGCGGCCCTGACGATCGATGCCGGGTTGGGGTCCGAGCTGCTCGAGCGGCTTCGGGCCGAGCGGCGAACGGCCGACGCGGCGCGCGCCGACCGCGAGGCGGCACCGGCATGACGCTGCTCGACGATCGCGAACTCGAACGCCTCGCGCCGCCGGTCGAGGATGAGCCCGCGCCGCCCGGGTCCGGTCGACGTCGCCCGGGTCGGAACGTCGTCGCCGAGATCGCCGAGCGTCGCCGGGTCGACATCCGCGAGGAGATGGGCCGTCTCTCGATCGACGACCACCTCGCCATCGCGGCGGCCACGCCGCCGCCGCGGCCGATCCTCGATCGCCTCGCCGCGCCGGGCCTCCACCTGATCGCGGAGATCAAACGGAGCTCGCCCTCGGCCGGCGAGATCGCGGCCCCGGACGAGGACATCGTCGCCCGCGCCCGTGCCTACGAGGCCGGGGGTGCGACCGCGATCTCCGTTCTCTGCGAGCCCCACTGGTTCGGCGGCTCGATCGATGACCTGCGCGCCGTTCGAGCGGCCGTGTCGATCCCGGTCCTCGCCAAGGAGTTCGTCGTCGAGCCGATCCAGCTGCCGCATCTCCGCGCGGCCGGTGCGGACCTCGTGCTGCTCCTCGCGGTCCTCCATCCCGAGAAGCGACTTGCCGGGCTCGTCGATCGTGCGCTCGAGATCGGCCTCGAGCCGCTCGTCGAAGCCCACGACGAGCGCGAGCTGACCCGAGCGCTCGCGACGAACGCCCGGCTGATCGCGATCAACAACCGCGACCTCCGGACGCTCGAGGTCGACACGGATCGGGCGATCCGGCTCCGGGCGCTCGTGCCGGACGACCGTCTCGTCGTCGCGGAGTCGGGCGTGCGCGACGCGTCGACGATCGCCGCCTGGCGCGCCGTCGGGTTCGACGCGGCGCTCGTCGGCGAGGCGCTTGTCCGATCGGCCGAGCCCGCGGCCGCCGCCCGTGCGTTCGTCGCCGCCGGCCGCGCGCCGGCCGACCCGGCCAACCGGGCGTCGGTCCCGTTCGTGAAGATCTGCGGGGTCACCGACGCGGACGGGGTCCTCGCGGCCATTCGCTCCCGTGCCGACGCGATCGGCCTGAACCTCGTCCCGGGCACCCCGCGTGAGCTCCAGCTCGTCGAGGCGATCGCGTTGGCGCGGGTCGCCCGCAGCCTCGGGAGTCCGGCCCCGCAGATCGTCGCCATCACCGCCGACGCCGGCCGGGACCGGATCGCCGAGATCGTCGCGGCGCTCGATCCCGACGTGGTCCAGTTCTCCGGCGACGAACGCGAGGCGGACCTGGCGGCGGCCGGCCGGTCCGCCTGGAAGGCGGTCCGCGTCCGCGACGGCGATGACCCCATCGCGATCGTCGCCCGCGCCCGGGCGTTCCTGGCCGGGGGTGCAGACCGGATCCTCCTCGACGCGGCGGGCGGGCGCCACCCGGGCGGAACGGGCCGGCGCGTCGACCCGACCCTGGCCGCCGCGGTCGCTCGCGAGGTCCCGGTCCTGCTCGCGGGCGGCCTCGATCCGTCGAACGTCGCAGAGGCGGTCCGGGTCATTCCGGCGCTGGGGGTCGACACGGCCTCGGGCGTCGAGCGGCCGCGCGTCGACGGCCAGCGACCGACCAAGGACCCATTGCGGGTCGCGATCTTCGCCAAGCGTGCCCGCGCGGCCCGCCTCGACCGGCCGAACCTGGCGTCACGGCCGACGCCCGTGAACGCCGGTCTCCTCGCGGCGGACGCGTCGGGCCG
>DATLVO010000380.1:0-3619 GCA_035577485.1 Verrucomicrobiia bacterium
TAGAAGTGGACGATGCTGGCGATGGCGCCGGTCCCGAACAGGACGAGCTGCTTCATGGCTGGGGCCCCGGACTCCGGTACGCCGGGAAGTAGCCGTCGGCTGCGTCGGCCGGGACGCCGTGGATCGCCTCCCACCCGGTCCGAAGCCGGTCATAGGCCGCCGGATCGACGACGACGCGCCACGACCAGACCGGATGGCGGGTCGGTGAGAAGCCGGCCTTGAACTGGCTGAGCGGATCGCCGGGCCGAAGGCTGCCCGTGAGATGGAAGAGGTCGTCGCCGCGCCCCTTCGCCCACCCGCGCGCGTGATCGATGAGGACCTTCGAGGGGCTCGCCCGGAGGTGAGCGTCCGCCGTCCCCGACAGGTGGAACTCGACGATCCCGTCCAGCTCCGTTAGCAGCCCGGCCGAGGCGAGCTCGTCCCCGCGTTCGACCACGCAGAGATGCAGGTGGTCGCCGAGGGTCGCGCGGAGGTCCCGGAAGTAGTCGGACGAGAGATGCCAGAAGGTTTCGGCGCCCAGGCGTCGCATCGTCTCCTGGTAGACGGCCACGAAGCCGTCGAAGCGCTCCCAGGTCGAGTCGATCCGGGCGACGTAGCCGAGTCGCGTCGCCTTCCGGATTCCCTGGCGATGTCCGTGGTCCGTCTGCCGCCAGAGCTCTTCCTCGGGCAGGGTCAGGTCGATGGAGGTGCTGTCCCCGTGGTGGACGAGGGAACCGGCCTGCTCGAACGACTCCGTCGGCGGCGTCAGCAGCGGGTGAAGACGGACGAACGCGGTGACGATGCCGCGTTCGCACAGGACCTCCTTGAACGCCGCGATCGAACGCTCGATGAAGTCGTCGTCGGCTCCCGCCGGATCGAGCGCGACCAGCGGGCCCGGATAGCCGCGCGGGCCGCTCACGTCGAACAGAGCCGCGCCCTCGGCTGCGGTGGCCGGGATCGGGCGGACGATGAGCGGCACGAAGAACCGCTGCCCCGCGTCCTCGGCGACGAACGCCAGCGGCTCACCGGCCTCCTGGCGACGCGAGGCGAACCGGACATAGTCCGGCAGGTGATAGAAGTCGTGGCGCATCCCGGCAAGTGCGTCGGTCCAGCGCGGCGAATCGGGTTCGATCAGCTCGGCCCGCATGCATCCTCTCTTGGCCTGTATCCGTGCCCGCAGGGCACCTCGGGACGTCTACCGCGGATCGCGTTCCCCGATGCTGAGCCGGTCCCGGAAATTCGCGGGCGGATCTTTGCCCATGCCGGCTCCCTTCCCCGACAGGACGATCTTGACGGTCGCCGCGAGGATCCGCAGATCGAGCCCGAGCGACCAATGGTCAACGTACCAGACGTCGAGCGCGAACCGGTCGTCCCATTCGAGCTGATGGCGCCCGTTCACCTGGGCCCAGCCCGTGAGACCCGGCCGGACCTCGTGCCGGCGTGCCTGGACGGGCGTGTAGACCGGCAGGTACTCCATCAGCAGCGGCCGCGGTCCGACCAGGCTCATCTCGCCCTTGAGGACGTTCCAGAGCTCGGGCAGCTCGTCGAGGCTCAAGCGACGCAGGATCGAGCCGAGCCTGGTGATCCGATCCTCGATCGGGAGGGACCGGCCCTGCGAGTCCCGGAGATCGCGCATCGAGCGGAACTTCACGACGTCGAACGGCTCGGCCCGTAACCCGGGACGGGCCTGGCGGAACAGGATCGGCCGTCCGATGTCGAGCAAGACGGCGACCGAAATCGCCGCCAGCAGCGGCGAGAGCAGGATGAGACTCAGCGCGGCCAGCAGCACGTCCATCGACCGCTTGATCCGTCGGCTCATGTCGCGGGTCCCCCGACCTGGGCCCTGACCGGCACCAACGTCGGCAGGGGCAGGCCGATTCTCTCACCGAGCCTGACGAGAAGTTCGTGGTGTCCCGCATCGAGCACGATCCCATGCTCGCGCTGCTCGATCTCGCGCTCCGCCTCGGGCTGGCCGGGATAGAGCACCGGGCCGGGAGCATCCGGCGCGGTCGGCGCCTCGACGAGCGCGTCGAGGAGCGTCTCGAGCCGCTGCTCGTAGCCGCCCGGATCGAGGGCGTCGGGGTCGATGGCCAGGAACATCTGGCCCAGGTTGGACGGCCCGCCGACGAGCGAGAACGGCTCCACGAACGGACCGGAGCTCGCGGCCGCGAGCACGCCGGTCAGCGCATCGACCATCAGCGCCAGCCCGTAGCCCTTGTACCCGGCGGTCGCCTCGCTGCCGCCGAGCGGGATCAGGGCCCCGTCCGCGAGCACGGCGGCCGGCGACGTCGTCACTCGACCGTCGACGTCCATCCCGACGCCGTCCGCGAGGTCCCGACCGCGACGGGCGTCGACGAGCAGCCGGCCCCACGTGACGCTCGACGTCGCCATGTCGAGGACCAGACGGCCGTAGCGTCCCGCCGGCGCAGCGAACGCGATCGGGTTGGTGCCGAGGAGCTTGGTCCGGCCGCGGGTCGGCGCCACGAGCGGCGTGCCGTTGGTCATCGTCATGCCGATCAGTCCCCGATCCGCCGCCCGAATCGCGTACCAGCCGGCGATGCCGTAGTGGTTCGCGTGACGGATGACCGCGGCGGCGATGCCGAGCGTCGTCGCCTTCACGATGACGTCGTCCATGACGACGCGACCGGCGTGGGGTCCCCAACCGTTGTGCGCGTCCCAGAGTCCCAGTGCCGGCGTTCCGCCGATCCGCTCGGGCCGCTGGTGTGCGTCGGTGATCCCGGCCTCGACGAGCGAGACGTACATCGACAGGCGGCCGGTCCCGTGGGAGGTGATCCCGCGCAGGTCGGCGGCTACGAGGACGTCCGCGACATCGTCGGCGATGTCGGCCTCCGTGCCGGTCCGGCAGATCACGTCCCTCGTCCAGTCACGCAGCGTGACGTGGTCGACCACGAACCCATCGGAGGGAACGTCGAACGGAGGCATCGGAAGAGCCGCGGGATCGTCTGCGTCAGCTGGCGCTGAGCCAGTCGATGATCGATGCGGCGACCGCCCGGGCCGACAGCCCGTACTTCTCGAGCAGCTCGTCGTTCGTCGCCGACTCGGCGTAGACATCGCGCACGCCGATGCGGTGGACGAGCGTCGGTCGACGAGCCGAGAGGACCTCCGCAACCGCGCTGCCGAGGCCGCCGATGATGCTGTGGTCCTCGACCGTGACCACGCGACCGGTCCGTTCGGCAGCCTCGACGATCGCGTCCTCGTCGAGCGGCTTCAGCGTGGGGACATGGATGACGAGGGGCCGGTAGCCGGCCGCCTCGATCGCCGGAAGGGCGTCGAGGACGCGCGACGTCTGGGTGCCCGTGCTGAGGATCGCGACGTCGGAACCCTCGCGCAGCGCGACCGCCCGCGGGAAGTCGAACTGGTAGCTCTCGTCGAACAGGTAGGTGCTCGTCCCCCGCGTCAGGCGGAGGTAGAGCGGCCCCGGGTAGTCGACGGCCCAGCGCAGGACCTGGCGCGTCTCGATCTCGTCGCCGGGCGCGATCACCGTCATCCCCGGCATCGACCGCATGACAGCGACATCGTCCGGGGTCTGGTGGGTCTTGCCCGCGAGACCGAAGAGCAATCCAGCCGACCCACCGACGAGCCGGACCGGCAGCCCGGTCTGCGCCACGAGGACGCGGAT
>DATLVO010000381.1:0-7890 GCA_035577485.1 Verrucomicrobiia bacterium
CCTCGACGGACGCGAGGTCGAATGCCCCGCCGGCTCGTTCATCTACGTCCCGCGCGGGATGGAGCACACGTTCAAGACGCTCGAAGCGGGCAGTCGCAAGCTCAACCTCTACACGCCGGCCGGCATGGTCGGCTATTTCGACGAGCTCGCCGCGGGGATCGCGGTGGGGATGGGCGAGGCGGAGCTCAGCGAGCTGGCGGCGCGTTACGAGATGGAGATTGTCGGCCCGGTGCCCGATGACTACCTCTGAGCGCGCGCCCACCCTGCCCGCGGGGCAGCCGTGACGCCGCCGGCCGCGCCGGTCCGGCTTGGGATCATCGGGACCGGCGGAATCCTCGATCGGTTCCTGCCCGGCGCCCGACGGTCCGCATCCATCGACGTCGTCGCGATCGCGAGCCGGGAGCCGGATCGCGCCCGGGCCGCAGCCGACTCTCGCGGCATCCCGCGGGCTCACGGCTCGTACGACTCGCTTCTCGCGGACGCGGACGTCGATGCCGTCTACATCTGCCTCCCGAACGCGATGCACCACCCGTGGACGATGCGATCGCTCGGCGCCGGCAAGCACGTCCTGTGCGAGAAGCCGTATTCGACGGACGCCACGGAGGTCGAGGCCGCCCACGACCTCGCCGAGAGTCGCGGGCTGATCCTCACCGAGGGCTTCATGTGGCGGCACGGCCCGCATGCGATCCGGTTTTCCGAGGAGCTGGGGCGCGTCGGCGCGCTCCGGACGATCCGGACGACGTTCAGCTTCCAGATCGAGTCGGAGGAGGACATCCGCCTCTCGCGCGACCTCGCGGGCGGGTCGCTGATGGACGTCGGCACGTACTGCGTGAGCGCCTCGCGCCTGCTCGTCGGACGGGAGCCGATCGCCGCGATCGGCCTCGCCTGGCCGGCCCCGTCGGGGGTGGACGAGCGCTTCAGCGGGATCCTCGACTTCGGGGAGGGCGTCGTCGCGAGCCTGACCTCGGGGTTCCGGAGCCGGCACTCCGGGATCGAGGCGATCGGGGCCGACGGCTCGCTGCGTCTCGACGACCCGTTCGCCGGTCGGGCGACGACGCTGGTCGGCTCCGACGGGTTCGTCGCGGACATCCCGAAGATCGACCCATACGAGCTGGAGCTCGACGACTTCGCGGCGGCGATCCGGGGAGAGCATGCGCCGCGGCTCGGTCGAGCGGACATGCTGGGCCAGGCTCGGGCCCTCGCGGCCCTCTACGAGTCCGCGGCGACGGGGCGCCTCGTCAGCCTCTGAGGCCGTCTGCGGCCCGGCGGGGCTACCGCGCTCGAAGATACCCACCCCAAACCTGATGCGTTTCTCTGCATACCTGATGCGCTTCCCCGCATAGCTGATGCGCGTTCACGCATCGGGACGGGCCTCGGAACGGATGCCAAGAAACGCATCAACAACAGACGGGGTGTTCAAGGGGTGCCGCGCTCGCGGAGACGAGAGCTCGCGCAGCGCCCGCTCGCAAGGGCGCCGGCGGATCGTCAGTCGACGTGGAAGATCTCGTCGAGGGTCGTCCACCACGAGCCAGGCTCGCGGTCGGGGAGCGGGTCCTGCATCGCGTCGGTCAGCGCCCACCAGCGCTGCGTCTCGGGATCGGCGGCCATCGCCGCCATGTCGGCCGCGAAGTCGGAGCCCACGTACTCGAAGTAGGCGAAGAGCTGCGTCCCGTGGCGGAAGATCGTGTAGTTCCGGATGTGCGAGCGCCGGATCTGGTCGACCACACCAGGCCACGGGGCCGCGTGGAGCCGTTCGTACTCGTCGATCGACTCCGGCCTTACGTCGATGAGCTGGCCGAATCGCCTCACCGAGCCGCGCCCACCGCCCCCGCAGCGGCCGCCGCCGCCGCGATCTCCGAGGCGATCGCCCGCCACTCGTCGCCGTCCGGGAAGCGGAACCGAGCCAGCGACTCCGGCCGCATCTCGGCGCTGTAGCCGGGCTGCGTCGGCAGGACATAGTTGGCCGAGCGGATCACGACCGGATCGAGGAAGTGCTCGTGCAGATGGTCGACGTACTCGATCATCCGCCCGTCGAGCGACCCGCTGACGGCGATGTAGTCGACCGCCGACAGGTGCTGGACGAGCTCGCACAGCCCGACCCCGCCCGCGTGTGGACACACCGGCACCCCGAACTCCGCGGCGAGGAGCAGGACCGCGAGGACCTCGTTCACGCCTCCGAGGCGCGCCGCGTCGATCTGGCAGACGGACAGCCCGCCGGCCTGCAGGTACTGCTTGAACATCACCCGGTTGTGGACGTGCTCGCCGGTCGCGACCCGGATCGGGGCCACGGCGCGGGCGATCGTCGCGTGGCCGAGGATGTCGTCAGGCGACGTCGGCTCCTCGATCCAGTACGGGTCGAACTCGGCGAGCCGGGCCATCCACGCGATCGCCTCGTCCACGCCCCAGCGCTGGTTGGCATCGACCGCCACCATCGCATCCGCCCCGACCTCCTCGCGGACGATCCGCGCCCGCCGGCGGTCGTCCTCGACGTCCGCCCCGACCTTGAGCTTGAACCGCGTCCAGCCCTCGGCAAGCGCCTCCCGGCAGAGCCGCCGGATCTTGTCGTCGTCGTAGCCCAGCCAGCCGACCGACGTCGTGTACGCGGGATACCCGTCCCGCCGGAGCTCGGCCTCGCGCTCCGCGCGCCTGGGGGCGAGCGCACGCAGCCGTTCGAGGGCCCGCTCCGGCGGGAGGGCATCGGTGATGTACCGGAAATCGACGAGGGCGACGAGCTCTTCGGGGGTCATGTCGACCAGGAGCTTCCAGAGCGGCTTGCCGGCCGTCTTCGCGAAGAGGTCCCAGGCCGCGTTGACGACCGCGGCCGTGGCGAGATGGATGACACCCTTCTCCGGCCCGATCCAGCGCAGCTGGCTGTCGCCGACGAGCTCCCGCCAGAACCCGCCCATGTCGGCGAACAGCGTCTCGGTCCGCCGGCCGAGCACGAGCGGCCGGAGGGCGTCCACGGCCGCGACGACGACCTCGGTCCCTCGGCCGATCGTGAACGTCAGCCCGTGGCCCTCGAGCCCGTCGGCGGCATCGGTCCGGAGGACCACGTACGCAGCCGAGTAGTCGGGGTCGGGGTTCATCGCGTCCGAGCCGTCGAGGCTCCGCGAGGTCGGGAAGCGGACGTCGATGACGTCCACGGCGGTGATCGTGCCCATCGACCCTCAGCCCTTCAACGCGCCGACGAGGATGCCCCGGGTGATGAAGCGCTCGAGCGCCACGGCCATCGCGACGACCGGCGTGATCATGATGATGATCAGGACCGACATCGCCCACCACTGCGGGCCTCGGGTCGCATTCTGCGCCGCCACCTGGAGGGGCATCGTCTGGGCGTTCGCGCTCGTGAGGACGAGGGCGATGAGGAACTCGTTCCAGGCGAAGATCAGGACGATGAGGAACGTCGCGACGAGGCCCGGGACGGAGATCGGCAGGACGATCGAGCGGACGATGCGGTAGACGGACGCACCGTCGACCGCGGCCGACTCCTCGAGCTCGCGCGGCAGCGACGCGAAGTAGTCGCGCATCAGCCAGACGACGATCGGCAGGTTCGTCGCGACGTACGTCAGGATCAGGGCCGCGATGTTGTCGAGCAGGTGGACCTGCTGGAACAACACGTACAGCGGGACGGCGACGGCGATCGGCGGGAGGATCCGTTGCGAGATCAGCCAGAACGCGATGTCGCTGTTGCCGAACGCCCGCACGAACCGGCGGCCGATCGTCTGGGCGAGGATCAGGAACACCGCGAGGCCCGAGAAGAAGGCGATCTGCGGCGGCGCGCCGGCGATCGCCGCGATCGTCGCGAGGGCGAACGAGCCGATGAACAGCCCGACGATCCCGACCCGCGGCCGGTACGTGAACCGGACGAGCGCATACGCCGCCAGCGATCCGACGATGAGCGCGATGACGGAGCTGCTCAGCCCGACGATCACGGTGTTCACGTACGGCCGGAGCGTGTCGTTCCCGAGGTCGAACAGGATGTACTTCCAGGCGTCGAGCGTGGGCTGGAAGTCGACGAACGGGATGTAGAACGGGCCCTTGTCGACCTCGTACGGGGTCTTGAACGAGGTCACGAACAGCCAGTAGATCGGGAACAGGACGATGAACGCCCAGACGAGCAGGATGAGGAACGCACCGAACTTCGCGGGCGGGGAGAGGTCGGTCGCCGAGCGGCGCCGGAACGGGCTCCTCATGCCAGTTCCGTGACCCGCCGGCGGACGAAGCTGACGTAGACGGTCGCGACCACCGAGACGAGGATCAGGAGCAGGTACGCGATCGCGGCCGACCGGCCGAGGTTGAGCGTGTTCCAGTCGATGTAGGCCTGGAGGGTCATCGACTGGGTCGCGGTGCCGGGCCCCCCGCCGAGCAGGATGTTCGGCATGTCGATGATCTTGAAGCCCTCGATGATCCGGATCAGGACGATCGTCGTCGTGACCGGCAGGAGGGCCGGCACGGTGATGTGGCGGAAGCTCTGCCAGCGGCTCGCGCCGTCGACGAGGGCCGCCTCGCGGACCTCCTGGTCGAGGCTCTCGAGGGCCGCCAGCAGGACGATGAAGACGAACGGCGTCCATTGCCAGGTGTCACCGATGATCACGGCGAGGCGGGCCAGCCATGGGTCGGTGACCCAGGTGAAGTTGCGCAGGCCGAGCGCCACCCAGAGCGGCTCGAACGGGCCCTTCGACGTGTCGGTCATCATCAGGAACATGTAGCCGACGCCGACCGGGGTGATCGTCAGGGGGATCAGGAAGAGGATCCGGAAGAAGCGCCGCCACGGGACCTGCTGGACGGCGAGCATCGCCAGCCCCAGGCCGAGCGTCAGCTGGAGCGCGATCCCGCCGAAGACGAAGATCAGCGTGACGACGAGGGAGCCCGGCCGGCCGCCGTCGCTCGCCAGCGTCTGGACCAGGAGCCAGACGAACCCGGCGAGCACGATGCCGCCGACGAGACGGAGGGCGAGCCCGACGGGTCCGACGCGGCCGCTCCGCGCGGTCCGGACCCAGGCGATCGCGACCAGGGCGATCGTGCCGATGAGGATCGCCCAGCCGACGGCCGAGGGCGCCTTCATGACCCCGAGGAAATGGCTCTTCTCGAGGCCGAACAGGAGCTGCTGGTAGTTGAAGAAGCCGATGAAGTCGAGATCGACGCTGCCCGGGTTGAAGACCAGCTTCGAGACCGAGAGGGCGAGCGAGGCGACGAGGGGGAAGAGGGAAAGGGCGAGGATCAGGAGGACGGCGGGCCAGATGAACAGCCATCGGGCCGCGCCGTCGGACCGCCAGGCGCCGAGGGTGTCGGTCGCCAGGCGGGCTGCGGTACGGCGCGGAGCCGGGCCCGGAAGGCCCGGCTCTCGCGGCGGCTCGTCGATCGCGCTATTTCTTGATGCCAAGACTGGCGACGTAGGCAGCGAGCTGCTTGTCCCTTCCGGCCTGATCCGTGATGGAGTTCCAGCCGTCGGCGATGGCCTGTTCGGTGCCGGCCTCGTCGAGCTCCTTGGCAAGGTACTGCGCGATGGCCGTGTCGAGCACGTCCTGCTCGTACTGCTTGGTCTGCGGGATCCGCATGTCGAGCACGAAGTTCTTGTTGTCGAGGCTCGTCTTGATCGCCCCGAGGTAGTTGTCCGTGGCGGCCTGGCTGAGGCCGGCGGCGAGCCACGGCGCGGTGTTGGTGAAGTGGGACGTCCGGTAGGGGTTGAAGCCGGTCTTTCCGAGCGTCACGTCGATGCCGGACTGGGCCGGTGCGCTCATGTATGACAGGAAGTCATACGCGGCGTCCTGGTTGGCCTTCGGGGACTTCGCGTTGATCGCGCCCGACCAGCCACCGAAGGAGCCGAACGGGGCGTAGTTCACGCCGTCGACCGCGTAGGGGCACGTCGTGGCGTCGCACGGCACGAGCTTGCCGCTGGCCCGATCGAGGACCTGCTTCCAGCCCGGGGTGATCGTCGCGCCGGTCTTGTCCTGGGCGTACGTGCCCGGGGTCAGGGTGCCGATGTCGCCCCAGTCCATCGTCAGGGCGCAGCGCCCGGTCGTGAACAGGCCGCGCGACCCGCCGACGTCCATGTTGAGCTCGTCCGGCGGGCCGAAGGTCGCCGTCTTCGCGTAGGTCTGGAGGGCGAGGGTCATCGCCTCGTTCTTGCCGAAGAGCGGGTTCATGTTCGTGGTGTCGAAGAACGCGCCGTCGCTCGTGCCCTTGCCCTGGAGGAGGCCGGCAGCGACGGAGATGATCCACCAGTAGCTCTGGGCGCCCTTCTTCTTCGCGATGCACGAGCCGTAGTCCGGCTGGCCGTCGCCGTTGAGGTCCTGGCCGTTGTACTTCTGGGCGATCGTGAGGTAGTCGTCCCACGTGGCCGGCGGCTTGAGACCGTCCTTGGTCAGGAGGTCGCTCCGGTAATAGACCATGTGGAAGTCGCCGTCGAGCGGGATCGTGTAGTTCTTGCCGTTGTAGACCGAGTTGTAGTCACGGAAGAACGGGACGATGTCCTGCTGGTCGAGCTGGGGATCGTTCTTCTCGCGATCGGTCAGGTCGAGCAGGTAGCCCGGGCCGACGAAGTCGCCCATCCACTGGGGGTCGAAGACGTAGCCGTCGAACGAGTTGGTCCCGGTCGACGCGTCGAGCAGGGCCTTGTCGTAGATCGTCTGGAACCCGACGGCGACGACGTTGACGTGCCCGCCGGTCAGCTTCTCCCAGTCCGGGGCCCGGCGCTGGAGCGGCTCGGCGACCTGCGGGCCGTTGAAGGTCAGGATGTTGACGCTGATGCCCGCGAACTTCGTGCCCGGCGTGGCGGCGGGGCCCGAGGCCGATGGGGCCGGGCCGGAGGCCGCCGGGGCCGATGCCGCCGGAGCGGATGCGGCCGGTGACGATGACGACGGACTGGCCGAGCTATTACAGGCCGTCAGGACGAGAATCGGGATGATCGCTGCCGCGACCAGTCGGTACCGCGACACTGCGGGAAGCCCTCCTCTTGACATCCGGCGCCGATCGTCCAGCATACTGAACAGATGGCGGTATGCTGGCCAGTATGCCGACAGCATCGCGAAAGTCAAGATACCGCACGCGGTTCAGCCGGCTGGCCGACCGACCGCCGCAAGCGCGAAGCCCGTAGCCCGACCTGAGGGGAGCCCCGACGATGACCGAAGCCGCACGTCTCGCGGACGACGCGGGTGCCGAGAGCGAATCGCTCGCGCCGGCGGTGACCCGAGCCGGCGCCATCCTCGACCTGCTCGCCGAGAACGCCGGCGAGGCGGCCGGCCCGAGCGAGCTCGCCCGTCGGCTGGGGCTGCCGAAGTCATCGATTGCGAACATCTGCAACGCCCTCGCCGACATCGGCCTCGTCCGTCGGATCGGCACGGGGTTCGCCCTCGGCCGCAAGCTGGCCGAGCTCGGCGGCGCGTACCTCGCCTCGGTCGACCAGGTCCAGGAGTTCTACGAGGCCGCCCAGCTCCTTCCGACCGGCTCCGAAGAGACGGTCCAGCTCGCGATCCTCGACGGCCTGGAGATGACCTATCTCGCCCGGCACGACGGCCGCCAACCGGTCCGGCTCACCTCGCAGATCGGGCGACGGCTCCCGGCCACGGTTACGGCCACCGGCAAAGCGGCACTCGCGTCCCTCGCGATGGACGACCTGGACGAGCGGCTGGCCGGTGTCCGGGATCTACCGACGTTGACCCCGAACTCGATCGGGACGGTCGAGGCGCTCCGTGCCGACCTCGACGCGGTCCGGGAGCGGGGCTACTCGATGGACGACGAGGAGACGGTCGAGGGCGTCGTCTGTTTTGGGGTGATGATCCCGGGTCGGCGGCCGGGCGAAGGCCCGTATGCCGCGAGCATCACTCTCCTCAAGGCGCGCGCCACCGACGAACGCGTCCCGCTCCTGATCGACGACCTCCATCGTCTTGC